>DWYT01000059.1 GCA_019118545.1 Candidatus Mediterraneibacter merdavium | reverse complement strand
TGGAAAACCTTGCGGAGCAGGGATATCTGGAAAAAAGCAAAATTACAAGGGCAATGTATTATAAGACAAAGCCAGATATGGTTACGGTAGAATAAGAGGAAAGCTTGGGATTCTGTCTTGACATTTGCTCTTTCCCGCCGTATTATAAAATCCGACAGGAATTTACAATTAAATAAGATTGATGACAAGGGGAGCTTGTAGTACAGGCTGAGAGGAAGTTGTAAACTTCGACCCATAACCTGATTTGGATAATGCCAACGGAGGGATTATGTTATGAGTGCTTTTACGCCCTCTTGTTTTCAATCTGAGAACAGGAGGGTTTTATTATGTTTGAATTACTTGTCAATGCGGAAGGCGGTCTGACTACTGCCGGATACGCAGTCACCATCATTGCCGGGATCGTATTCTTCCTTGTGGCGATCTATCTTGCGGGAAAACACTCTGAAAAGAATAAGATGAGTACAAAGCAGCTTGTGTTCTGTGCGATGGCAATGGCTTTGGCGTTTATCACGTCTTACATCAAGCTGTGGGAGATGCCGTGGGGCGGAAGTATCACGCTGTGCAGTATGCTGTTCATCGTACTGGTCGGAAACTGGTATGGCGTCGGTACAGGAATCCTTGTGGGGTTGGCTTATGGGGTGCTCCAGTTTATTCAGGAACCGTATGTCTTAAGCTTCTTTCAAGTGTGCTGCGATTACATACTGGCATTCGCCGCTTTAGGTGTTGCAGGCTTTTTTGCGAAAAGCAAGAATGGTCTGCTGAAAGGCTATATCGCGGCGGGACTTGCGAGAGGCGTGTTTCACGTGATCGGCGGATACCTGTACTGGATGGACTATATGCCGGATAACTTCCCGCAGTCATTAAAGAGCATCTATCCGATCGCGTATAACTACAGCTACATCCTTCCGGAGATGATCATTACGATCGTTGTGATCCTCATTCCGGCAGTGGCGAAAGGTTTAAACCGCGTGAGACAGACGGCGGTAGAGTAAGGGAAGAGGGCATACCTGATTAGTCACTTTATTATGGATTTTTGTGACTATTTCCTGCTTTTGTCTGGATAGCATAGTCCATTAGTGGATTAAACGGATGAATTGTTTTGAATATATGGATAATATATTAGATAATTATTGATTAAAATACAGTAATAGACTAATATATTATCTATGATTAATTATTTTTTTGAAAGAAAAACACCAACAGAAATCAATAAGATAATAGCCGACAGGATTCGCAGTATCCGTCGAAGAAGAAAAATTTCACAGAAAAAGCTGAGCGAGAAGTCAGGTGTAAGTTTGGGTTCTCTGAAACGATTTGAGCAGAGTGGGGAGATATCGCTTCTGTCTCTGACGAAGATTGCCGTGGCGCTTGAGTTGGGAAACGAAATGGAAAGCCTGTTTGAAGAGGCCCCGTTTCTGTCCATAGAGGAGGTCATCCATGATAAGAACTGAACGCTTGCATGTACTTTACCACGGAAGAAAAGTAGGAACGATGGCGCTGTATAAGGGAAGGCTGGCGGCATTTGAATATGATGACGAATGGCTGCAAAGTGGCTTTTCCATCAGTCCGTTTTCCCTTCCTCTGGAGAAAAAAGTGTTCCTGCCGAAACTGGATCCGTTTGAGGGTATTTTTGGCGTGTTTGCGGACAGTCTGCCGGACGGATGGGGAAGGCTGCTTGTGGATCGGCTTATGCTCAAGAATCATGTGAATCCGCACGAGATCGGCAATCTGACGAGGCTCTCTATTGTGGGACATTCCGGAATGGGGGCCTTGTGTTATGAGCCGGAGCAGCATTTTGATATAACAGATACCAAAATGGATCTGGATGAAATCGCGGCGGAATGCAGCAGGATATTAAAGTCGGAGTACACGGACAATCTGGATGAACTTTATCGTCTGGGCGGTTTATCCGGCGGGGCAAGACCTAAGATATTGACACAGATAAACGGAGAGGACTGGATCATTAAATTCCCTTCTTCATCGGATGACGAGAATATTGGAAGACAAGAGTATGAGTATTCATTATGTGCAAAAGAGTGCGGGATTGAAATGGAAGAGACCAGACTCTTTCCATCCGGATATTGCAACGGATATTTCGGAACAAGGCGGTATGACAGAAAGCGGCAAAAGGACGGCAGAGAGGAAAGAGTGCATATGATATCGGCAGCGGCTTTACTGGAAACATCCCACAGGATTCCCAATCTTGATTATAATATCCTGATGAAGCTGACATTGGAGTTGACAAAGGATTTTAAAGAGATTGAAAAATTATACCGGCTGATGTGTTTTAATGTATTTGCGCATAACAGAGACGACCATTCTAAAAATTTTACCTATTTATACAGAGAGGAGGAAGGACGCTGGGTTCTGTCCCCCGCATACGATCTGACATACAGTTATTCGCTCGGAGGAGAACATGCCACAACAGTCCACGGGAACGGGAAAAATCCGGGAATGGAAGATATCCTTGCCGTTGGGGCGGACATCGGCATGAGTAAAGCATGTGCAAAGAACATCGCGGAGGAAGTAAAAACGTGCGTGGAAGAAAGACTGGCAGAATATTTAGCAGAAACTTCCCGCAGTCTTTAAAGAGCATCTATCCGATCGCGTATAACTACAGCTACATCCTTCCGGAGATGATCATTACGATTGTTGTGATCCTCATTCCGGCAGTGGCGAAGGGTTTAAACCGCGTGAGACAGACAGCGGTAGAGTAAGAGAAAAAACGGGGACCGACCTGTTTTACTGTGCTTTGATTTTAAAAACAATTTTTTTAATAGGAGCGGGTCTGTCGGACATGATCGCAACCTTGTGCGCGTCATGAGGAAAGCAGAGCATAAACTGGCCGGGTTTTAGATTATAGTATCCATCTGCTGTTCCTGCAAAGAATCCGATATCTTTCTCTTCTGAATAAGGAACGGTTTCCGTCAGGGCGGTGATGTCTGCAGTACCAATGCGTTCGACTCCTTCTACGATATAGTGAAGATCAATATATTTTCTGTGCGCTTCGAAAATACATTCGCTTTCCGGCTTGGATACCAATGTAACGGGATTGAAAAACAACTGATCCTCTATCAATATTGTGCCTGTCGAAGGCAAGGTATTTTCAGGGAGGTTGGAAAGAAAATCCAGAGCTTGAAAGAGTAAAGGAAAATGTTTATAGCTGTCTTTGTTATCAATAGAATCAAATATCATATCAGGTACCTCCTCGTATTCCTCAAGTAATATAAAGTTCAAAAAGTTATTCCCTAATTCGGTAGTTCGTGGTGCTGACATACCGATACGTTATCCATGAACCATGCCTGCCGTTTCAGCGTATTGGCAATTTTGCCAAACAGACTGAAATCCCCTGCCCTGCCGTAGTCCCGGTAAATCAAAGCACCGGAGCCTTCTTCCTAATGGATATTATATCATTAAGAACAGGGTGCTACAATCTTGAAATTAAATTTCATCTCCTCTCCCGGAGCATAAGAAATTTTTAAGATTTACATTGAGGTTTTTTTCAGCCTCCACTATTATAGTTTTATATGAAGAGAAACACAGGCGCGCAAAACGTACTGGAATAGGGGAGGCAGATATGGAAAACGGTATGACAACAGGATCGGGGACGGCGCAGGAGAGTCCCTATGAGGCGACGATCCTCGTGGTGGATGACAATAGAGAGATCGTCTATTCGATCAGCGAGCTTCTTAGATATGAAGGATATCGCGCGGTTCCGGCATATGACGGAATGCAGGCATTGGACATGATGGAGAAGGAGCAGATCGACCTGATTCTTCTGGATGTGATGATGCCAAAGCTTAACGGACTCTCGGCATTGATGAAGCTGCGGGAGCGGACGAAGATCCCGGTGATCATTCTTTCCGCAAAGACCGAGGAGAGCGATAAGGTATCAGGTCTGGTACTCGGAGCGGACGACTATGTGGAGAAGCCGTACAATCCGGCGGAGCTTATGGCGAGAGTGAAGGCGCATCTGCGGAGATACCGGGCATGGGGAGGAGGTGCTCCCAAGGCGGATGCGGATCAGATCATAAACGGCGGACTCGTGCTGGATAAGAAGCAGAGGGTCATCATCGTGGAGGGCGAGGAGGTCCGGCTGACCGCCACGGAGTACAAGATACTGGAGCTTCTGATGGAGCATCCCGGTCAGGTGTTTTCTGCAGAACAGATCTATGAGAATGTGTGGCAGGAGAGCGCGAA
Source organism: Candidatus Mediterraneibacter merdavium (assembly GCA_019118545.1). GTDB lineage: Bacteria > Bacillota > Clostridia > Lachnospirales > Lachnospiraceae > Mediterraneibacter > Mediterraneibacter merdavium. Next base: position 54,042 of record DWYT01000059.1, on the reverse strand, counting down.
CTATACTGTAGAGAATACGGTCATGGTGCATATCCGCCATATCCGCGAAAAGATTGAGATTGACACGAAGAAACCAAGATATGTAAAGGTGGTGTGGGGAATTGGCTACAAGATGGAAAGATATAGTTAAGAAAAAAGCGCAGGAATTTATCCTTGCGAATCTGCGGATGATAGGCGGGGTGGTTGTTGTCGGGGCAGGAGTGTATCTTGGACTGAATCTGGTCATAAACAGGGGGCATCATCCGACAGAGGAAGCACTCTTTTTCGGAGTACTTTGTAATCTCCTGCTGGGACTGGGACTGAACGGTCTCCTCGGAGAATATTTGGAGAAAAGATATAAAGACTGGCGCTCAGAAGACGAGACGCATTTTGAAGAGTGGAAAGGGGTGCGCCGCATCTGGAATCAAAGACTTCTCATCGCGGAGGCGGCAGCCTTTATCGCGGCATTCTGGTATCTGACCTACCTGACGAATGGAGGAGCGTGGATGAACTGGCAATATTATACAAACTATGCGTCCGGATATATCCTGATCATCAGTGCTCTGATCCAGTATCTGGTCTGCCGGGCAGCTTTCGAACGGTTCTGGCTGAAAAAACTTCAGGAAGTGATGGATGCGTCTGTTGAACTCAACAGGAAGCGTGTGGAGGAAGCGCTTGAGATTGAGCGAAAGAGTCTGGAGAAAATGTCGAGAAGCGACCAGCTCAGAGTAGACTTGATCACGAATGTATCCCATGATCTGAAGACGCCGCTGACGTCCATGGTCGGTTATATTGAGTTGATCAAGAAAGAGGAGTTAAGCGACGTCGTCAGGGATTATACGGGTGTGATCTCAGATCGTGCGGAGAAGTTAAAAGAAATGATCAACAGCCTGTTCAATCTGGCGAAGGCGAGCAGCGGAAATGTGGAGCTTCATATGGAGAGATTTGAGGTAAACCGGCTGATTGAGCAGATATTCGCGGACATGGACGACCGTATCAAAGCCAGCGGCCTTACATTTGTCACCAACTTAACAGAGGAAGATACAGAACTGGTGTCAGACAACAGTTATTTTTACCGCATCTGCCAGAATCTTGTGGAAAATGCCCTCAAGTATTCCGCGAAGGGCACAAGGGTGTTCGTAAAGACATTCATAAAGCCGACAGGAGAGTTGGGCATTGCCGACATTCCGGCGCCGTCCGGTGGGCGGGAAACTGCTGCCGGGGAGGCAACAGAGCAGACGGCGGGCAGGAGAGGCAGACTTCTCTGCCTGCAGATCACGAATACATCCGGTTATCCCATGGACTTTACAAAGGAAGATATCATCGAGCGTTTCGCCAGAGGCGATAAGGCGAGAAGCGGCGAAGGGAACGGTCTGGGACTGGCGATCGTGAGCACGTATGCGAAAGCGCTGGGCGGAGAATTTGACATTCAGATCGACTGCGACCAGTTCAAGGCGTGTCTGACATTTCCCGCAGATTCTTCATCTGCTTTGCAATAGAAAACCCTGTCTCTTCTGCCTGTCTTCTTACGAGGAGGAAGAGAAGAGTTGACAAATCCGCCTACAAAGAGTATTGTACTAGTTAAATAATACAAAAGAGGCGGTGATCAGGGTGGTGAATACGATTCTTGTTGTCATGGGCGTGATCATATTCGTGTGGGTGATGTGGTTCATTTCTTATATAGATATGAAGCGGAAGCGCAGGACGATCATACACACAAAGTTCGGCAAGCTGCCGAAAGAGCGGGACTGGGAAGAGAATGTCAGGAATTATGATGACGTGGTAACTGACGGCAGCGGTGTGGATGATGTCACGTGGAACGACCTTTCCATGAACGAGGTGTTCTGGCGCATCAATCAGTGCGATACGTCCGTAGGTGAGGAGATCCTGTACCACAAGCTGCGTAAGAACAGCATGACGCTGGAAGAACGCCAGCTTTTTGAGCGGCGCGTCCGCACCTTTTCAGGAAATGAAAAAGAACGCGAATCCATCGAAGAATGTCTGTTTGGCATTGGAAATGGCAGCGGTTCCTACTTTATCCCTGCCTATCTGGATGCCATCGATGAATACCGGCTCTCCCATGCGTGGGTGTACCGGCTCCTTCAGGCGCTTTTCGTCTGCGCTCTCGCTGCATTTCTCATTCTGCGAAATGATGCGGCGGGCATGGCGTTCGTCGGCATATGCGCCGGTAATCTCGGTGTGTACTTTTTTGTGAAAATGGGAAACGCGGTGGAGCTGTCTATGGTGGGGACAACGGTCAGCCTGCTTGAAAACGCCAGAAAGATCTCGAAACGCAGAGAGATCAGACTCCTTTTTCCGGAGATGGAGCAGGCGCTCGCCGGACTGAAAAAGGTCATGAAAGGGGCAAGATTTTTAAGCGTCCAGAAAGACGGAGGGCAGGGCGGCGATGTGATGGAGATATTGCTCGATTATATAATGGGGATCACGCTCTGGCAGGTCACGACCTACAACAAAGTGATGCGCAGGCTCAGCGAGAACGTACCGGCGTATCTGGCGCTCTATGAGTGTGTCGGAGAGCTGGATGTGTCCATCAGTACGGCGTCTTTCAGAAAGAGTCTGCCATGGTACTGCCAGCCGGAGTATACGTCGGAGAAGAAGATTCGGATGGGGGATATTTACCACCCGCTCATCAAAGAACCGGTGGCGAACAGTCTGGAGCTTGAGAGAAGCTGCCTTATCACCGGCTCAAACGCATCGGGAAAGTCCACGTTTATCAAAGCGGTGGCAGTAAACGCTATCCTTGCGCAATCGCTGAATACCTGTGCTGCAAGACAGTTTATTCTGCCGACGTCCGGGGTCATCACCTCTATGGCGGTAAAGGACGACCTGATGGCGGGAGAGAGCTATTTTATCCGGGAGATCCGCTATCTGAAGAGGATACTGGACAGTTTAAATGAGGAGAAGATGACCATCTGCGCCATCGACGAGATCCTGAGGGGAACGAACACGGGAGAACGCATCCGAGCTTCCCGCGCGATCCTTGATTATCTGAAAGATAAGAACTGCATCGCTCTGGCGGCGACCCACGACAAGGAGCTGACAGAACTGATGGCAGCGGACTATGTGAATTATCATTTCAGCGAAGAGATCGGGGAAGAGGACATCACCTTCAGCTATAAGCTGCTTAAGGGATCAGCGACTTCCCACAATGCGGTAAAACTGCTGGAATTCGCAGGATTCCAGGAAGAGATCATAACGGCAGCGCGGGAGTAGACTGTTTCGGTCAGGAAATGAGTGCATGGAGTATATGTATCACTACGAGAATACTGCTTGCGGCCGCAAGCGTAAGATGCGTATATCTCCATGTGTTTTGTTTCATCTTCTTTTTGAAAGGAGAAAGAAGGGTAAGCAGCAGAAGCAGCATCCAAGCGAGTTTCCCTGTCATCATAGCCGTACCATGTCCGGCAAGGATGCCGTGGACAAGTCCTGTTACGAGTAGAGTAATACCGTAAACTGTATGGAATCCCACAAACCTGCGTATCCATGGATGTCTCTGAGCAGCAGAAGAACGTTTCAACGGCGCAAGCATACAGCCGATCAGCATGAAAAGGGAGATAAGGGCAGTGATTTTTTCGATAATGTTCAATGTAAGATCCTCCGTGTGACTGAATTATAGTTAGAAATAACTAACTCGTGTTAGTATAATACAAACGAGTGGATCTGTAAAGTATAATTTCCTCACTGTGCAAACAATGGCCTGTATGCTACAATGAGCTCATAGGAAAATTCATGCAGGAGGGACTATGATGCGGAGAACGAAAATTGTATGTACTCTGGGACCGTCTACCGATAAAGGCGATATACTGGAAACCATGGTCAGAGAAGGAATGGATGTTGCAAGATTTAATTTCTCTCACGGAACGCATCCGGAGCAGAAAGAGCGTCTGGATAAGTTGAAAGAGATCCGAGAGCGTCTCGGAAGGCCTGTGGCGGCTCTTCTGGATACGAGGGGACCGGAGATCCGTATCCGTACATTTGCGGAAGGGAAGGCCGAGCTGGAAGAAGGTCAGACATTCATCTTGACTCCGGACGATATTGAGGGGACGGAGGAGAAAGTATCTGTCACTTATGAAGATCTCTACAGAGATGTGAGGCCGGGTGACAGTGTCCTCATCGATGATGGACTTATTGGACTTGAAGTCGTGAGCATTGAAGGTAAAGATGTGCATTGTGTTGTGAAGAACGGCGGGCAGGTATCGAACCGCAAGGGCATTAATCTTCCGGGAAATGATGTGAGTATGCCGTTTATCAGTGAGAAGGACAGGGAGGATATCCTGTTTGGAATCAGAGAAGGCTTTGATTTTGTCGCGGCGTCATTTACAAGAACAGCGGAGGACGTGGAAGAAATCCGTAAGCTCCTGCGGGAAAACGGCGGAGAGGATATCAACATCATCGCCAAGATTGAGAATCAGCAGGGGGTAAATAATATCGACAGCATCATTGAAGCGGCGGATGGCATCATGATCGCCCGCGGCGATATGGGAGTGGAGATTCCGCTGGAAGAGGTTCCTGTGATCCAGAAGAAACTGATCGCGAAGGTGTATCACGCAGGCAAGCAGGTGATCACTGCCACGCAGATGCTCGACTCTATGATGAAGAACCCCAGACCCACAAGAGCGGAGACAACGGATGTGGCAAACGCTATCTATCAGGGGACGAGCGCGATCATGCTCTCAGGTGAAACTGCGGCAGGAAAGTACCCCATCGAAGCGCTCAGGACAATGGTCAAGATTGCGGTGCGCACAGAGAGCGATATTGACTATAATCAGTTATTTAGCATCCGGCAGAAGGAAGAGAAGCCGGATATGACGACAGCTATCTCACATGCAACCTGTATGACAGCCATTGATCTGGACGCACGGGCGATCATCACAGTAAGTAAGTCCGGGCATACGGCGAAAATGATCTCCAAGTACAGACCCGGATGTCAGATCGTGGGATGTTCGCCGGAGGAGAGGACATGCAGGAAACTGAATCTTGCGTGGGGCGTACTCCCGGTCTTTATTAAGGAAGAGTACAGCATGGAGATCCTCTTCCTTCATTCGACGGAGGCGGCAGAGCGCGCGGGATATGTAAAAGAGGGAGATATCGTCGTACTTACGGCGGGAGTTCCACTTGGACGCCCGGGGAACACAAACCTCATCAAGACAACCGTGGTCGGGGAATATTAATGCAAAGCTTTTGTCTTTGGCGTGAGCAGGAAAACATATTCCTCTGGAGAGGAAAGATCAGAGCGGAAGCGGTATCCGAGTTCCTTGAACTCGCGGATATCCTCCGCTTTTTCTATGCCTTTTTCCGCCATCCAGCGAACCATCTCTCCACGGGCGATCTTTGCCTGCGTTCCTTTCATCTTCACCTTGTCGTTAACCAGCTCGCCGAAAATGCAGGTAATACAGGGGATGCACGGAGGGCATGTTTCGGAGCTGGGACTGCTGTCATGGGTCTGGCTGCCGTTTCGGCTGGGGGCGGGGGCAACTTTTATGTAGGGCAGAATGGCCTTGCTGTATTCCCCGGAGGCAAGGTTGACCAGCTCTGTCATTCCGTCGCGTACAAGCTCCTCGTACAGGGCGTTTCCCCAGTATCCGTACAGATCGACGTCATTCTCTGTCTTTAGCTTCGCCTGCATCTCCAACCGGTAGGGGACGACCGTATCTGTCGGCGCGAGGATGCCGTAGAAGCCGGAGAGGATGCGAAGGTGCGAGTTTACATAGTTCCATTGGGCGTCCGTGAACACTCCCGGCGCGATGTGCTGATACTGGATACCCTCATAAGAAAGCAGAGCGGGACTTAACGCGTGTTCCGGTGAATATGTATGAAGGCGCTCATGATTCTGCGCGGCAAGCTTATCGCTGCATCCCCAGAGGGTAGTCAGCTCCGCGAGGGTCATTTTTTTCAATCTTTCATGGAGATCGAGCGCGCGGTCGAGAAAGACGGGCGTGGTCGGCTCGCAGGGATATTCTTCGATGAGGTTCATTTTTTTCGCGGGGGATATGATAATCTTAAGCATAGGAAATCCTTTCTGTATCTTTCATAGTACCCTTGTAAAGAGAGGGTAAGTAGAGTATAGCACAGGTAAGGGAGCTTCGGCTATGCCGTTCTTGTTTTGTGTAGGTCATATTTTTTACGCTTTGTGCTGTTCATATTTTGCGGAAAAATGTTATTGACTTTGGGACAAGATATCTGTATCATGAAATAAACTTCACGTGAAAGAGACTTCGCATAAAGATGCTGAAAACGGACTGTCTTGATGAGGAGAGTTTTTGTGCAAAAAGTTTATGCAGAAAGCTGTATGCGGGCAGGGAAGTGGCGGAAAGGGGCCGGAAAAATGAAAACAAAAGTAAAAGAAATGAGAACGGAAAAAGGAATGACACAACAGCAGCTTGCAGATCTCGTGCATGTGTCCAGCAGGACTATCATCTCTATTGAGAAAGGGCACTATAACCCGTCGCTTCTGCTGGCGTACCGCATGGCGAAAGTGTTTGAGACGTCGATCGAGGATTTATGCTGTCTGGAGGAAAATGAATGGGGAAAATAGTGAAGGATGTCAGAGTTTAACCGTGTGCAATTCGACGCGGTTAGGAATGAGGCGGGATTGAACAGATTCGTGATGACGCCGACAAAATGGATCACACAGACGAACGCTATCGGGATCGTCTCTAAAGCGGGACGCTATGGGGGCACATATGCCCATACGGATATTGCAATGGCGTTTGCCACATGGATATCTCCGGAATTAAAGAGAATCTGATCCCGCCGGAACTGACGCGGCAGCAGATATCGTATAAATATGCCAGTGAAGCGGATATGCTCAATGTTGTTTTATTTGGAAAGACGGCGAAAGAATGGCGGGAGGAACATCCTGATATGAAAGGGAATATGCGTGACGAAGCGACGATCAATCAATTACTTGTACTGGAAAATGTGGAGAGCTATAATGCGGTCCTCATCACACAAGGGAAAAGTCAGGAGGAGAGGATGCGTCTGCTCCGCGAACTTGTAGTGCAGCAGTTGCGTACATTGGAAAGTCTGGGGATGTCAGAATTACCTCAACTGCAATAAAAAGATTTTTAGAAGGAGAAAACATATGGACAGAAAGGTCATTTTAGGCTCAGCTTCACCCCGCAGGCGCGAACTGCTCGCACAGATCGGCGTGGAGTTCGAGGTGAGAGTGAGCGATAAGGAAGAGATATATCACAGTGAGATACCGGAAGAAATCGTCAAGGAACTGGCGCTCATGAAAGCGGAGAATGTCATGGCGGATATGACGGTAGAACAAGTGTTGAAGAAGCCAGCGACAGAAAAAACAGAGGAAACCGAGGACAGGCAAACTTTCCTTAAAAGTACCGTCATAATCGGTGCGGACACCGTCGTTGTTCTGGATGATAAGATACTGGGGAAACCGAAGGACGAAGAGGATGCGTTCCGTATGATACAGTCACTGCAGGGCAGGGGGCATGAGGTGTATACAGGTGTCGCTGTGATTGAATTTGACAGCGAAGGGAAGCGCAGTACCGTCAATCACGCCGTGGGAACGAAAGTCTATGTCAACGCGATGACAGAAGAAGAGATACACGCCTATATCGCTACCGGGGAGCCTGTGGACAAGGCGGGGGCATATGGGATACAGGGAAGATTCGCGCCGTTTATCGACCGCATAGAGGGAGATTATTACAATGTGGTCGGACTGCCGGTGTCCTATGTGTATCAGGTGTTGTTTAAGAGGAGTTGACCAGTCTGTGTCATACCAAAGGATATAGATATAGGAAGAAAAATTGGTCTATGGAGAAAAAAGCAAAAATCATTACAGATAAAAACGATAAAAAGATAGTTGTTCTTCCTGAAATTTTATTTAAGGGGAAACGTTCGTTATCATGGAATGAAGTTAAAAACTATTTGAAACAGTATGTAGGAAAAGCATATGAGATAGCAGAGACGAAGGATATTGTTTATATTGGGAATGATCTGCCTAATGAATACACAGGTTCAAAGTATACATATAAGCTAAAAGGAACAGTGGCAAAAGCGAAAGCAAATGCGGCTCAGGGAATACCAGAGCTTATAGAAATAAGTACGGGTAGATATCATCGCGAAAATACAGAGCAAAAGCATTATCGTAATGCCAGATTCGGTTGGTATCGTTATGATTCAAGATTCGCGCTTCCAGTGTATGATGAAAGCGGAAAATTGGAACGGTATAATATTTTTCATGCTTCATTGATTATCAGACATTCTGAAGATAACAGATTATATTTGTATGATATTATAGATATAAAAAAAGAAACGAGCACCCCGCTTGAATCATAAGATTGTACACGGCACAAAACCCATTTCTCTTGTTCCTTATCATAGAGGGAAAGTAGTGTTTTGTCAAGAGGGAAAAATCCGGTCGCTGACAAATTGTCAGCAACTGATAATGTTATCTCCTAACGGCAAATTCTGATAACGATGACGAGAACTAAACCTTCTCCCACAGTGTATGCCCGTTTTCTTTCAACCATTTACGTGCCCGCCGGTAATCGGGCAGTACGCTTTCCACTACGGCGTAGAAGGCTCTGGAGTGATTCATCTCCCTGCGATGGGCAAGTTCATGCACGACCACATAGTCTAGTACTTCTTCCGGAGCGAGGATGAGGCGCCAGTTGAAGTTGAGGTTGCCCTTGCTGCTGCAGCTTCCCCAGCGTGTTTTTTGCTCCCGGATAGCGATGCGGCCGTAGGAGATGCCCATGATACGCGCGTAGTATTCTGTCTTGCGGGTGAAGATATCACGGGCGATGGCGATGTATCTGGCACGATCCTTATCAGACAGCGGCGGATGTGCAGGATTATCCCCCATTTCAGTCTGTTCACGGAGCTTCTTAAGATGCTTCTCTACCCATTGCGCTTTTTCGCGGACGAAGGAGTCTATATAAGAGCGGGAACAGCGTCTGGGCGCACGGACGATGACCCTGCCCTCCGGTGTGATCTGCAGGGCAAGGGTCTTTCGGCTGCTGTATATGATTTCATAATCAAATTCGTATTCCATAGTGTGTCTCCGATGATATTTCAAACTATAATATATCAGAACAATATAATATATCAAAACCCTAAAATAGCAGGACTATCTTTAAATCTAGCAGAAGCCTTGAGATGGCGCAAGCATTTTCAAAAAGTTTCCGAAAAGGAATTTTTTCGACATTTCACGCATCAGAATCTGCATTCTACGCAGGTAAGAATCCCCGACTTTTGTCATCATTTATAATACGGCAACAACATTCTTCAAAGATTCATTTTACTTTATCGGAAAATTTGCAGGATATTATAGATGCACGGAAAGGAATCTCCGGCAATGGATAACTTAGAAAAGAAGAACATCATCCCCCGCATCCTGCGTGATATGAACGACGGTGTCCTCGTGTTGGATACGAGAGGGAATATACTTTACCTGAACGAAAAGGGCGGGAGTATGTTGGGGATCTCTGAGAACCCTGAAGGGCAGAAGTACAGCCTGACGTTCATGGATACGGACATGGGAGAGACGAATGACGCGTTCCATCAGTTTGTGTTGGACGCGGTATATGATAAGAAAAATTCCCACTCGGGAGAAGCGGTCTTTCGGGCGGGCACAGCGGAGGAACTGCGCAGATTTCGTCTGACCTCCTCTTTCCTGTACGGAGAGGAGCAGGAGAAGATCGGAATTGTCGTGGTGTTTTCCGACGTCACCGAGGTGGCAAAGCTGAATCAGCAGCGGGCAGAATCATCTACGGTCTTTTCCGTGCTGATGATCTGCGTGTGCGGTTATCTTTTTTTGTGGAGCCTGCTGCGGTATCTGGGTATCGAACTGCCGGGGCAGATCATGAATCTGGTGATCGAAGCGATCTCTGTCGTGATGTTTATCATCATCTTGAAGACGACGAGCTTCTCGATTCGGGACATCGGTCTGCGTATCCCTGACGTCAAGGCTACGTTCGTTCCTGATATTCTGATCACCATAGGCGGCACGGTGTTTCTCATTGTCGGCAAGGTTGTGATCCTGCGGGTGGCGCCGGAATTTTTCCCCGAGGGCGCGCCTTTCTGGGACTGGAGTGTGGGGACGTTCGCGGATGTGATCTATCCTCTGACGGTCGTGCTGCAGGAATTTCTGGCGCGCGGCGTCATGCAGGAGAATCTGAGTAGGATATTTACGGGGAAATGGTCGGCCTTTCTGTCTATCCTTGTCTCGTCGCTGGTGTTCGGCGTACTCCATATCGCCTACGGGTTGCCCTATATGGTGGGCGCTTCGCTTCTGCTGGGCGTACTCGGTATCTTCTATCACAAGCAGGGCAATATATGGGGACTGTGCATTATCCACTACGTGCTGGGAGAGGTGGCGACCTTCCTGCGCTACCTGATATGAGGGGTGCTTCTTCTGCTGTCTGACAGAACCGTGGCGATTTTTTACAGTATCTGATGTGACGGCGCATTTTCAATGAGGGGTGAAGGAAATGATCGGTTATTACAACTATACGGTGTGGGTGACCTATCTTGGCATGGCATTTTCCGTGGTCGGCATCACGCTGGCGGTGGAAGGCCATGCGACTTGGGCGGTCGCCTTTCTGATGCTGTCCGGCTTCTGCGACAGTATTGACGGCATGGTCGCCCGCACGAAGAAAGACAGGACAAAGCAGGAGACACGCTTCGGGATGCAGATCGATTCTCTCTGCGATGTGCTCTGTTTTGGCATTTATCCGGCGGTGATCTGCTACACCCTTGGGGTCAGTGGGATCATCGGGAAGATGGTACTGGTATTTTACTGTGGCTGCGGTATCATCCGTCTGGCGTATTTTAATGTGCTGGAGGAAGAAAAGAGGGAAGGGGCGAAGCTGTATTATCATGGACTGCCCATCACATTTATGTCCGCGATCCTGCCCCTCGCCTACCTGCTTCGTATCTGGCTGACGGAGGGGGTGTTTTCCGTGTGGCTGCATGTAGTTCTGGTCATCACGGGACTGTTTTTTATACTGGATATCCCCGTCCCAAGAACAAGGGTCTGCGTGGCGGTGTCCCTGATGATGACCGATATCGCTGCGGTCGTGTTCTGTATGTTTTCTGGCGTGTGGTAAGGGGGAAGGAAAGATGATCTACCGGGATAGAAATGGAAAAGAGATTAGCGGAAACGAGGGACAGAACCGACTTCTGGAGCGGCTGTGCGGCTGCGCGGCGGGACGATTTCTGCTACGGCTTCTGGCGCGCCCAAGAATTTCCCGCATGGCGGGAGCGATCATGGATACGAGGGTGTCATCGCTTGCTGTCAGCCTGTTTGTGAAGAAGTATCACATCTGTCTGGAGGAGTGTGAGAAGCAAAGCTTTTCTTCATGGAATGACTTTTTCTGCAGAAAGCTCCGGCAGGGAAGCCGTCCGGTATCGACGGAGACGGATGTGGTTGTCAGTCCGTGTGATGGTAAGCTCACGGTCTATGAAATAAATGAGAAACTCCGGATTTCTCTCAAGGGAAGGACGTATTCTCTTGAGAGTCTTCTTAAGAATACCCGTCTCGCGGCACGTTATGCAGGAGGACTTCTTTTTGTATTCCGGCTGACAGTGGATGACTGCCACCGTTACTGCTATATTGCCGGAGGAAAAAAGTCTGCCAATGTACATATCCCCGGCGTATTCCATTCGGTCAATCCGCATGTCACGTCGTATTTTCCGGTATATCATGAGAACACCCGGGAGTACAGCCTGCTTCACACCCGCGCACTTGGAACAGTACTTATGGCCGAGGTAGGAGCCATGATGGTCGGTAGGATCGTCAACCATCATGGCGCGGCCCGTGTGAAAAAAGGAGAGGAAAAAGGATACTTTGCGTTCGGCGGTTCCACAGTCATCCTTGGATTTGAGAAGGACAGGGTCACGCCGGACGCCGATATCCTGAAAAACAGTGCCGAGGCAGTGGAAACGATTGTGCGGCAGGGGGAGAGGGTCGGGGTCAGACTCTCAGCCGCTCCACCAATGTCTGCTTCTGGAACCGCCTCACCATGTACTCTGTCACCAACACCGGGACGAGTATGATGAACACCGCGTAGGCGAGGAAAAACCATATGGGAAATGTAAAGTGCATATAGTCCGCTCCAAAATGTCTTAGTATCTCGATCAGTATCCAGCCTGCCGCCGTGCCTGCTGTGAGGGTGATCGCCAGATTGCCCCCTGCCAGCATCACGCCCTCGATCCGCAGCATCTTCGCGAGCTGTGCGCGCGTCATTCCCACGGACTGGAGCATGGCAAACTCATGGTCTCTGGTCAGGATGTTGGTGATAAGAGTGTTCAAAAGGTTGATGAGCGCGAAGCCGATGATAAAGATGCTCAGGCCGATCATGACAGAATAAAGTGTAACGAATTGATTCTCAGCCTCAAGCATATTTTCACGCAATGTGCCCATGCTCAGCCACGGATAGTCCGCAAGGAGATCATTCAGGGCGTCTTCCACCCGGCTGTCATCTGTGCGGTCTGTCTTTATGACGAGTTCGTCCGTCAGGCTTGTGTCTCCTGCCATCTCTGCCATCGTTTCTTCTGGAATGGAAAATGCGATAAAAAGGTCGCTTGGCTCGGTGATAAAGTCATCGGTATTCACCAGTCCCATGATCCGGAATGTCTTTTCCTGTTCCTGCTGCCCGTCATACCATTGCAGCTTCACTTCGTCGCCGATCTCAAAGGTCCATCCGAATACTTCTTTCCATACTCCGCGCTGCATGAACAGGATGCCGTCATTTTCGACAAGCTCGTCATAGGAGAAATCCCCTTCGTGCCGCATATCTTTTATTGCCTCTGCCTTTTCTTTTCCAAGAGGACTTACCTGTTCGATTCCTATGGTATCCTTTGCTTCCCATCCCATCATCAGCTTACGGCTTGAGAGAACTTCTTCCACGCCGTCAATCTCTTTGATCCTTCGGATCAGATCCTCATCAAGCGGATACTCTGCCTGTAGCTGGTTCTGTCCGTGCTCTGCCGATTCTGCTACATTATAGGAATAGGTAATGTAGAATTCCCCGAAAGCGAGTTCTCCCTGTCTTGCGTATCCCTCCAGACTGGTGGAGGTAGTCATAAATGCCGCCAGCATATACAGGACGCCGCCGATACCGAGAGATGCCATCGTAAGGAATGATTTTTTTCGATTTCTGGCATTGCTCATGCGGGCAAGGCTTTCCGGAGTGATCCTTCGCGCCGGTTGATGAGGCTGCCGCGCGGCTTTTATCTGTCCTGAGGCGGCTGCGTTTCCGCCCCTGTTTTTACTTGCCGTTCCCTTTGTAGCGGATTTCTTCCTGCTAAACCGCCTATTGATATTTTCCGGCTGCCCGTACCCGGAATACTTGGCTGCCTCCACGGGTGAGACGGATGCCGCGATCTTTGCAGGCTTGCGCACAGAGATGAGAACGGTCACGATATCTGCGGCGGTCACCGCCGCAGAGACTGCCAGCATATTGAGCCAGCTCCAGCCGCCGGGGCGGATGAAGTAACTCACTGCTCCGCCAAGGAGCAGACCGATGGGGATGCCCGCCGCGCAGAGGGTCAGTCCTTCGATCCGGACCATCCGGCGGATCTGTTTTTTCGTCATGCCGAGGGTGCGGAGCTGTCCGAACTGTCTGATGCGTCCGACGATCGCCAGATAGAACACACTGTAAATGACGAGGACGCTTATAAATAAAAAACCGATCCCAGCTCCTACGATAAGAAAAGCCTCTTGCGTATCCTGATCCCCGCCGGGGAGGGCATTGAGAAAGAAGTTATTGATGTTCATGTCTCTGCGCTCTAATCCGAAATCTGCTCCAAAGGAATAGACGGCGTTCTCAAATTCGCTCTGAGTCATGTCATCCGCGCCCTCCAGACAGACGACTGCCTGCCATGGCACATCTTTTAACTGGCTGCCCGTCCGCGCGTACTCTTCGGAGAAGACTACAGAATATAAAGGCTGATGATCCGGCACATGGTAAATTCCTGATATGGTATAATCCTCTGTCGTTCCGTCCAGCCATGTGAAAGAGATCTTCTCTCCGGGTTCTGCATTGACGCCTGCCAGCTTGCAGTAGGCGTCCGACACAACGACCTCATAAAGTTCCTGCGGACGGCTGCCCTTTGTCAGCGTGAGGGTCTCAAGTCCTGTATCCTTGTCCTTGCGGGGTTCGTTTTCATAAGCTGTGGGACGCACCATATTTCCATTGATCTCAACAAGCTGTCCGTCCTTGATACCGAGCACATAAGTGCTCCGTTCATCCTCCGCCATGGCGGCGAGCTGTTCCTCGTCCACATTCATATAGATGGAGTGCTGCATCCCGGCGACATGGCGCTTTTCTTCTGTTTTTATTCCCGCGTAGAACAGGGAGATCACGACGAGCAGGCTGACGGAAAGTATGATCGTGAGGACGACGAAGATATTTCTCATCCTGCTTGCCTTAATACTGCAGCGCGCCAGTGTGCGCACAGCGCCCCTGTTGTTGTTCGATGAGATCACATCCCCGCTCTTCATGACGTCCACCTGCTTTCCGTGATCCTGCCGTCCTCGATGCGGATGACACGGTCCGCGGTCTGCGCGATCTCTTCATTGTGGGTGATCATCACCACAGTCTGGTTGAATTCCCTGCTGGACATACGGATAAGTCCGAGCACGTCCTGACTGGTCTTCGAGTCCAGATTACCGGTAGGCTCGTCGCAGAGGAGAATGGCAGGCTTTGTGGCGAGCGCCCTCGCGATGGCGACCCTCTGCTGCTGGCCGCCGGACAGATTGTTCGGCATCTCCGCCAGCTTGCCGTTCAGACCGAGAAGATCAATGATCTTCCCGATATAATGGTCGTCTGGTTTCTCGCCGTCCAGAGAGACCGGAAGAATGATATTTTCATAAACATTTAAGATGGGGATCAGATTATAGTTCTGGAAAACGAATCCGATCCTCCGCCTGCGGAAGATTGTCAGCTTCTCGTCGTTCATATGGGAGATCCTCTTGCCTCCGATGATGACCTCTCCTTGCGTGGGAACATCCAACCCGCCCATCATATTTAAGAGCGTGGATTTCCCGCTGCCGCTTGTCCCCACGACGGCGACGAACTCGCCTTCTTCTACACTGAGCGATACGCCGTCCAGAGCGCGCACGAGATTTTCCCCGCTCCCGTAGTATTTCTTTAAATCTTCTGTCCTAAGGATACTCATTTTTCTGCCTTCCTTCCCTGTGAAATAGCTCCTGTGCGGAAAATGCCTGTCCGCACTGCCTGATAAAAAGATAGCAGAGAAATGTTTCAGAAAAGTCTCGAAAAGCAGAAAGCCGCCTGAAATCCTGCTTATAATAGTCGGCCACTGTATCCAACCCAGTGTTTATCCCCGGGCGTTGAGCAGATACAGAGCTACAGTCGTCCCCTGATTTTTTTCAGAAAAGATTTTTAAGTAGCCTTTTTCCCGATCCAGTATCTCCCTTGTGAGATATAGTCCGATACCCAGTCCTTCCGTCTTTGCCGCCCGCTCTTCTCTGTAAAAGCGGCGGCACACGTCATTGATATGTTCCGGCAGGATGCCAATGCCGCTGTCGGATATGCTGATCTTTGTATAGATTTCCAGACACTCAGAGCATACTTGGACCCGTCTGCCTTTTGGGGAGTATTTCACAGCATTATCCAGAACATTGGTCAGCGCTTCCAGCGTCCATTTTTCATCGCACCAAAGCATTGCGTCCTCCGGGCAGGACGTGTCTACTTCGATTTCTTTTTCCGCTGCTTTCGCGCGGATGATATCCGCTGCGTGGTTTACCAGTTCCCGAAGAGAAGTCGGCTGCGGCTGTAGGCGGAGCATGTTCTGTTCCAGTCGCGCCATGCGGATGAGAGCCTGCACGAGAAAATCAAGCCGCTCCACCTGTCCTTTGAGCACCTCCATACAGTGCGTTCTTTCTTCTTCGGAAAGCTGCGGATTCATGGCTGTGTCGCAGTACATCACTACATTTGCGATGGGGGTCTTAAGCTGATGGGAGATGTCTGATACCACGGACTGTACCTCCTGCTTCTGCCGTTCGCTTTCCCGGGCAGAGGCAGCGGTGATCTCCCGAAGTCTTTTCAGGCGCATCGCTGTTTTGGACGCGAGGCTTTCCTCCTCCGTCTCCATTGACTGGGGATCCTTGCCAGCCAATATATTGTCGATGCTGCGGCATACTTCTTCCGTAAACCGGATATATTTTCCCCGCAGATAAAACCAGATTCCTGCTGAGACAGCGCCCGCCAGAAGGAGAGCTGCTGCAGGTATGATTATCCACTGCCCTGTCATAGCTGTTTTTCCTCGTTTCTGTTCTTTTCTGTCCACATATAACCTGTGCCGTAAATGGTACGGATATACGAGTGCTGTTCATCCGCGATCTTCGCCCGCAGCCTGCTGACAAAAATGGTCAGTGTATGCTCGTCCACAAAATTCCCGTCCTTGTCCCACATCTCCTCAAGAAGCACCTGACGGGTAAGCACAATGCCCGGATTCTCGCAGAACTTTTTCAGCAGACGGAACTCGGTGGGAGTGAGAATCAGTTCTTTCCCGCTTTTTAGCACCTGCCACGACTGAAGATCGACTGTCAGGTTTCCTGTCTGTATTTTCTGACTGCGCGCTTGCCCAATGCGGTATCTGCCGAGCACCGCCCTTACCCGCTGGATGAGGATCTGCACATTAAAAGGCTTTGTAATATAATCGTCCGCTCCGCTCTCAAAACCTATCATCATATCCTCGTCCATGTCCTTGGCGGTGAGAAAGATCACAGGGATATCCTGTATGGAGCGTACCTTCCGCGCGAAGGAAAAACCGTCCCCGTCCGGCAGATTTACGTCCAGCAGGAGAAGATCCCACGCTTCCGTGTCCAGACGTTTTTCGCCTTCTTTGAGGTCTGAGACAGATTCAGCGGTAAATCCCGCCAAAGACAGGTTCATCTTCACTCCTTCCGCCAGTATATCGTCGTCTTCGATCAGCAGTATCCGTTCCATAAATCTCCTTTCCGCGGTGATGTGTGCCGCGCTATAGTCAGAAGCCGCATTATGTCGCATCATGTTTGAAGCCGCGCCGTGCAGCAGGCAGCGCATTGTTTCGCGGCACAGCAGTTTTGAACAATTATAACACTGCATAATGTTCCCCGCAATAAATCGCTCCTCTGCGGAAAAAGAGGAAAAGGATAAAGACACGAGAGACAGATCCAAGAGAGTGTGGTAGAATAGACGGGCAAAACGATATCTATATTCATAGAAAAGGAAATAAAGCTAATGAACAGAAAGAAAAAAGACAGTCAGAAAAATACTTGGTTTCACAATCTCGGCGCGGCGCTGCACATGGAGCTGCGTGAGCATAAAAGCTCTTTTATCGTATATTTTACGCTGCGGGCGCTTGTCATTGTCATGCTCATCCTCCAGCTTTTGAACAGGAATTATGAGAATGTGTTTCTCTGCGGACTGACCCTGCTTTTGCTCGTTATCCCGAGCCTTGTGCAGATCACCTTTAAGGTGGAGCTGCCGACGACGCTGGAGATCATCATCCTTGTTTTTATCTTCGCGGCGGAGATATTAGGAGAGATCAGTGAGTTCTATCTGATGTTTCCTTTCTGGGATACCGTACTCCATACACTGAACGGATTCCTCGCGGCGGCAATCGGGTTTTCTCTGGTGGATCTGCTGAACCGCAGCGAGAAGATCGTGTTCCAGTTGTCGCCGCTCTTTACGGCTATCGTGGCATTTTGTTTCTCCATGACCATCGGAGTCGTATGGGAATTCTTTGAGTTTGGAATGGATACCTTTTTCGGTTACGATATGCAGAAAGACACAGTGGTTCATGTGATCCGCTCCGTGACGCTCGACCCGTCGGGACACAATGTGCCGTATGTGATAAAAGGGATCACAGACACTGCGGTAAACGGACAAGAGCTGGGACTTGGCGGCTATCTTGACATCGGGTTGATCGATACAATGCAGGATCTGATCGTCAATTTTATCGGGGCGCTTGTATTCTCTGTTATCGGATTCCTTTATGTGAAGAACCGGGGGAAGGGGAGTGTGGCGAGAAGCTTCATCCCGCGCAGGAAAGCGAAGGACAGAGACTTCCTAAAGATCGCGAAGGAGAACGCGCAGAAGTCAGCCGGGGAGGGTGGCCCGGATATGCGGCCGGAGACAGACGGCGAGGCGGATAACAAGGCAGACAACTCAGCGGACGGACTTTCTGCGGCAGATGAGACGGGAGACGGGACGCCAGAGCAGGAAAAGTAAAAACGCGCCCAGCACAGTGACCGCCATATACAGAAGGACAGCAATGAGATTTCCCGTGACGGGCGCAAGATCTCGGAAAACGATCTGCTGCATGGGATAGTGGGGGTTGATGTAAAACATATTGATCAACCCGTACTGATCCAACGTCAGGTTGAGCGTTTCCGCGACCACACAGCAGGACAGGTACAGAAGCGTGGCGTAAAGGAACGGGCGCAGCGGGTAGACGCGGGAAAGGGCGCGGGAGAACAGGATGTTCTTCGCGTCAGAACAAAGTCCGCGGCAGTATGTGATTCCGGCTCCGAGTCCGACTAGGATAAGAAGCAGATGCCAGATGTAGGAGTGGGCGGTGAGCTCCGGCAGGGGATACTCAAGTCCGCTGGTGTCCGTAAATACAATGATTCCGCCCATGAGGCAGTAGGTCATGAGAAACGCAAGGAGCATCCTGCGCAGGCTGTCACTGCGCAGCCACGGATAAGCGAGCAGTATATACATGGGAACACTGCAAAGCTGGAAGGGAAGATACCACAAGTCATAGATGCCGTTCCCCACCGCGAAGGTCAGGAGAAGCTGCTTCCAGATCTCGCTGCACAGCATAAGAACCCCGCACAGAAAGAATACTCTGTCCGATATCTTTGGGAAATATTTTTCAATCAGCGATAATTTTCTTTCCATATCTGATACCTCTCTTTTAAAGTATACCTCATCCCCCTGATAACTTATACGGATTTCTTTCTTTTTGACAAGAGATTGTTAAAAAATAGACATTAAAGCATACTGAATAACTAAAAATGTCTTATAATTTAAAGGTTTTATTGTTGAATAATTCCAACTAAGCTCGTTTGAACGCCTTTTTTGAAAAATTAAGATGAAAAATGGATAAAAATACAGCGGATTCATGTCGGAAAAAGGGCAAAGTGAAAGAAAAAATCAGGACAGGCGCTCAAAGACACCGCGCGGTGTCTTATATTGACAAAAATTTTAGCCGGGCGTAAGATTGATAAAGCTTTTTGGAAAAGCCACATTTTAATAGGTAAAGGAGGGAGCAATACGGGGAATCTGACAGAGAAACTAATGGAAGAATTAAACTGCGAAACAGTCTTTACTCTTCCGGTATTAGGCGGGATATCAGAGTCCGTTGTTGTCACATGGATTATCATGGCAGTGCTCGTCGTTTTGTCCGTCATTCTCACACGGAACCTGCGGGTGGAAAACCCCGGAAAGGTTCAGCTCGCGCTTGAGTCGGGGATAGGCTGGGCGAAGGATTTCTTCGAGGGGATCATCGGCCGGGAGAACAGCGGATACACAGCGTATCTGACCACAGTGATCATCTATCTGGCGGCGGCCAATACGATCGCGCCTCTGCTTGGCTTTAAGCCGCCGACCAAGGATTTAAATGTAACTGCGGCGCTGGCGCTCATGAGTATGGTAGTGATCGAGTTTTCCGGCATCCGCAAAAACGGAGTCGTGCACTGGGTAAAGCATTTCGCGAAACCGGTTCCGGTCGTGGCGCCGATCATGGTGCTGGAGGTCGTGATCCGTCCGTTGTCGCTCTGTATGCGATTATTCGGAAATATGCTGGCGGGGTTTGTGGTGCTGGAGCTCTTGAAGTTCTTCGTACCGCTTATCATACCCATCCCGGTAAGTTTTTATTTTGACATTTTCGACGGTCTGCTTCAGGCTTACGTGTTCGTATTCCTGACGGCGATCTTCATGACCGAGGAGATGGAGTAACTCCCTTCTATTACATAGAAAAAGGGAAACAGGTCTTAAGACCTGAGTGAGATGAACAAACCACATATAAAATATGGATTTGCAGAAAAGGAGATTATAACAATGGGAACAATTATAGCTATCGGAGCAGGTATTGCAGTATTGACAGGTATTGGAGCAGGTATCGGAATCGGAATCGCGACAGGCAAGGCTACAGAGGCGATCGCAAGACAGCCTGAGGCGGAGAGCAAGATCTTCAAGAACCTGATCGTCGGATGCGCGCTTGCCGAGGCTACCGCCATCTATGGTTTCATTATCGGTATTATGATCGTATTCTTCCTTCAGTAAATATTAACAGGAACATATTGATAAGAAAAGGCAGGTAGAGAAGATGATCAAGCTGGACATGAGTATTGTCTATACCATTATAAATCTTATCGTTCTTTATCTTCTGCTGAGACATTTCCTCATCCGTCCTGTGACAGAGGTCATGGAGAAACGAAGGAGGATGATCGAGGAGGGATTTCAGAACGCGCAGGCCGCGCAGGAGGACGCCCTCAAGATGAAGCAGGAGTACGAGGCGTCCTTAAAGGGAGCAAAGCAGGAGGCTGTGCAGATCGTGGAGAACGCGCGCAGATCCGCGAAATCAGAGTACGACCGCATTGTCAGTCAGGCGGGGGACGAGGCGGGAAATATCCTCGTGTCAGCCAAGGAGACGGTGCGCATGGAGCGTGAGAAGGCGATGCAGGAGATGAAGTCAGAGATCGCGCATCTGGCGGCGGCTTCCGCGAGAAAGCTCATAAAAGAAGGAACAAGAGAACAGCAGGACAAGGCGCTGTACGAGGAGTTCTTAAGGGAGAAGCAAGATGAAAACTAAGGAGATACGCTGCTCTTCGCCGGCGGTCACATACGGGAAGGTTCTCTTTGAGATGAAAGTCCCGGAAGAGGCGGTCAGCAGGACAAGACAGATACTTGCGGAAGTGCCGCAGATTGCAGAGATCCTGCAGAACCCGACGGTTGCCATGCGGAAGAAGCAGACGGTGATCGACAAAGTATTTCCGGAAGTAATGAGGAAGTTCTTAAAGACAGTGTGCGCATATCAGAGAACCTCGCTTCTGGAGGAGATCTTTGCCTCTTATGACCGGCTCAGGGATGAAGAGGCAGATGTCGTACATGCTGTCCTGTTGTGTACCACGGTTCCCGGGGAGGAGCAGAAGAAAGGAATGGAAGATTTTCTCTGCAGGAAGTACGGGGCAAAGACGGCGCAGATCGAAGTGCGTAAGGACGACACGCTGGTGGGCGGGTTCATTCTCCGCGTGGGAAGCGACGAGTATGACAGAAGCGTGAAAGGCAGTATGGACAGGCTTGCGCAGAAAATAGCAGGAGGTAGATAAGGTGGGTTCAATTAACTCGGACGAGATCATATCGATCTTACGGGAAGAAATAGAGAATTTTGATGAGATGAGCAGGGACAGCGAAGTCGGCACTGTCGTTGCGGTTGGCGACGGGATCGCTACCATCTACGGGATTGACCGAGCCATGTACGGTGAGGTCATCACCTTTGAAAACGGTCTGAAAGGGATGGTGCAGGATATCCGTAAGGATGAGATTGGCTGTATCCTTTTCGGGAGCGATACACAGATCCGGGAGGGGACGAAGGTATCCCGCACAGGCAGGAGAGCGGGAGTCCCGGTGGGAGACGCTTATATCGGCAGGGTAGTCAATGCCCTTGGAGAACCCATCGACGGAAGGGGAGAGATCAAGGCGGATGATTACCGCCCCATCGAGCAGGAGGCTCCGGGTATTATTGACCGCAAATCTGTCAGCGAGCCGCTGGAGACGGGAATCCTCTCCATTGACGCTATGTTCCCCATCGGGCGGGGACAGCGTGAGCTTATCATCGGGGACCGACAGACAGGGAAGACGTCCATTGCCATGGATACGATTCTCAACCAGAAGGGAAAGAACGTGGTCTGCATCTACGTGGCGGTCGGGCAGAAGGCTTCCACAGTGGCAAAGGTGGTCAATACATTAAAGACGCACGGCGCGCTTGATTACACTATCGTTGTGTCGTCAACGGCAAGCGACTGCGCGCCCCTTCAATATATCGCGCCTTATGCGGGAACCGCGATGGCGGAGCATTTCATGTATCAGGGGAAGGACGTGCTCATCGTGTACGATGATCTGTCCAAGCATGCGGTGGCGTACCGCGCGCTGTCTCTTCTGCTGGGACGTTCCCCGGGACGTGAGGCATATCCGGGAGATGTGTTCTATCTCCACTCAAGGCTGTTGGAGAGATCCAGCCGCTTAAGCGACGAGTTGGGCGGAGGCTCCATCACAGCGCTTCCGATTATCGAGACACAGGCAGGGGACGTATCCGCGTACATACCGACCAACGTCATCTCTATCACAGACGGACAGATCTTCCTTGAGAGCGGTCTGTTCGCGTCCGGCATGAGACCAGCGGTGAACGTAGGTCTTTCCGTATCCCGTGTGGGCGGCGCGGCACAGACCAAGGCGATGAAGAAGGCTTCGGGAAGTATCCGTATCGATCTGGCACAGTACAGGGAGATGGAAGTATTCACACAGTTCAGTTCTGATCTGGACGCCGCTACCAAGGAGCAGCTTGAATACGGAAGCGGACTTATGGAGCTGCTGAAACAGCCTCTTTACCATCCGCTCTCTCTTCATGAGAAGGTCATCACCCTGTGCGCGGCGACCCATAAAGTGATGCTCGGCATCGAGAAGAAGCAGATCAAGAAATTCCAAGCGGATATGCTGACGTATTTTGCCTCCAATCATCCGGAGATCGCTTCGGAGATTGAGGAGAACAAGGCATTGTCCGATGAACTGATCGAAAAGATCGTGACAGTCGCGAAGGAGTTCAAGGCAACTGTTCAGGATTAAGGCTGCACAGAGCGGCTGTTTTGTGAATTTGTGCCGCCGGAAAAAGGCGGCGGAATGGAGATTACAATGGCAAATATCAGAGAGATACAGAGCCGCATCAACAGTGTGAAGGACACCATGAAGATCACGAATGCCATGTACATGATCTCCTCTTCAAAGATGACTCAGGCGAAGAAAAAGCTGGCGGACACAGAGCCGTATTTCTATGCGCTGCAGGGCGAGATATCAAGGATATTAAGGCATATCCCGGAGCTGGAGCATCATTTCTTCGACCAGAGGACGAAGATACCGGAAGAGGAGCGCAGGATCGCGTCTATCGTGGTGACTGCGGACAAGGGACTTGCGGGCGCGTACAATCATAATATCGAGAAGCTGGAGGAAGAGATCCTTTCCCGTCCCGGCATCCACAAGCTGTTCGTGGTGGGGGAGCTGGGAAGGCATTATTTCGCGAGGCGGGGCGTGGAGATCGACACGAACTTCCGCTACACCGTACAAAAGCCTACCATGCACCGGGCGAGGGAGATCTCAGGAGTGCTTTTAGACCAGTTCATTTCCGGGGACTTGGATGAGATCTATATCGTCTACACCCGCATGGAAAACTCCGTGCAGTCTCAGGCGGAGGTAGTGAAGCTTCTGCCGCTGGAGCGCAGCTCGTTCAATGAGATGAAGATGCCTCTTAATATTTACAGGGAGGCGATTGATCTGTATCCGTCCGTGGAGGCGGTGATGGAGAGCATTGTGCCAAACTATGTGACGGGAATGATCTACGGATGTCTTGTGGAGGCTTACGCCAGCGAGCACAACGCCCGTATGATGGCGATGAAGGCAGCTACAGACAGCGCGAAGGAGCTGATCCGCGACCTGTCCATCCTTTATAACAGGGCAAGGCAGGCTGCGATTACACAGGAGATCACAGAGGTGTGCAGCGGCGCGAAGGCACAGCAGAAATAGAGGAGAATGATGATGAATAAAGGAAGAATCATACAGGTCATGGGGCCTGTTGTTGACGTAGTATTTGAAGACGGCGGACTTCCCTTTATCAAAGATGCGCTTGAGGTTGACAACGACGGAAAGAAGTGCATCATGGAGGTCGCCCAGCATCTTGGAAATAACGAGGTGCGCTGTCTGATGCTCTCCGCCAGCGAGGGACTTCACCGGGATATGGAAGTCACCGCGACAGGGGCAGGCATCAAAGTCCCGGTGGGAGGAAAGACACTGGGGAGGCTGTTCAATGTCCTCGGCGAGACCATTGATAACGGGGAGAGCATTAGCGACGCGGAGAAATGGGTCATCCACAGGCAGCCGCCCACATTTGAGGAGCAGAGTCCGGTGGTGGAGATTTTAGAGACAGGCATCAAGGTCATCGACCTTCTGGCGCCTTACGCAAAGGGCGGTAAGATCGGCCTCTTCGGCGGCGCGGGCGTGGGAAAGACTGTCCTTATCCAAGAGCTGATCCGCAACATCGCCACAGAGCACGGAGGCTACTCCATTTTTACAGGCGTGGGAGAGCGCTCCCGTGAGGGAAATGACCTCTGGTCAGAGATGAAGGAATCCGGGGTTCTGGAAAAGACGGCCTTAGTGTTCGGACAGATGAACGAGCCGCCCGGAGCGCGTATGCGCGTGGCGGAGACAGGACTTACGATGGCGGAGTATTTCCGAGACGAGGAGCACAGAAACGTCCTTCTCTTCATTGACAATATCTTCCGTTTCACACAGGCAGGTTCCGAGGTATCCGCGCTTCTCGGGCGTATGCCGTCAGCGGTAGGTTATCAGCCGACCCTTGCCACGGAAATGGGCGAGCTGCAGGAGCGTATCGCTTCCACAAAGAACGGTTCTGTCACTTCTGTTCAGGCGGTTTATGTCCCGGCGGACGACCTGACAGATCCGGCTCCGGCCACAACATTCGCCCATCTGGACGCCACGACCGTGCTCTCCAGAAAGATCGTGGAGCAGGGCATCTACCCGGCGGTCGATCCGCTGGAATCCAGTTCACGTATACTAGAAGCGGACGTAGTCGGCGAGGAGCATTACGAGGTGGCGAACAAGGTGACCGCTATTCTCCAGAAATACAAAGAGCTTCAGGATATCATCGCCATCCTTGGTATGGAAGAACTTTCCGACGAGGATAAGGCGACAGTCATGCGCGCGAGAAAGATCCAGAGATTCCTCTCACAGCCATTCTTCGTGGCGGAGACATTTACAGGGATACCGGGGAAATATGTGCCGCTTAAAGAAACGATCCGTGGATTTAAAATGATCATCGACGGCGAGATGGACGAATATCCGGAGAGCGCGTTCTTCAATGTTGGAACCATTGACGACGTGATCGCGAAGGCAAAAGCCGCAGAGGCAGAAGCGGCTGGCGCCTGATCCGGCTCGGCAGAGAGTGGAAGAAGAAACAGGAGTGTGTAACGTATGGACACATTTGGTCTGAAAATAATCGCAAGCGATAAGGTGTTTTACGAGGGACGCTGCAGGAAGCTGACCCTTCCTGCGCCCGACGGCGAGATGGGACTGCTTGCGAATCATGAGAACATGGTCATCGCCATCGCGGTGGGTATCGCCCGGATGGAAACCGGGGAAGGGAATCAACAGGAGATCGCACTCGGACAAGGCTTCGCTGAGGTCGTCAACAACCGTGTGACACTCATCGTCGACACGGCAGAGCGCCCGGAGGACATCGACGTGCGCCATGCGCAGGAGCAGCGGGAGCGCGCGGAGGAGCAGATGCGCCAGAAGCAGAGCATCCAGCAGTATTACCATACACAGGCGTCTCTCGCAAGAGCAATGAACAGATTGAGACTCGCACAGGATAAAAAGTGGAACTTATAGAATAATGGGGATGTTGTAAAATGTCTTTTTGCAGCATCCTCATTTTGTGTGTTGTATAAATTTTTCCGTCTTGTGTTTCTGAATAAGGAAAAACAAATAAAATATAAAGAAAAAAACTTGTATTTTTCTTTATATTTGGCATAATATAAACATGAAAGGAGTGTAATCTATGGCACAGACAGTTAATGTGAATTTTAAGTTGGATGCAGATGTAAAAAAGAGTATGGAAAAAGCCTGTTCTGATATGGGTCTTTCTATGAGTGCGGCCTTTACCATTTTTGCGAAAAAAGTCGGCAGAGAAAGGCGCATACCTTTTGAAATTTCGGCAGACCCGTTTTACTCAGAGAGCAATATCCGCTACTTGGAGAAAATTATGCGCGACATAGAAGAAGACAAGGCACATTTTGCAGAGCATGACTTGATTGAGGTGGAGGAATAATGCGGTTATTGTGGGAAGATCGTGCGTGGGACGAATATCTGTACTGGCAGACGAAGGATAAAAAGACATTGAAAAGGATAAATGCCCTCATTAAAGACATTCAAAGAAGTACTTTTGAAGGTATTGGAAAGCCGGAGCCCCTGAAAGGTAATTTGAGCGGATGGTGGAGCAGACGGATTGATGAAGTAAATAGGATAGTATATTTTGAAAAAGATGATGTGATTTATATTGTCTCGTGTAAAGGACATTACAGCGACTAAATTTGCGAGTGAGTTTGTTGTTACAATATACGTTCATACTCCTTAGGAAACATTCATGAGAACGCATTTCTTTAACGGACTGCGTTCTTTTATCATCGGACCCTGCTGGCAGGGGGAATGTCGTTTTCGTCGTTATCCCTGCGCTATTGTTCCTGTTTTTATCTTGCATTTCACCATCATGTATACTACAATAATTATATCTTGACTTTACTGAATAAACGCTTTTTTTACAATATAGTCATTAGGGGAGAAAATAGAATGAGTGATAATTATACGCCACGTTCAGTCGTGGAGATTATGAATGACGTGTTAAGTACGGTACGCGATTATTATGACGCAGAGTATGCTTATTATATAGAGAAGGAGCAGGGGGATATCGAGACGATCTATGAGTGGTGCGCGGAGCACGTGGAGTGGCAGCGCGACCGCTTAAAGCTGCTTCCTGAGGATCAGCAGCCCAAGTGGATGAAAGAGGAGATCACGGATACGACTGCTGACAGCTACAGTGTATTCCGCCAGATCAGTGAGGATACGACTGCCATCCTTGCCGTAGCGGGCGTCCACCGAGGAGGATGCACCCTTGACCTGATGCGCGCGCTCCTTCCGTATATCCCACAGGCCATTGCCCTGCAGAAGATACAGAAGCAGCAGGAGTATCTGAGCTATCACGATGACCTGACAGGACTTTTGAACCGCAACAGCCTTGTGGATTATCTGGATAAGGTCAAGGAGAGAAAGCTGAAATCTCTGGGCGCTCTTTCCATTGATATCAATGGCCTGAAGAATTTCAACAAAGAGTTCGGCCGGGAATACGGGGACGAGGTTGTCACCCGGGTAGGCGAAGTCCTTGAGGAGTTTTTCCGAAGCGCGGAGGTATACCGTCTGACGGGAGACGAGTATCTTGTTCTTGTGGAGGATACCTCTTATGAAGACTTTACAAAACAGGTCTACGCGGCGCACACAAAGCTGGACAACATCAGTCTGGGACTTGTGTCCATGGGTTATGCGTGGGAAAAGCTGGACATCGATGTGGACAAGCTGGTGAACAACGCGGAAGTCATGATGCGCGAGGAAAAGAAAAAGTATTATAAGAACCTCAAAAGAGGCCACCACGAGCCGATCATCAAACAGGACCTTCTGGAGGACATCAAACAGGGGAATTTCATCGTCTGTCTTGTGCCGAAGATGGATGTGCAGACAGAGGAGATCGCGGGGGCAGAGGCTGTCGTGCGCTACCATCACAAGGATCTGGGCATTGTGGATCCGGGGAAATATATTAATCTCCTCGAGGAGACAAAGTTGTCCCACTATCTTGACCTGTATGTATTTGAGGAAGTGTGCAAGACTCTTCAGCGCTGGGAACGGCAGGATATCCCGCTGATTCCGGTGGCGGTGAATTTCGCGGGGGCGACCTTAAAGCAGGAGAGCGTGGCTGATAAGATGATGAAGATCATTGACAAATACCATGTGCGCTGCGAGTATCTTGAGGTGGAGGTGTCCGAGGCCGGAAACGACATGAATCAGGAGATGCTGGCTGAGACGAGCGGTAAGATCAGAAAGGCAAATGTCAGAGTGATCTTAGACCATTTCGGCGCGAAAGATTCCAGTTTCTCGATCTTATCACTTATGGAATTCGATGCACTGAAGCTGGATAAGAGCCTGATCACAAATATTGTCGGCAACAGCAGAAGCCGCATCGTTGCACAGGCTGTCATCGATATCTGCCGCCAGCTTGGGGCTTCTGTGGAGGCTGCGGGTGTGGAGACACAGGATCAGCTCAATGTGCTGGGTGAGCTTGGCTGTGATCACGCGCAGGGCGTCCTCTTTAATAAACCGATTACAATTGATACCTTTGAGGTACGTTATCTGAAAGGCTAGAGATGGTCAGAGCGTGGATTGCGGAGGCGTCTCCGCTGTATGAAAGAGAATGTTATGAGAGATATTACCGCACACTGCCCGAATTTCGCAGGAAGAAGTCGGACGCGCTGCGTTCTGTGGAGATGAAGGCACAGAGTGTGGGGGTCTGGGCGCTTTGGATGAAAATACGCAGAGAATATGGACTGCCGGAGGATTCGGCAGTCAATTTCTCGCATTCCGGGGAATATGTGATGTGCGCGGCAGCGGACAGTAAAAGTGTGCGCGTGGGATGCGATTTGGAGAAGATCGGCGTATTCAGGGAAAATGTGGCAAGGAGATTTTTTTGCCCTGAGGAATATGAGACGATCATGAAGGAGAAAACAGAAGAAGGAAGGACGCAGCTCTTTTACCGCTACTGGGTACTCAAAGAAAGCTTTATGAAAGCTACCGGAAGAGGGATGGCCCTTCCTGTTAATTCCTTCTGTATTCGTCTTGGAGAACCGCCGGTTCTGATCAGGCAGCCAGCGGAGTTTTCGCAGGAGTATTATTACGTGGAATATAAAATTGACGCAGTGCCATATAAGATGGCGGTCTGCTCTACGGATAAAGAGACTGACATCGGACTGCATATGGAGTTGAAGCTATGAGAAAGATGAAAGTCCAGAAGATAAAACAGTTATTTCTTGTCGGCGTGGTTATCGGCGCTCTCGCCGGAGTTTTATTTACCGCGCTTATCGCAAATGTGATTATTTCAAAAAACGAAGCAAAGCATAAGAAAGAAAACACTAGCCTGACAGAGAAGAATGAGGCTCTTTCTCTGCAGGTCAGCAAAAATGAAGCCGCCCATAACAATGCGGCGGTTCTGGCGGGAAACGACGACGGATGGGCGCTCGCGCTGGTGAATGAAGAGCACCCTCTGGACACCTCCTATGCTCCGGCCGGACTTGTGGAGATTGAGAGTGAGCGCTCAGTGGATACAAGAATCGCAGAGGCTCTCCAGAAGATGCTGGACGATGGGGCGGCGGCAGGACTGAGCATGTATGTTACATCCGCGTACCGTGATTATGAGTATCAGAGGACAGTGTTCAATGCCACGATGAACGACTGGATCAGTCAGGGGTACAAGCCGCTGGACGCTTATGACGAGACGAAGAAATCAGTGGCGGTTCCCGGGACAAGCGAGCATGCCACAGGACTTGCGGTGGATATTATATCGTCAGCTTATTCTGCGCTGGACGACAGGCAGGGCGATACCGAGGAACAGAAGTGGCTTATGGAGCACTGCTGGGAATACGGTTTTATCCTGCGCTATCCTCAGGATAAGGCGGAAGTTACGGGGATCATATATGAGCCATGGCATTACCGCTATGTTGGGACTGAGGCTGCGAAAGAGATCCATGAGCAGGGACTGACGCTGGAGGAATATCTGCAGCAATGATGTCCGCGCGTTGTGTTGACGGTGATTGACGTTCCATACAGGATTTGTTAGAATGGAAAAGTAAAATAATAGCTTTATCAAGCAATTATATTGTTTCCACATCGTCTGATGAGAGGGTATAGATACATAGGATAAGGAGGAAAACCATGGAAGATTTAACGTTTGGGGAACAGGTCAAGATCATCCTTGGGAGGAAGGGAATGAGCATCAAGCAGCTCGCAGAGATGATCGAGAAAAAGACAAGGAAAAAAATGTCGCGCCAGAACCTGACGCAGAGACTTGGAAGAGATAATTTTCAGGAACAGGATATGCGCATGATTGCAGAGATTCTAGGATGTCCGTTCCATCTGAGCATAATGGGCAGCGACGCCCATACACAGTCCCGCAGTACGGCGGCTCTGGAAAGAGCGGCAGCAGAGCGCACAGAAAAAGTGGAGGCCTTGGCAGAACAGCAGGCGCTGTCTAAAGAAGAACCCTTAAAGTCTGTGGAAGAAGCAGTAAAGGCGGCGCAAGAGACGGCACAGCCGTTGGTGGAAAAGTCGGCGCAGTCCGCCGGAGAAGCGGCGCAAGAGACGGTACAATCTCCTGCGGGAAAACCGTCGCAATCCTCAGACGAGCCGGGACCGGACGAGAGGGATATGACAATCGGAGAACTCTACGACATGCACAAGGATCTTTCCGTGCTTGAGGAGAACGTAAAGGCCGGAAAAGTGGACGGGTTGTCCAAAGCGGCGGAGGCCATTGGCCCGGCAGAGGCGGGAAAGGCAGCAGAGGCCGGAAAAGAAGCAGATTCCCCGCAGCAGGAGGAAAAGGATTTTGAACCTGTCATCGGTTATGACGACGTGGAGGAAGATACGCAGGTGGGCGAGGTGAATCCTTATACGGGAAGAGAGTACCAGTCCAACAGTGTGCGTATGCACCCCACGCGTATCGGATATGTACAGGTATACGACCGCACCATTCATAAGTGGACAGATATGACAGAGTGGGCGTTCTTAGGACTTCAGGAGCGGAAGAAAGCGCTCCTTGGAAAAGCCTATGAGCCGCCGATTTATCTGGACTAAGGAACAGCAATAATCTATAATAATCAATAAAGTGAAATGACACCCCGCAGCGAAAGTCTGCGGGGTGAGATGTATCCGGCAAAGAGAAGTCCGGCAGACGGGGAGAGGAAAGGAATCAAGGCTATGGAATGGAAAACACTGTTATCCACACGGCGGGAGCGCGAGAGTTCGCAGAGACAGCGGTCGTCGGACTTAAGAAGTGAGTTTGAGAAGGATTACCACAGGATTATCGGCAGCGCGTCCTTTCGGAGGCTTCAGGACAAGACGCAGGTGTTTCCCCTCGATAAGAGCGATTTTATCCGTACAAGGCTGACCCATTCACTGGAAGTTTCTTCGCTGGGTAAATCACTGGGACAGAATATCGGGGAGAACATACTTACATACCGGAGAAATTCCGGGTTTACCCCGCAGATGAAAGAGGATATCTCCCATATCCTTGAATGTGCGGGACTGATCCACGATATCGGGAATCCGCCGTTCGGGCATTTCGGAGAGGTGGCGATCAGAGAGTGGTTCGCGCGGTGGCTGCCAAAGCTTTCTTTCAAGGGGAAATCTGTCATGGACATGCTCACAGAGCAGATGAAGCAGGATCTCCTGCATTTTGAGGGCAACGCTCAGGCGCTTCGTCTTGTGACAAGGCTTCATTATCTCGTGGATGAGCACGGCATGAACCTGACGTATGCGCTTCTTAACACAATTATTAAGTATCCCGGCGCCTCTACGGACATAGATGAGAACAGTGGGAATATCAAGGACAAGAAGATGGGATATTATCTTGCAGAGGAGAAGATCTTCCGGAGTGTGACAGAAGCGACGGGCGCGGGCAGCAACAGACATCCCCTCACCTATATCCTTGAGGCGGCGGATGACCTTGCCTATAAGACGGCAGATATAGAGGACGCTTTCGTCAAAGGATTTATCACTTATGATATGCTTGCGCAGGAGCTTGCACCTCTGGACAAGGAGTTTACAAAGGCGGCGTTCCGCCCGTTGGAGAAGCTAAGACAGCTCTGCGACAGAGGGGCGGCCAAGGGTGTGAGCGACCCGGCGTCCTATGCGGTAAAAAACTGGATCGTGAGTGCGCAGGGATTTCTTATAAACTGCGCCACATATGGATTTACCTCCAACTATGACAGCATCATGGAGGGCACGTTCCGGCACGATTTATTCCATGATACATTCGGGCAGAAGCTAATGGAGCTGCTGGGGGATATGGCATACCGGCGCGTATTTTCATCTATGGCGATTTACAAGATGGAAGTGTCGGAATCATCGATTTTAAATTATCTTATGGACAAGCTGGTTCACGCGGCCCTGTACTATGACACGGACGAGCCGCAGGATACCATCGACAGACGGGTCGTATCCTTCATATCAGATAATTATAAGAATGCGTATAAGCGTCAGGCAGAAGGAAAAAGCGAGGAGGAGAAGCTTTATCTGCGTCTCCTCCTTGTGACTGACTATGTGTGCGGCATGACGGACAGCTATGCCAAAAGGCTGTATCAGGAAATGAACGGGATGCTGTGAGGATGCTGTAAGCCTGCGGCAAAAGCGGCAAAGTTCCTGTAAGATGCCGAAGATCCGCCGTCAGCGCGGCGGGATGCTTCCCACGCAGCGGCACCAGTGGCCGAAGTCAGCATCGTCAGTGCGTTCCTCCGCCGTCAGCTCCGGTGATTCAGCGTAGGAGCGTGTAAAGCGGGGGAACCCGAACAGGTCAGCCGCTCGGGCCTCCTGCGGGGCGTATGTGCCGGGAACCCCAAGCCACAGCCGCCCGTCCTCTTCGATGAGCATGAGGTGACCATAGTTGTGATAGCCGTGCAGGAGAAAGCTGTTGTTGGCGAGAGGCCAGAACCTCCTCGGAAGCTGGGACATATCTGCACGCTGGATTTTTCTGGCGGCAGGCTGCGCAGATGAAGCGGCGGCTTCAGAAAGCGCGGCATTGTCCGTCTCAGTCACGTCCGGCTCAGTTCCAGATGACTTGCTAACACCCGCTTCGTCATGGTCTGCCTCAGCGGCGGCATGAGCAGAATCTGGCTCAGTAATGCCCGGCCCGGCATCGGCTGATACCGCCGCGTCCAGCTCAGTGTCAGACGACTTGGTGACACCTGCTCTGTCATGGTCTGCCTCAGCGGTGACATGAGCAGAATCCGACTCAGTCACGACCGGTTCAGCATGGTCTGCCTCATCCGTGTTTGGCTCGGCAGTGACCGCTTCAACCACATCCGGCTCCGTGCGGACTGCCTCAGTCGCGCGCGGCTCAGCATCGTCGGTCTCTGCGTTGGCCGTCTCAGCGGCGATAGCTTCGGCAGTCTGAGTTTTTGGAATGGAAGAGGCTGTTTTCATCCTTTGGATATCCACATCGAAGAAAAATGCGGAGGCCATCCAGAACATAGCCGGGTTTCTTCCGGGGAGTTTGACGATAAACCCGTCGATCTGTGACAGGGGCCGCCCGTCCGGGAAACGTGTCTCTGAGACGGGAAGGCGCGCGGAGATGCTTCGTCCAAAGCAGTTAAGCACAGCGATCTGCTCAGCTATAAGGCTGCCGCCATCGTCGCGGAAAAAGGCCCACAACTGTACGGATGCTCCGTTTCCCACGGGGACGCCCCGCGCGTGGAGCTGGAGGATGCAGGAGCGGTAGTGGCGGCTTACCTTGATAAAGCCGATATTGCGTGTGCGTCTGCCGTTTTCATATTCATATAGATAAAATGTACCGGGATTCATAGATTACCTCTGATCTTGTCTCGTTTCAATCTAGTGTATTCAAGGATCAGGGAAAAAAGAACACGGTATGATGCGAGCTGACGGTGAGTGTCACGCGGCGCGAAGCCGCAGTTAAAGAAAGCCGTCAAATGGACATGCAGGCATGTCCGCTTGGCCCGCTGCTGGCGGGAATAAAGAAAGACAAAGGGAAAAATAAAATGTCTGAGAAAATAGAAGGATTTTTTGAAGAGCAGAGAAAGACTGATGAAAAATATATGAGGGCAGCACTTAAGCAGGCAGTGAAAGCCTATGAGCTTAACGAGACGCCCATCGGCTGTGTGATCGTACATGACGGGAAGATCATCGGAAGGGGATATAACCGCAGGAATACGGACAAGAATCCACTGGCCCACGCGGAGATCGCGGCCATCAAAAAGGCGAGCAGACGGATGGGAGACTGGCGTCTTGAGGACTGCACCATGTATGTGACGCTGGAACCTTGCCAGATGTGCGCAGGGGCAATCGTCCAGTCCCGCCTTACAAGAGTGGTGGTAGGCTGCATGAACCCGAAGGCAGGGTGCGCGGGTTCGATCCTTAATCTGCTGGATGTACAGGAGTTTAACCATCAGGTACAGCTTACCACGGGAGTGTTGGAGGAAGAATGCAGCTCCATTATGAAAGACTTTTTCCGGGAACTGAGGAAGAGACAGAAGATGAAAAAGATTAAAAAAGAAGGCGCGCTTTCTGCGGATCAATGATGATCTCAGGACAGCGCGCCTGCCTGTTTCCAGATACAACACGTTTATACAGAGTTTCGCTTGTTTTCCCGGAAAATTTTGGGCGACATTCCGTATACATTCTTAAACGCTCTTGAGAAATGGAGCTGATTTGCATATCCCACGGCGTTTCCAATCTCATTTACAGACAGTCCGGTAGTGAGCAGAAGCTGAGCCGCCTTGGACATGCGGTACTTGATCAGATATTCCTGAGGCCCTTGCCCGATCCTCTCTTTGAACAGCTTAAGGAGCTGATTGCGGTGAATATTGCATCTGGCGGCAATGGACTCCACGGAGATATCGTTCATAAAGTTCTTCTCAATATATAAAAATGCAGTCTGCATATAGTAATCGGATAGTGAGACATTGGCGGGCGACGGCATAGAGGTTCCTCCGGCCGCGCGGATAAAATAATCTGCAAACTGGTATAGTTTTGACATTTTATAAAAATGAGTTCCCTTTACCTCACCTGCCAGCTCCATCATAGTGTCTTTCAGTGCGTTTGCAAGGATACGGTCTTTTGGTTTATATATGGGGGATTCCTTGCTAAGTCCCGCCTCTTTTATGATCTCAGAAGCATAGATTCCGTCAAACTCGATCCATACATACTCCCAAGGGTGCTGTTTATCGGCCCAGTAGATGGTGACCCGCCCGGGAAAGATAAGAAATCCCTGACCTGTGTGGATTTTGAACTGCCTTTCTACCAGTCCGGTATCGTCGGCATTGAGCGTCCCCGCACCTGATATCACATAGTGAAAGAGATAATGATTTCTTGTACACGGCCCGAAGGAAGCGGCTCCGTCATTATCAGCGTATCCGCCCTGATAGGGGTTCAGGTCGAGAAAATTTTCATTTGGAAAGAGATAAAACAATCCGGGTTTCAATATAATCACTCCTAGCTGGACTTTTTCTCATTATATACCAAAATGCACATGGATGTATACCATTTTTTCATGCGGTGCATTTTGGTATAATTTTGCGTTCATGCTGATATGGTGGGACATGATGCCCATTGCTAAAATGTACCTACAATAACATGTTAAGGGAATGAGGGCTCTGCCGGCGGGCCTCCCAAATATCTGAGACTACTTAAAAGGGTCAATGACAAGGAGGAATTTATAATATGAACAAGTTGTGGAAAAAGGTAGTTGCAGCAGGTCTTGCGGGGGCAATGACATGTGGATTGGCGGCATGCGGTTCGTCGGGCGGCGGCAGCGCGGATTCCGGCAGTCTGGTGTTTATGATCTGGGATTCCGGGCAGAAGGAAGGTATGGAAGCCATGGCAGAGGCATATATGGCGGATTACCCGGATGTGAAGATCGAGGTACAGGCATCGGGTTGGGACGAGTACTGGACAAAGCTTGAGGCAGCCGCAAAGAGCAATTCACTTCCCGACATTTTCTGGATGCATTCGAACCAGATGTTTACATACGCTGACGCGGGAATATTGGCAGACTGTACAGATATTGTAAATGAGTCTGATTACTCGGAGATATCTGTGGAGAACGCAAAGGGCAGCGACGGCAAGATTTACGGTGTTCCAAAGGACAAAGATACTGTGGCGCTTCTTTATAACAAGGAACTTTTTGATCAGGCAGGAGTGGAGTATCCGACAACTGAGTGGACATGGGACGATATTGAGAGCGCGTCACAGAAGATCTATGACGCAACAGGAAAATATGGGTATATGGCATACTCCCATGACCAGATCGGGTACTGGAACTTTGTATACCAAAACGGCGGAAAGATCTTAAGCGACGACGGCTCCGAAGCGATGTACACAGAAGATGCGACGGCAGAGGCAATCAAATATTATGTGGGTCTTCAGGAGAACGACTGGTGCCCGACACAGGAACAGTTTGCCAATACAGGGGCAGCCGAGATGTTCTTTTCCGGGCAGGGAGCAATGTACTATGCAGGAAACTGGGATCTGGCTAACCTGTGTAAAACTTATGGCGACATGAATGGAAAGTGGGATGTGGCTGTTCTGCCAAAATGCCCGGATCCGGCTGAGGGAGACGGACGCGCCGTGATATCAAACAGTGTTTCCTACGCGACGGCGGCTGAGGGGAAGAACCATGATCTTGCCATGGATTTCCTGAAATTCTTAGGCTCTGAGGAGGGACAGCGGATTCAGGGAGAGTCCGGTGTGGCGATTCCGGCGTACAACGGCCTTGAGGATACATGGGTGCAGACATTTGCGGATCAGGGTTTTGAGGTAAATGTAGGAAATCTGATTGAGCAGTTTGATTACAGTGTGAAATATGTAAATAATGCTTCCAGACGCGTGTGGGAGCCGGAGGTAGAGCAGACGATGCTGGACATCTATGCCGGAACCCTGACCGTGGACGAGGGCATCGAGATAATACAGGATGAGGTTACAAAGGCGATTTCTGAACAGTAATATAGGAGGAACTCCTGATGAAGAAAAAAAGAGGATTACTTGGTCAGGATAATAAGTGGGGCTATCTGATGATAGCGCCCACCATTATCGGACTGATTATTTTAAATGTATATCCGTTCATTGATACGATCATCTTAAGCTTTTGTAAGAGCGGCGTATTCGGTGGACGGACCTTTGCCGGACTCTCTAATTATGTGGAGATGTTCTCCAGCTCAGAGTTCTGGCAGGCGGCGTGGAACACAATTTATTTCTGTATACTTACGGTGCCCGTGGGAGTATTCATCGCTCTGGTTGTGGCGATCATGCTCAATGCAAAGGTGAGGGGGAAAGTTGTATTCCGCGCGATCTTCTTCCTGCCGATGGTCGTTGCCCCAGCGGCGGTAGCCATGGTATGGAAGTGGATGTTCAATTCAGAGTACGGAATTATCAACACGGTATTCCATCTTAAGGCAAACTGGATCACTGATCCGAATCTGGTCATACCGACCGTCGCCATTGTAGCAATCTGGAGCGCCATCGGATATGACGCGGTGCTGCTGCTCTCAGGAATACAGAATATCTCCAAGAGCTATTATGAGGCGGCGAGTCTTGACGGCTGTACCAAATTACAGCAGTTCAGGTATATCACACTTCCCATGGTATCCCCGACGCTGTTTGTCGTGCTTATCATGCGCCTGATGGCGTCCTTGAAGGTGTATGACCTGATTTATATGATGATAGGGGAAGGAAACCCGGCCCTGAGCAAATCACAGTCACTTATCTACCTGTTCTACCGTGAATCCTTTATTAAAGGGGACAAAGGGTATGCGTCCGCGATCGTTATCGCTACGGTGCTTCTGATCGGCATTATCACGGCAGTTCAGTTCATAGGACAGAAGAAATGGGTTAATTACGAAGTATAGGAGGCGGATGAGATGAAGAAGAAAAAGACAATTTCAACGGTGCTGATCTATGCCGTACTTATCATCGGATCGCTTATCATGGTATTTCCGTTTATCTGGATGCTTCTTACGGCGGTAAAGACAAATGCTGAGGTTCTGCAGGTGCCGCCAACGATCCTGCCGCAGAACTGGGACTTTTCATCCTTTACAAAGGTACTGGATCTGCTTCCCTTTGGAAAACTCTACCTGAACACCGGACTGATGATCCTGTTCAGGGTAGTGTGTGCCGTGCTGTTCAGCTCCATGGCAGGATTCGCCTTTGCAAAGCTGGATTTTAAAGGAAAAAACATTCTCTTTACACTCGTCATTATCCAGCAGATGATACCGGGACAGATCTTTATTATCCCTCAGTATGAGATGGTGGCAGGTCTGGGCATGACAGACACGGTTTTTTCACTCGTATTCCCGGGTCTGGTAAGCGCGTTCGGGACATTCTTCCTCAGACAGACATATATGGGAATACCCGATGAGATCGCGGAGGCGGCTTATCTGGACGGATGTAACCGCTGGCAGACATTTACAAAGGTCATGTTCCCGCTGACAAAAGCGTCGGTGGCGGCTCTGGCAGTATTTACGGCGGTATTTTCTTATGCTGACTTGATGTGGCCTTTGGTGGCAAATACAAACATCAACTCAACAACCTTATCAGCGGGACTTTCAACACTGAACAGTCTGTCGAGCACAAATTATCCGGTGCTGATGGCCGGTTCACTGTTTGCCATGCTGCCCATGGTGATCCTGTATCTGATCTTCCAGAAGCAGTTCATCGAGGGCGTGGCAATGACGGGAGGAAAGTGATAGCTTTAAAGCATTGTGCATTATATTTAATTGCGAGGTACAGCCTATGAGATTAATCACATTACAGACACAGCATACAACTTACCAGATGGGCGTCAATGACCTTGGTTTTTTGCTTCATTTATATTATGGGCCGAAGGCAGACGGCGATATGAGCTGGCTGCTGACAGGCTATGACAGGGGGTTCAGCGGGAATCCGTATGACGCCGGTGACGACCGGACATTCTCGTTAGACGTGGTTCCGCTTGAGTATCCCTGTTACGGCAGCGGGGACTTCCGCAGTCCGGCGTTCAATATCAGAAACAGCCGGGGAGTGTTCGGAGCCGATCTCAGATTCAGACAATACGATGTCATATCCGGAAAATACAGTATCCCGGGGCTTCCGAACGTTTATGCCGATGACAAGGACGCTTATACCGTGGAGGTCGTGCTAGCGGATAAAGCTTCGGGGGTGGAGGTCGTCTTAAAATACGGGGTACTTCCCAAGCTGGATGCCATAACAAGGAGCGCCGTGGTGCGCAACAGGGGGAACCAGACCATATATATTGACAAGGCGGGAAGTGCATGTCTTGATTTTCTGAGCGGCGATTATGATCTTCTTCATTTCTATGGCAGACATGCCATGGAGAGGAATCTGGAGCGTGTTCCGCTGATTCATGGCAGACAGGACTTTTCGAGCCGCAGGGGAACGTCAAGCCATCAGCACAATCCGTTTTTTATTCTTGCAGACAGGGAAACGACCGAGGACTACGGCTCATGCTATGGGATGATGCTTCTGTACAGCGGAAACTTTTCCTGCGAGGCTGAGAGGGATCAGTTTCATCAGACGCGCATACAGACGGGACTGTTAGATGAGATGTTCGATTATCCTTTAGGCCCGGGGGAAGAGTTCTATACACCCGAGGCCGCGCTGGTCTATACACAGGGAGGACTTACAGAACTTTCGCACAAGTACCACCGGCTTATCAGAGAGCATGTGGTGAGAGGGAAATACAAGACTGGAAAGCGTCCGGTGCTTATAAACAACTGGGAAGCTACATATTTAGAGTTCACGGGGGATCAGATTATTGAGATCGGACGTCAGGCGGCTGAGCTTGGCGTGGATATGCTTGTTCTGGACGACGGATGGTTCGGGAAACGGGACACAGACGACAGTGGACTGGGCGACTGGTATGTAAATGAAGAAAAACTAGGAGGTTCGCTCAAGCGCATCGCTGACGCGGTCAACGGCACGGGAATGAAGTTCGGACTGTGGATCGAGCCGGAGATGGTCAATGAGGACAGCGACCTGTACCGTGAGCACCCGGACTGGGCGTATGTTATACCCGGCAGGCGTCCGGTGAGAGGCAGGAACCAGCTTGTGTTGGACTTCTCCAGAAAAGAAGTTGTGGATCATATATTTGAACAGATATCCGCAGTGATAGACGGAGCCAATGTAGAATATATCAAGATGGACATGAACCGCAGTATATGCGATGTGTTCTCGGCGGTAGAGGGATTCCAGAACTATGGAAAAATCATGTATGAGTATGTACTCGGCGTCTATGATTTCCTCGAACGATTGATACAGAGATATCCGGATATGCTGATCGAAGGATGCAGCGGAGGCGGCGGAAGATTTGACGCGGGAATGCTGTATTATACGCCCCAGATCTGGTGCAGCGACAATACAGATGCCATCGAGCGTATCCGCATCCAGCACGGGACTTCCTTCGGATACCCGATCAGTGCAGTAGGTTCCCATGTATCGGCGGCACCCAATCACCAGACAGGGCGTGTCACAGAGTTAAAGACAAGAGGCGTGGTGGCGATGGCAGGAAGCTTTGGCTACGAGTTGGACTTAAGCCTGCTGACAGAGGAAGAAAAGGCGGAAGTTAAGGAACAGATAAAAGACTATAAAAAATATCAGGAACTGATCTACACTGGAGATTATTACAGGCTCCACACGCCGGGCAAGGATACGGAGATAGCGGCTTGGGTGTTTGTGTCGCAGGATCGGTCGGAGGCCCTTTTGAACATTGTGTCATTGGACACCCACGGAAATGAACCGGCAAACTATGTCCGGATGAGAGGCCTTGATCCGGAGAAACCCTATCTGTGCGAAAGCACCGGAAAAATATACAGCGGGGCGGCGCTGATGTATGCGGGGTATCCCGTCCCGGTCGTGATGGGCGAATATAAAACATGGCAAGTCCATCTGACCATAGAGAAAGAGTCCGCATAAATATATAACCTCCAATAACGCTGCAAGCGGAAAGCTTTAGGGCGCCTGCATCCCTCGTAAAAGGGGTGTCCTCCTTTGCCCGGGCTTTCCGCTTCTGCGTAATCCACTTTTGTAAAGCATCTTTTTCAACCCTGCCGTTCTTCTTCAAGGCTCATACGAAATTCTGTGGGAGTACAGCCTTTTTGCTTCTGAAACGCGCGGGAAAAAGTTTTCGTATTGTTAAATCCGCACTCAACGGCTACTTGCACGAGAGGCATATCAGAAGCTGAGAGCAGTCCGCAGCTATAGCCGATACGGATTTCCCGAAGCAGTTCTGAGAAAGTCTGCAGAAAATTGTATTTTATGGTTTTGTGCAGGTAGGAGGTGCTGATGCCAAATGCGCGCGCCACTTCCTCCGGAGTTATTGGCTCGTCAAAATGCAGATAGATGTAATACAGGATATCCCATATTTCATTGTTGTACATCAGGTATCCGGCTTTTCCCTCCGATTCCATCCAGTGCTGACGCCGGAATTCTTCCGGTGTGATCCCCTTTATGCTTTTAAAAGAGCGGTAAAAGCTCTGCACAGTAGAAAACCCGGTGTTTTGGGCGATATATTTAATTGTAGGCGTTTTCAGCGCAAGGAGGATACAGGCGTTTCTGATCCTGATATCAGTAAGCAGCATATGAAACTCCATGCCTGTGTATGCTTTGAGGTTATCTCTTAAAATAGTGGTTCCCACACCTGCATGGCGGGATACAGAACTAAGGGTGATCTGTTCATTGAAGTGCTGATGGATATATTTTAATGCGGTTTCGATTATATTGTTGGACGGAGCAGGCGCCTTGTCTTTGCTGTTTTGCTGGGCGCGGTAAAACAGCATCATGAATTCAATCAGTTTCAGATAGAGCCGGGTCTGGCGTTCCGGGTCGTCCGAAGTAAATATAGTATACATGGAGTTAAAAATCGAACAGCATTCGTTATAGTCCTTTTCATTTAAAAGAATCGAAGGGGACTTTTTATTAAAGATAGCGTCTTTGGCAGCAGGCCAGATCACAGAGTAGTTGAAAAAATCTTCCATCGAAAACTCACAGATGAATCTTTTGATCGGACAATCCGGTTTTGTATGAAGGGTATGAAAATGCCAAGGCATAGTGACAGACACCCAACCCGGCCCTACAGGATACCGCGTGTCATTGATCACTTCCGTCCCCTCCCCTTCCAGAATCAGGCTCACCTCGATAAAATCATGACGATATACAGGGAATACATCTATCATATCCTCGCGGTTAATATAGCAGCTGGTCTTAAATTCATTAAAAAACTCGTCATTCCTGTAATATAGCGGTATCTTGGGCATTCTCAGCAGGTCTCCTTCTGTAATGTTAATAAAAGTACATAATATGTCCCTTAAAATGATGTTGTTATTATACAATATTTTTCACGAAATGTTAAACAAATAATTATGAATAATTGGAAAAAGTCAGAGAGAAAAGATGAAATGTCCGATTTGTTCTGATGAGAAGGTTAAAATATAGACATATTGACATGTCAAAATATTATCATCAGGAGGAATGTTATGCAGCGTTCAAACAAGAGAGGTGTTGTCCAAGCCGTCATTTCCGGCATACTGTGGGCGGCATATTCCGTGACACTGTACAGTTGGCTGAGTCCGTATAACGGAGATACAGGAACGCTTGACAGTGCGCAGGGGGTAATGTTTATCATTTTGGCCGCCATCGGGATCGCGTGGATTGACGCTTTGATCACGGCTGTTTTTGAGGTGGGGTACTGTATTCAGCAAAAGAAGTTTCACGAATTTAAACGGCTTCTGCCGACGAAAGCTTTTTTCAAAATTATGCCCGCAGCGCTTTTCGCGGGGCCGCTTGGACTGGTGCCATTTGCGATTGCAAGCCGTTACTCGGTATCAGTGGCCACGTCCATCAGCGCTTTTTACCCGGCGCTTGGATCGGTCATTGCCATGTTCTGGTTTAAGGAAAAACTCACGGCGGTTAAGTTCATTGGCATACTGTTTGCAATATCGGGTGTGGTCGTGGTGACAGGCTTTTCAGGCCTTCATATTATAGGCATTTTGTTTGCGGTTTTCGCGTCCGTTGGATATTCGCTTGAACTGGATTTTGGATACCGGCTTATGTCGGAGGACGTCGATCCGGTTGTATCGCTTGCCCTAAAGCAGATGGCGGCGATCATGTTCTATACGCTGATGCTGGCGGTTCTGCTTCTCATCCCGGGGAACTTTGATTTCTTTGTAAATCTTGTAAAGAGTATTGATTTCAACTCGGGATATGCGTTTACACAGGGGATGATGGGGAATATTCCGCTGATTATGCTTGTATTCTGCCTTGCTTCTTTCTTCAATGCGGCGGCATATGTATTTTACTTCCGCGGAATGAACAATGCAGGAGTGAGTACCGCATCGTCATTAAATATTGCGTATGGGATATGGACGATCGTTATACTGGCGCTTCCGCCGTTTTTTACAATGCCGTCGCTGTCTAATCTGATCGGCGCGGTACTGACCTTTTCCGGCTCCGCCATCGTGATCTTTGAGTCGGGACGGATTGAAAAATTACAGAAATCACAGATAAAACAATAAGTAACAGGAGGAGAAAACATTATGGGACGACTGGATAATAAAGTGGCAATTATAACAGGTGCGGCACAGGGAATAGGCGAGTGTACGGCGAGATTATTTGCGAAGGAAGGAGCAAAAGTAATCATCGCGGACTTGAATGAAGAAAAGGGGCGGGAGATCGCTCAGAGTATCGGCCCGGACGCACGTTTCTTTAAGCTTAATGTAACAGATTACGAAAACTGGAAGGCCTGTATTGCTTACACAAAGCAGGAATTTGGCAAGCTGAATGTACTGATCAACAATGCCGGTATCTCCTACAGAAAAGACATTGCAACGACATCTGTAGAAGAATGGGACAGGACGATTGCCATTAATCAGACGGGGATATTTTACGGAATGCAGCTTGCGATTGAAGAGATGCGGACTAACGGTGAGAAATGCTCGATTGCTAACGCCTCGTCCATTGAGGGGTTGGTGGCGGAATCCGCGTTCTTTGCATACTGTGCCGCAAAAGGAGCGGTTACGCTGATGACAAAAGCCGCCGCGCTTTACTGCGGAGAAAACCGCCTGAGTATCCGTGTGAATTCTGTACATCCCGGCTATATCATTACGCCTATGGCTTACGATGATGCGCGCCAGAACGGACAGACAATAGAGGAATACTCAAAGGAGTTTATTGGGAAGCATCCCATAGGATATCTTGGAAAGCCAGAGGATATAGCGTATGGATATGTTTATTTATCTTCCGATGAGGCGGAATTTGTATCAGGTACATCGCTAGCGATCGACGGCTGCTATACAGCGCAGTAGGAGTGGAAAGGGGCGGGTAGTTACCCGCCTCTTTGCTTATTAAAATGAGGAGACAATCAATGAAAAAGATAAAACTGAATATTGATCCTAAAATATTTGTCCCTACTTTACTCATATTCATTTTAATGTCCTTGGTCATGATAATAAGTTCTGAGAAAGCATACAGCTTTTTAAGCCGTCTTCTGGATTGGATTACGACAAACTTCGGATGGGCCTACCTTTGCATTTATATAGCAAATTTTGTGTTTCTGGGTTGGCTGGCTTTTGGAAGGTACGGGAAAATCCGTTTCGGCAAAGAGGATGAAAAACCGGAATACGGGAAATTTGCGTGGATCTGCATGGTATTTACAACGGGAATCGATGCCTCCATTATGATTATGAGCCTCTTTGAACCGCTGCAGTACCTTCAGGCCCCACCCTTTGAAGTTGAAGCGTTCACGGATCAGGCCTATGACTATGCTCATATGTACGGGCAGTTTCACTGGGGACCGAGCGCATGGATGATGTATATACCAGCCACGATAGCCATTGCCTATGTGTTGTATGTGAAAAAGGGAGATACGACAAGGGTGAGCACGGCGTGTGCGGCGGCGTTTGGGAAGAGGGAGAGAAAATGGCATAAATACGCTCTGATCCTTATTGATATATTTGTAGTCTTTGGGATCATGGGCGGGATCGGGGCGTCTATCGGTCTGGAGATTCCTGTAATATCACAGATTATTTCTACAATGATCGGAACAGAAAATACAATGGGCATGAAACTGCTTACGCTGCTGGTGCTTCTGGTTCTGTTCGGCGGTACGGTTTACATGGGATTGGATAAGGGCATCCAGAAGCTTAGCACGA
Source organism: Candidatus Mediterraneibacter merdavium (assembly GCA_019118545.1). Taxonomy (GTDB): domain Bacteria; phylum Bacillota; class Clostridia; order Lachnospirales; family Lachnospiraceae; genus Mediterraneibacter; species Mediterraneibacter merdavium. The sequence continues at coordinate 9,242 of DWYT01000059.1, read as the reverse complement.
TCAACATATATGTGGTACTGGTCTTTCTCGGAATCATGTTTCTTGTGGGACCGACCCTTTATATTATTGATTCTGAAATTAATTCTGTGGGAATGCTTTTTTCCAATTTTATCAGAATGAGCACCTATACTGATCCGAATGTGCAAAGCGGGTTCCCGCAGACATGGACAATGTTTTACTGGGGATGGTGGCTTGCGTATATGCCGGTGATGGGATTATTTGTCGCCCGCATATCCAGAGGAAGGACGATCCGGCAGGTGATCACCGGAGAGGTTATATGGGGATCGCTGGGATGTATGTCTTTTTTTGCGGTGATGGGAGGATATTCTCTCTACCTGCAGAAAACAGGTACGATAGATCTGGTGTCGATATTAAATGAATATGGACAGGAGGCGGCAATTACAGCGGTGATCCAGAGCCTTCCGATGTCGAAAATTATGCTGGCAATATATTGTGTCTCATGCTTCATTTTTCTGGCGACAACTGTGAGTTCTTCCGCGTTTATCATTTCGTCAATGACCAGCAGAAAGCTTACCGGCTATGAGCAGCCTGCCAGATGGAACAGGTTGCTGTGGGCCGTTGTGTTCGTCGTTTTTTCAGCGGGTATTATGATTGTGGGGGGATTTGAGACCATACAGGTCGTCTGTGTGATCGCAGGATTTCCTTTGATTCTGGTGTGTATTATCTTAATGAAAAGTATTTTTAATATGGTTCGGGAAAAATAGAAAGTCTTCATTTCTTTTTCGTGCATTGCGCTTCGAGCATGACCAACAGGCGTTACCCCGGCAGTTAACTCAGTCCAAGCACCCTCACGGCACCCGGGAGCTCCTGCTTAGTGCTGCTCCGTTCCCGGCCTGACACGGTTCACAGGTTCCCGTCGCGTGAGACCCAGACATCAACATCACTTACCGGGGGCAGCCCTGCCGGCTGCCGCCCTCTGCGCAATATCACCCCTGCTATAGCGGATTGCAGGTACAAGGTACCGCTAACACCCCGGCTGCACGAGTCTTAATTTTACACGGGTTTTGCGGAAATGTCAAGATGCGGAAAGCCACCTGCTAAAAACGTATTCGGAGCGGATGAAGGGCTGCCGGGATTCCGCTCCAAGGAATAAGGAAAACTACAGGTTCCAGTTATGTCCGAAAAGCAAGGACTGCCGATGGACAACTTCCTTCGGTCAGACAATTCCATCGTCAGTCCTAAGGGACATATCCGGAACCTAAGTTTTCCTAATACCTTTCCGAAGTCACCCGAACAGCTCCCTCATCCGCTCCGAAAGGGTTTTCAAGCCGTAGTGGCCTGTGTTTGTGTCTATTCGATTTGGCGGCATTTTCGCCTTGTAAGGTGCAGGAAGCGGTCGGTGAATTGGAAGAAAAAGTCAGCGGTGAGGAGGCGCGGATTCCGTAACGAAACAGCGAAACCTGCCCCGCCGCTGACTGCACTTCAAAATCTTCACCGCTTACGGACACAACCCGAGCGCCGCTTGCCCCATATTTCAATTAATGGTAGAATCTCTGTATGGCGGTTCAGATATCATACGCCTTTGCTGAACACGATTTTCGGTCTGGGAGGCTCATCGGAATGTTTCGTGCGCCGGAGCGCTGAAAGATGATTTGGGCAGTTCGCGAAGGATAGGGTAAAGAACAGGCTTATGATATCTGAATCGCAGACAAACGGAACGGAGCGTTGATGATGAAGGTGCTTTTAGCGGCGGTGAACGCCAAATACATCCATTCGAACCTCGCGGTGTACAGTCTGCGGGCATACGCCCTGCGGCACAGTGGGGAGACCCGCCCGGAGGAGATCGGGATCGCGGAATATACGATCAACCAGCCTATAGATGAGATCATGATGGATATTTATGACCGGAGACCGGACATTCTCTGCTTTTCCTGCTATCTGTGGAATATCTCGTATGTGGAAGGTCTGGTCAGGGAGATCCCTAAGATTCTGCCGGGTGTAAAGATTTGGCTGGGCGGCCCGGAGGTGTCCTATGACGCGGGCGAGACGCTTCAAAAATATCCTCAGGTGACAGGCATTATCCGTGGAGAGGGCGAAGAGACATTCGCAGAGCTTATGGCGGTTTACCGGGGACAGTCCGGCGGAGCGCATGAGCTTCTTAAGATAAAGGGACTTACATTCCGGGACGGGGACGGCTCTATTGTAGAAACAAAACCCCGCCCTGTCATGGATCTAAGCCGCGTTCCCTTTGTGTATGAGCATATTGAGGATTTTCAGAACCGGATCATCTATTATGAATCGAGCCGGGGGTGTCCCTTTTCGTGCAGCTATTGTCTGTCCTCTGTCGATAAATGTCTCAGGTTCCGGGATATAAGTCTTGTGGAGAGAGAGCTGCAGTTTTTCATAGACCATGAGGTGCCGCAGGTGAAATTCGTGGACCGGACATTCAACTGCCGCCATGACCATGCCATGGCGGTGTGGTCGTATATTAAGGAGCATGACAGGGGGATTACGAATTTTCACTTTGAAGTGGCGGCGGATCTGTTAAATGACGAGGAGACTGACCTGATCTGTTCCATGCGTCCGGGACTGATCCAGCTTGAGATTGGTGTGCAGTCGGCAAATGAGAGGACGATCAGTGAAATACAAAGAACGATGAAATTAGCTCAGGTTAAAGAGCGGGTGCTGCGCATAAAGGAGAGTGGAAATGTGCATCAGCACCTTGACTTAATCGCGGGACTTCCCTATGAGGATTATCATAGCTTCGCCCGCTCCTTTGACCTTGTATACGGCATGGGGCCGGAACAGCTCCAGCTCGGATTTCTCAAAGTGTTAAAAGGCTCCCTTATGTATGAGAGGGCAGAGGAATACGGTCTGCTGTATCAGGAGCGCCCGCCCTACGAGGTGCTTTCCACAAAATGGCTGACTTACGGGGATATCCGGCGTCTTAAGCAGATTGAAGAGATGGTCGAGGTGTATTATAACAGTGGACAGTTCTGCAATACGATAGAGCAGCTTGAGCAGGAATTTCCTTCACCTTTTGCCATGTATGAGGCGCTGGCGTCATATTATAGAGAGAACGGACTTTTTGGGGCACAGCATTCCCGCATTGCCCGGTATGAGATTTTACACCGCTTTATCCCCGCCAAAAAGAGGGAAGAATATCTGGAGTGGTTGACATTAGACCTGTATTTGAGGGATAATGTGAAAAACCGCCCGTCATTTTTAGGCGAGGGCAAAGTCACAAAGGAAGAGGCAGCCGCATTTTACAGAGAAGAGGCAAGAAATCCCCGCTATCTGAAGGAATATGAGGGATATGACAGCAGGCAGATGCGGAAAATGACACATCTGGAGTGCATCCACGGACAGACGGCCTTGTTTGATTACAGGCAGAGGGACGCCCTGACGGGAAATGCGCGTATCTGTATTATAGAAAATATTTAGAGGCGGTGTACGCGGCGGATATGCGGATGTGATATATAGAAAGGAAAATGCAGGATGAATTTTTTTGATAAAAGAGTCAGACGGATTTTATCTGTTGTGATTATCATTATTATTTTAGCAATGGTGCTGACGATGGTACTGCCATATATCAATGGATGATAACAGGCCAATGCGGAATATGTGACAGGAGAGAGTGAGAGTGACAAAACCCGGGACGAGTAAAAAACGGAAAAAGCCAGCATACAGCAAAAAAACAGTCCTGTTGATTGCAGGGTTGGCATTGTGCGCCTGCGCGGTCATTGTGGGACTCAATGTGGTGTTCTACAGGACGATCAAAGCACATGATCCTGACACCATTATCTCCGGTGTGAAGATCGGTGATACAGACGTGTCGGGGATGAATGCGGCTCAGGCAAAAGAGGCAGTGACGCAGGCGGCACAGGAATATTCCGGGCGGAAGCTTGTTCTCAGGCTGGCGGACGGCCAGCAGACAGAGGCGACACTGGCGGAACTGGGACTGACCGTGCCTGATCTGGAATCCGCCGTTAAGAAGGCAGTGGCTTACGGAAAGGAAGGCAGCAGGGCCGCATGCTATAAAATATTGAAGAGCGCGGAGAAGGGGGAGAATAACAAGGTTTTCCCCATTACCTTTGCAGTTGATGAGGAGACTGCGGGAAATGTGCTGAGGGAAAGGCTGGGAGGACTTCTGCCCCAGCCGGAGAACGCAAAATTAACACAGGGCGACGGGGCGGGAATTGTCACGGCGGATATCTCGGGCAAGAAGGTGGACGAGACGAAGACCGTGGCGAATATCAATGAAGAGATCGCGGACGGCAAGACAGCGGACGGCACTTCGGTGGATGTGGACACAGAGGAGTACAAAGCAGATATCACAGCCTCGGATCTTGAAGGGATTACAGATCTGCTGGGGACTTATACGACATATTATGGGGACAGTGGCAACGGCAGGAAGATGAATGTAGAGTCCGGGGCCGCTCATATCGGCGGAACACTGGTGGAGCCGGGGGAAGAGGTGTCAGCGGATGCACTTATGGCGCCGTACACAGAGGAGAACGGGTATGCGATGGCAGCCTCCTATGAGAACCGTCAGGTTGTAGAGTCCATGGGCGGCGGGATCTGTCAGGTATCAACGACTCTTTATAACGCGCTCCTGCTGTCAGAGCTGGAGATCACAGAACGGTACGCACATTCCATGCTTGTTTCCTATGTAGAGCCATCCATGGACGCGGCTATCGCGGATGATGTCAAAGACCTGAAATTTAAAAATAATAAGGATGCCGCCGTCTACATAGAAGCTGTGTGTGCGGACGGGTACGTCACCTTTAATATTTATGGAAAGGAGACGAGGCCGCAGAACCGTACGATAGAGTATATCAGCGGGGAGCTCGGCACAGTAGAATCTGACGAGACACTGTATGTGGCGACAGAGGAAGCTATCGGCACAATGTACACGCAGAACAACGGCAGGACAGGACTGGAGGCGCAGCTCTGGAAAGTCGTCTATGAAGACGGCGCGGAGGTAAGCCGCGATACCGTCAATTACAGCTATTACATGGCCTCAGGAAAGACGGTGGCCGTGGGAACCTTCACGGATAACGCGGAGGATTCGGCGAAGATCAATGCTGCTATAGAGTCGCAGAACGAGGAGACGATTCAGGCAGTGATCGCGGAGATTGAGAACGCGCAGGATGGCAGTGAGCAGTGAGCAGCCAAGACTGGGGCGCGGACGGAGAGTAGAGATGAGATATGGGAAACTGACACAGACTGCGTGGAGGCGGTCTGTAAGGAGGCAATTATATAGAGAGGGACAAAAAGCTTTGCTCCAACCGTCTCCTTTTGAGACGTGTTCCGGCCTCTTATGCGGGGGCGGTTCTTCGGACAATGCGCTATCCCCGGGAGCTACGGTGGAAACTTTAGGGGCAGGGGCAGACGGCGGGAACTATTTTTTGTGGGCGGACGCACATGCGTCAGGCACTTCCCCGCAGACCGGGTACTATGCGGTGCTGCAGGCGGCAGGGGAGCTTGCGGCAAAGGGCGTATCTCCCGAGCAGATATCGGTACGCGTCCTGTTTCCGCCGGAGGCGGAGGAAGCGCAGCTTAAAGCCGTCACGGCGGGGATCGTATCGGCATGCGACAGGCTGGGACTTACGGCAGGTTCCTTTCAGGGAGAGACAACTTTCGCGGCAGCGGGCGTTACAGTGTTCGTCACCGCAGCGGGTGCGGCTAAGAAGCGGCGGTTCATATCATCCGGAGATACAGGAACCGCCGGGGGGACTGCCGCCGCCCAAAACCCGGGAATATCCGGGCAGAAAAACAGCGGACAGGACATCTTGCTCTGCGGCTATGCAGGACTGGAAGGGACGCTGCGCATTTTAGACGAGGCGGAGGAAGAGCTGGGGACGAGGTTTGTGTCCGCTTTCCTTGCGCATGCCAAAGAGCTTTTAAAAGACCTTGTGACGCCGTCACAGCTCCTTGCCCTGTACGGAGATGGGCAGTACACCAGAACAGCGGCATCCTGTGTGACAGCGATAAGTCAGATCACAAGCGGCGGCATTCTGGCGGCGCTGTGGGAACTGGCGGAGACATTGGGGACAGGCTTTGAGATAGACATGTCTGCGATCTCCCTGAGGCAGGAGACAGTGGAGATCTGCGAGTTCTACCGCCTGAACCCGTACCAGATAACCTCGGCGGGCAGCTTTCTGATCGTGACAAAGGACGCACAGGAGACCATAGACATCCTTGAGCGGGCAGGAGTCCGAGCCGTCAGGCTTGGGGTCACAAAAGCGCAGAATGCGCGGGTGATCACAAGCGGAGAAGAAGTGAGGTATCTGGACAGACCCGCGCCGGACGAGCTGGCAGTCTGGATGGCGGACAGGAAAATGGGTATTACTAAATCAGTATAAATTAAGAAACGAGGAGGCAGATATGATGAATGAAAAGAGAGAAGCATTAAGGATTGAGATATTAAAATATATCGAAAAGCACAGCAGAGTTGACTTGGGAGAGCTGGCGGTTCTTATGGGTGTGGATGAGACTGAGGTGGCAAATGAGATCGCGGAGATGGAGAAGGAGAAGATCATCTGCGGATACCACACGCTCATCGACTGGGATAAGACGGGGATGGAGACGGTGACAGCGCTCATTGAGGTGCGCGTGACCCCGCAGAGAGACAGGGGTTTTGACCGGATCGCAGAGAGACTTTACAATTATCCCGAGGTGTATGCGGTCTATCTGATCTCAGGCAGCTATGATCTGCTTGTGACGTTGGAGGGAAAGACGCTCAAAGAAGTGTCCCGCTTTGTCTCTGAGAAGCTCTCTCCTATCGACGGAGTCTTAAGCACGGCGACGCATTTTATTCTTAAGAAATACAAAGACCACGGAACAATCATGGTTTCGAAGAAAGAGTCGGAAAGGATACCGGTGACACTGTAATGAGAAATTTGTTGGCAAAAAAGATCATTGATATACAACCTTCGGGGATTCGCAAGTTCTTCGACGTGGCAAATGAGATGGAAGACGTTATCTCTCTGGGAGTGGGGGAGCCAGACTTTGACACGCCGTGGCGCATCCGCGAGGAGGGGATCTTCTCGCTTGAGAGAGGAAAGACATTCTACACTTCCAACGCGGGTTTAAAAGAGCTGCGTCAGGAGATTTGTAATTATCTGGCACGAAAGATTCATGTGTCCTATGATCCCATTAAGGAGACGCTGATCACCGTGGGCGGCAGCGAGGCGATCGACGTGGGACTGCGCTGTATGCTCGATCCGGGCGACGAGGTGCTGATTCCCCAGCCAAGCTATGTCTCCTATCTGCCGTGCGCGGTCATGGCGGACGGAGTTCCGGTGGTCGTGCCCCTCCAGTATGAAAATGAGTTTAAACTGACCGTAGAAGACCTTGAGAAATATACGACACCCAAGACAAAGATCCTTATCATGCCTTTCCCCAATAACCCGACCGGTTCTATCATGACAAAGGAAGATCTGGAGCCTGTAGCGGAGTTTATAAAAGAGCATGACCTGTATGTGATGTCAGATGAAATTTACTCAGAACTTACATATAAGACGGAGCACGTGTCCATTGCTTCCCTGCCGGGAATGAGGGAGAGAACGCTTGTCATCAATGGTTTCTCCAAAGGCTTTGCCATGACAGGCTGGCGTCTGGGGTATTGCTGCGGCCCAGAGCCTCTTATTGAACAGATGACCAAGCTCCATCAGTTTGCCATCATGTGCGCGCCTACGAACAGCCAGTACGCGGCGGTGGAAGGTTTGAGAAACTGCGGGGACGAGGTCGAGGAAATGCGGAAATCCTACGACCAGAGAAGGCGGTTCCTCATGCACGAATTCGCCCGCATGGGGTTGGAATGTTTCGAGCCTTTCGGCGCGTTTTATGTGTTCCCGAGTATTCAGGAATTCAATATGACGTCCGAAGAGTTTGCCACGCGTCTTCTCAATGAGGAGAAAGTGGCGGTCGTTCCGGGCACTGCGTTCGGAGAGTGTGGGGAAGGTTTCCTGCGTATCTCTTACGCGTATTCTCTGGAAGACTTAAAAGAGGCGCTCGGACGCGTCGGCAGCTTTATCCAGAAGCTTAGAAATGAGAGAGCATAAGCCATGATCAATATTGTACTTCTTGAGCCGGAGATTCCGGCGAACACAGGAAACATCGGCAGGACATGCGTGGCGGCGGGCGCAAGGCTCCACCTGATCGAGCCGCTGGGATTCAGCCTTTCAGAGAAGGCTCTAAAACGTGCGGGGATGGACTACTGGAAAGATCTGGATGTGACCACGTACATTGACTATCATGATTTCCTTGAGAAAAATCCCGGGGCCAGAATCTATATGGCGACCACAAAAGCGCGCAGGATGTACACGGAAGTCTCTTATGAGCCGGACTGCTATATTATGTTCGGCAAGGAGAGCGCGGGGATTCCCGAGGAACTTCTGGTCGCCAACAGGAAAAATTGTGTGCGCATCCCCATGATGGGAGACATCCGCTCACTGAATCTGGGAAATTCCGCGGCCATCGTCCTCTATGAAGCCCTGCGGCAGAATGGGTTCAGAGGGATGGAGACAGAGGGGAAGCTGCACCGGCTGGTGTGGTGACTCATTCATAAAAGTCTCTTGTACCCTTTGATGCTATGCAGGTTTGGGCAAAAGTGGTACATTCAAAAAACAGGAGAGAGGGGGCGGACACGGCGGACAAAACAGCGACAGGATGTAGCCCGCCGTATGAGGTTAGGCGATGAGTACGTTAGTTACAATGGAAGCGACAAGGATCGGAATCTGTGATGATATGCCGCAAGTTGCGAGAGAACTGGAGAATATCGTGTCCGCCCATCTGGACAGCATTGGATACCTCTATAAAACGGAAAAATATTATAATGGAATGGATGCGCTCAGTTCTGCGGATGCGTTGGACATCCTGTTTCTGGATATCGAAATGCCAGATATGGACGGCATCGAGACGGGAAGAAAGGTGCAGGAGCGTAACCCTGAATGCAGGATTATTATGGCCACGGCCAGAACCGACCGCTTTAAAGAGGCGTTTAAAATCAGGGCGTTCAGATTTATCACAAAGCCCTTTGACAAGGATGAGATACAGGCCGCATTGGATGAGACGCTTCAGTCTATGCTTGGGATCGGAAGAATACGCATCCTGATGCAGCTGTATCTGTCGTGGAGCCCACTAGTACGTGAGATCGGGCAGAGCATAAAAAATACATCTTCAAGGCTACTGGAAAGTTTTCGAAGACAAACAGTAACGGATGAAGATGTACTTTACATTCATCGATACACGGCAGTGTATCTTGAATAACAAGG
>DWYT01000058.1 GCA_019118545.1 Candidatus Mediterraneibacter merdavium | reverse complement strand
TGCCTGCCTGCCTGCCTGCCTGCCTGCCTGCCTGCCTGCCTGCCAAAGATTCTGGTTCGCTCCGCCATTTTTGTCAAGTCCTTTCCAAACGTAATTTCACATTTATAATACTACCACAAAAAAAGACGGTTTTCAATCTTTGGATTAGGGTGTTAAAAGGCCCTTGTAACAGTCCAGCCATTTGATTCGTCGGCTTTCCTCTTTATATGGCAGGAAGCGGCGGCAACTTTGGAAAAAGCAGGAAGCGGCGGGGAGAGGTTTCGCTGTGACTTTGAAGGAATCTGACGGAATATCTTATCGAGATGAGACAGATGTTGTTAAGCAGTGTGAGGAGATTGTCTGAGTGAAACGAGTTGCTCCTCGCACTGCTTTGTCTTTAAACAGCTTCTCAGTCCGTTAGATATTCCCAGATTCCGGAACGGAACAGCAAGACCTTTCCCCGCCGCTGACTTCATTTCTAAAGTAATTCTCCGCTTCCAGACGTCACCACAACGAAATGCTATCGAATCAAATGGCTGAGCTGTTACAGGCCCTTTTGAATCTTTATTTTGGCGAAATGCAAACCTTCATCTTTCCTCATACATTAAAACATCCGCCGCCGATAAACTCTCTGAGCAGGGAATTTGTCGGCACATACTCGCTGCCGATCCCCACAAAATAGTCGAAAAATTTCAGCAGCCGTTTTGCCTCCAGATATTCCTCGGACTCTTTATCCACCCCGAACAGCAGCGGCTCTACATACTGCTTGAGCACAGCCAGCTCATAGAGCAGGGATGAATTGAACATTACGTCCGCCTGTTCCTGATAGGGGAAAATATTCTCCTCCTCGCCTTTTCGCACAGAAGGCCACATGGAGATGGTTCGCATGGCCGAAGATCCCCTCGTGCGCGCATCTCTGACAAGCCTGCGTATAAGACGTCCGTCAGTAGTCGGTATGCGGTTATGTTCGTCGATATTGAGCTGTGTCAGTCCGCTGATATAGATCTTGAACTTATTTTCATCGTCCATCATTTCTGTCAGCTTCGGATTCAGACAGTGTATGCCCTCTATCACGAGAATATCTTTCTCTCCCAGCTTTTTAGGACGGTTTTCATACTGCCTCTTCCCGGTTTTGAAGTCAAACACCGGAAGGTCAACCTCTTTTCCTAAAAGCAGATCCCGCATATCCTCATTAAACTTTTGGATGTCAATGGCTTCCAGACATTCAAAATTATAGTTCCCGTCTTTATCGCGCGGCGTTTTTTCCCGGTCTACAAAATAATTATCCACCGCGATGGGATGCGGCTTAAGTCCGTTTACCCGAAGCTGTATGGAAAGCCTGTGGGAGAAGGTCGTTTTCCCGGACGAGGACGGCCCCGCCACAAGGACGAACCGCACATTTCCCCGCTCCGCTATCTGCTTTGCGATCTCCCCGATCTGACGCTCCTGATGAGCCTCCTGAACAAGCACGACCTCCCGCATATCGCCTCTTGTGATCATATCGTTTAAAGCGCCCACTGTCTCAATATCCTGACAGTCCCCCCACAGCACAGATTCCTTCAGGACATGGAACAGCTTGGGACTGGGTTTAAATTCGGGCACTTTTTCAGGCTCTTCCCTTGCGGGCATCTGGATGACAAATCCCTGATCATACAGATGCAGGGAGAAATATTTCAGGCACCCTGTGTCAGGGGCCATATACCCGTAATAGTAGTCCTCAAATTCATTGATGCTGTAAATATTCACCTTGGAGACACGGCGGTATTCAAACAAACGCTCCTTGTCATACATTCCGTGTTTATGAAAAAGTTCCACCGCGCTGTCCGTATGGATGTTGCGCTTTTTGATGGGGATGTTTTCCTCGGAAAGCTCTCTCATGCGGGCATCCACTTTCTGAAGAAACTCCTCTGTCAGCTCCACATCGCCCTCCACGGTACAGTAATATCCCTTATCCACGGAGAAATGCAGCCGCACACGCTCGATCTTATCATGCCCCGCCACGTCATGAACCGCCTTTACAAGGAGGAAGCACATACTTCTCTTGTATGTGGCGTGCCCGATGGCATCCGCAGTGGTCACAAAACGCAGTTCCGAGTCTTCTTTCACTGTTTTTCTCAACTCTCTGAGGCGGTATTTCCCTACAAACGCAAGCACAATCCGGTGCTCATACCGGGACTGGTACTCCTCCGCGATCTGCTGATATGTGGTGCCCTCCGCGTATTCCCTTGTCTCTCCGTCTATGATAACCCTGCACATATGCTCCGCCAAACCAATCCCTCCTTATATCACCTGAAACGGGTGGATAACCGGGGCCGCCGTCACTTGGAGTACCGGAAGCTTATCCTCAAGAAACCGTTTCATATCGTCGATAAAAATGTATTCTGTCCCATAGTGTCCCGCGTCGATGACCGAAAGTCCCTGCTCTACCGCGTCCAGTCCCTCGTGATGTCCGATATCTCCTGTCACAAGGACGTCCGCGCCCTTGGCGATCGCCGCCCCGATCACAGACTTGCCCGATCCGGGCGAAATGGCGAGTCTTGACACCTTTGCGTCCATATCTCCAAACACTTTTAAGCTTCCCAGATTCAGTTTATGCTTGATATATACACAACATTCCTCCAGCGTCACAGGCTGTTCAAGGCTTCCGATCCTTCCGATCCCCTCCGGGATACCCCCATTCTCCCTCGTAATATCCAGCACTTCTGTATCACGGATGCCAAGGATCTTTTCCGAAAGCTCTGCCATTCCCAGCACATCATAATTCGTGTGCATCGCATAATATGAAATATCATTCTGGATTAATTTTACGATGCGCCTGCTGATAAAGTTTTCGTCCGTCACCTTTTTAAGGGGCGAAAAGATCAGCGGATGATGCGTAATCAGCATGTCCGCCCCTGCCCTGACCGCGCAGTCGATGACCGCGTCCGTGGCGTCAAGGGCAATATACACCCTGTTCACTTCTTTCTCCGATCTTCCCGCAAGGAGTCCTACATTGTCAAAATCAAGCGCCGCCTCTCTCGGATAAGCGGCCTCAATAACCTGAATGATCTCTTTACACAGCATAACGCGTCAGTCCTTTCTCTATGTATTTCAGCTCTTTTTCCAGTTCCCTTCGCCTCATAAGGATTCGCGGGGAATCCTGCCCTTTAAGTCCTTTTAAGATATCTCTTTTTATCCGTTGTTCCCTCTCCAGATACCGCCGGAGCACGGGATGCCTGTTTTGAAGGAGATATTTTCCGTAACGCAGTTCCGCCTCATCCCACGGCTCATCACAGCGGACGGTATTCCCGCTGCCGCTGCCCGGTCCCTCGTCTGCACGATCCGTTCTCTCCCGGTCTGAGGCCGTCTGTCCGGTTTCTGTCCGGTCTGCTCCTGCCTGTTGTGCATTTTTCTTCGGCGGCACCACTTTCATCATCGGATAATATTTCCCGTCTTCCTCCACCATATCCTCTGCAATAAACAAAAAACCTTCCTCTAAAAGAAAGGCTCTCACTTTTTCAATTTCAGACTGAGGCTGCAGGATGCACTCCTTAAGCGTGTTCACCACACGCTCCCCCTCTTTCAGAATACGCATGGTGAGACCGCCGCCCATCCCGGCAATGACCGCGCTGTCCGCATCCCCCGGTTCCATGGCGGAAAAGCCGTCAGACAGCCGTGTACTGATCCGCTCCGAAAGTCCATGCTCGCGGATATTCTCCTCCGCGCGCTCCAGCGGCCCGCGGTTTACATCCATGGCTATGGCCTGAGGGATATGCCCTGTGCGCACAAGCTCAATCGGGATATAGGCATGGTCAGTCCCGATATCCGCCAATGTATATCCGGCGGTCACGAAAGCCGCGACCGCCTCAAGCCTTTTCGATAATTCCATATATATCCTCGCTTCTCCCGCTTCTTTGCACATTTTTCTCTTCGCGCCTTATCCATGGCTGTTTTTTATTAACAGTTCAGGCGCGCCACTCGCAAAGCCGCACTCCGTGCTTACTGCGACTTCGTCGCTTCTTTGCTCATGTGCGGGCGCTCACCCCATGGATATAGCCGCTTGAAAAAATGTGCAAGCACATTTTTCTCTTCGCGCCATATCCATGGCTGAACTGTTAATCCAAGTAGTCCCTCAGCTTCCTGCTGCGGCTTGGATGGCGCAGTTTTCTGAGGGCCTTTGCCTCGATCTGGCGGATACGCTCTCTTGTGACGTCAAATTCTTTTCCTACTTCCTCGAGTGTGCGGGCGCGCCCGTCGTTCATGCCGAAGCGCAGGCGGAGAACCTTCTGTTCTCTCTCTGTCAGTGTATCCAGCACTTCGTCAAGCTGTTCTTTTAAAAGTGTCTGCGCTGCTGCCTCCGCCGGAACGGGCACATTGTCATCCTGAATGAAATCCCCAAGGTGGCTGTCCTCCTCCTCACCGATCGGTGTCTCGAGGGATACCGGTTCCTGAGAAATCTTAAGGATCTCACGCACACGCTCCACAGGCATGTCCAATTCTTTTGCGATCTCCTCCGGGAGCGGCTCTCTTCCCAGCTCCTGAAGGAGCTGTCTGGACACGCGGATCAGCTTGTTGATGGTCTCCACCATATGCACAGGGATACGGATGGTTCTGGCCTGATCCGCAATGGCTCTTGTGATCGCCTGACGGATCCACCATGTGGCATAGGTACTGAATTTATAGCCTTTGTGGTAGTCAAATTTCTCGACTGCCTTGATCAGACCAAGGTTTCCTTCCTGAATCAGATCAAGAAAGAGCATCCCTCTTCCCACATACCGCTTGGCAATGCTGACGACAAGACGCAGGTTTGCCTCGGCAAGCTCTTTCTTCGCCTCCTCATCCCCCTCTTCCATCCTCTTTGCAAGCTCGATCTCCCGCTCCGCGCTCAGAAGGGGGACTTTACCGATCTCCTTGAGATACATGCGCACCGGATCTTCGATGCTCACACCTTCGGGAACAGACAGATCGATATTCTCCATATCGACTTCTTCCTCGTCGGAAATGATGTCGTCGATATCCACATCCGCATCGTCCACGTCCGCATTGATCCGCAGGACATCGATATTGTTCGCCTCCAGATAATCGAACACCTTTTCCATCTGTTCGGGGTTCAGTTCCATATCTGCAAAGAAATCATTGATCTCCTGAACATCAAGTATGCTCTTTTTCTTCTTTCCCAAAGCTACCAGTTCATTCATTCTTTCCAGAAATTTCTGTGTGTTTTCTTCCATGTGTCCATCCTTCCTACGCCGGCGCGAAAGCGCGGCCTATCTTGTTTTATTTTATCCATGATCAATAGAAATATGCAGTGTCCTTAAGTCCTCCAGCTTGCGCTTTTCCTCCATAAGCCGCTGTAATCCTGCCATATCCGCCGGATCCAGCTCCATGGTGCGCACATCAATGCTGTGAGCCTTTACTCTGAGTATGATATCTTTAAGAGCCTGTTCCTCTTCCTCTTTCGTCCTGAGCTGACGTATCTTCGTGTGAAACAGTGCCGCAGCCTCGCGGTGCTCCTCTTCCCCTGTGAAATGATTGAGAATTTTTGCGGGATTCAATTCTCCCTTCTCATGCTGTTCAAAAAGCATCTCCGCTACTGTGCGGTAGATCTCTCCTGTGAAATCCTCGGGACTAATGTACCGGCTGATCTTTCCGTACAGCCTTTCATCCTCGATCATCCACGTAAGAAGCGCCTTCTGAGAGGTGAGGATACCGTCCTCTTTCGGCCTGCCTGAACCGTCCGCCCGTTTCGGACGCGCGACCGGCTTTGCCATCCCTGCGCTCACCGCCGTCTTCGTGACCAGCTTTTCCAGACTTTCTCTGCTTATCTTATAGGCGGAAGAAACTGCTTCTATGTAGTTATTTCTCTCAAGCTCGTCCTCAAATCCGATGAGCCGCCTTGCCGCCTCTTTGAAAAACTCCGTTTTCCCCTCCGGAGAAGCCATGTCATAATCCCGCTCCAGCATCTCCAGTCCAAACATAAAGCCGTTCCTTGCATTTTGGATCCGTTTCTCATATTCATCCGCGCCCAGATTTTTAATAAATTCATCCGGGTCTTTGTAAGGATCCATGCGGATCACCTTCGCGGATATCCCCGCCTCCTTTAAGATCGGTACGGCGCGCAGCGCTGCCCTCGTCCCGGCATCATCACTGTCATATGTCAGATAAACCTCCTGCACATACCGTTTGATGAGCGTGGCATGTCCCGGCGTGAGCGCGGTTCCAAGGGACGCCACCGCATTGGTAAATCCCGCCTGATGGAGCGAGATCACATCCATGTACCCTTCACATAGAAGGAAATACGGCTTGCGCGACGTCCTCGCACGGTTCAGACCGTACAGATTGCGGCTTTTGTCAAATACAACCGTCTCCGGGGAGTTTAAGTATTTCGGCTTCGCGTCTCCCATGACACGCCCGCCGAAGCCGATCACTCTGCTGTTCACATCCATAATCGGAAAAATAACTCTGTTCCAGAACTTATCGTACACACCCTGTTTTTCATCCGTATTGATAAGTCCCGCCTGCCGGATAAGCTCTTCACCGTATCCCTTTCCCCGCAGAAACTTATACAGATCATCACTGTATTTATTCGAGTATCCGAGACCAAACGCTGTGATCGTATCGTCCGACAAGCCTCTGTCTTTCAGATATGTATACGCGTGAGTCCCCCGCTCTGATTTCAACTGTGCGTAAAAATACTTTGCCGCAGTTTTGTTGACCTCAAGGATCGATGTCTTTAAATCCGCTTTTGCCTTTGCTTCTTTTGAGTATTCCATCTCAGGGAGCTGTATTCCCGCCCTGTCAGCAAGAAACTTCACTGCTTCGACGAAGGAAAAGTTCTCATATTCCATAAGGAAGGTGTATACATTCCCACCCGCCCCGCATCCAAAGCAATAGTACATCTGCTTCTGTCTGCTCACGGAAAATGACGGAGACTTTTCATTATGAAAAGGACAGAGTCCAAAATAAGAGCTGCCCTTTTTCTGCAGCCGGACATATCCTGATATCACATCTACAATATCATTTCTCGCTCTTATCTCTTCGATCAGTTCATCTGGATAATACATGGCGCCCTCCATAAAAGA
>DWYT01000057.1 GCA_019118545.1 Candidatus Mediterraneibacter merdavium | reverse complement strand
ATATCCCCAGTTCTTTGGCAATAGGATTGACCAGACCTGTCATCTTCCTGTGGGACATCCCTTTAAGAACAAGCGGGAGCAGGATATTATCTCTTACATTAAAAGTATCCAACAGATTAAACTCCTGAAATACAAAGCCAAGATTGTCCCTGCGAAACTCTGAGATATCCTTATCCTTGATCTCAGAAAGCGGTTTCCCGTCCAGATACACGTCCCCCTCCGTCGGCTTATCCAGCGCCGCCATGATATTCAGGAGCGTCGTCTTACCCGAACCGCTCTCCCCCATGATCGCCACATACTCCCCTTCCTCCACAGAGAAGTTCACACAGGATAACGCCTGCACCTGATTCCCTCCAAAACGGGGTCTGTATATTTTCTTTAGATTCTTCACTTCCAAAACAGCCATATTCTCGTCTCCTTTACTGTCACATTGTTCACCACGCCTTACGACGCTCCTTGAACTGTACCCAGTATAACAAAGACAGGCAGAATGTTGACATCGAATCCTGTGACATTCCACCTGCTTGATATGACATTTTTGTAATACAGTTCAGCCGCCTACTCCGCCATGAACGGATAGTTCTCCAGATCAACCGTAAACCTGCTCCCCCTCCCCGGCTCTGACTGCGCTGTCAGCTTATGCCCGAGCTTATCCGCCGCCATCCTGCACAGATACAGTCCGATACCTGTGGACTTTTTATCCAGTCTCCCATTGTATCCGGTATATCCTTTCTCAAAGATGCGGGGCATATCCTCCGGCGATATTCCGATGCCCGTGTCTGTGACAGACAGCCGTTTCGTGCCGTCCACGGATATCGTTACAGAACCTTCGGATGTGTACTTGACCGCGTTTGAAAGAAGCTGCTCGATGATGAACCCGAGCCATTTTTCATCCGTGATCACCCGCACATCCGTCCCCTCATAGACAAGGCGTATCCGGCGGCGGATGAACTGTCCGGCGTATTTGCGCACAGCCTTCCTCACGATATCATCCAGCGCGTACTCCTGTATGAGCAGATCTGACGCGCCTTCTCCGAGACGGACATATGACAGCGCCATATCCGCGTACTGCTCCACACGGAACAATTCCGCCGACAGTTCCCGGTTTTCCGGTGTATCCGTCTGTTGGAGCAGCACCTTCATGACTGCGATGGGCGCTTTGATCTGATGCACCCACACGGCATAATAGTCATTCATATCCCGCCGGGCGGCCTCCCACTCTCCTTTCTCCGCGCGGTATGCTGACTCAATGCGGGAGATAAGCGACTGGTAATCTTCTTCTGCGAGCGTTTGCGCCGAGGGGAGCGCGCCTGTGATATCTGAAAGCGCTCCTTTTGCCACAACGATGTGATCTAACTCGCGGTGTTTGTTCCTGTGACGGATAAATCCCAAGACCAGTAAAATAACTGCGAACACGCCTGAAATAACAAACGGATACCATACTGCTCTTAATTCTATGCCGTACAGGGCAAAAATCACAGTAAATACAACAACGTTTAATACTGCCCAAAGACATACGTATCTATGGTCATATAAATAAGTCAATAATCGTTTCATCTTTCTCACCCTTGCTGTATGATATACCCTTCTCCCACTTTTGTCGTAATAAAATCCGTAAGTCCTGACTTCTCCAGTTTTTTCCTTAGACGGGCGATATTTACAGTCAGAGTATTCTCCTCAATGTAATTGTCTGTCTCCCACAGCCTCGTCATCAGCGTGTCCCTGCTTACAAGCCGTCCTTTATTCTCCATCAGCGTCTGAAGGATTCGGAACTCGTTCTTCGTCAGATCGATCTTCGCGCCGTTATATGTCAAAGTGGTGTCGTTCAGATTGAGGATGGCGCCGCGGTGCTCCAGCACAGGAATTTTCCCCGCCAGATCATAGGTTCTCCTTAAAACCGCCTGAACCTTTGCCGTCAGGACGCTTAAGTCAAATGGCTTCGCCACGAAATCATCCCCGCCCATGTTCACCGCCATAATGATGTTCATGTTATCCGAAGCCGAGGAAATAAAAACGACCGGGACATTAGATATCCTGCGAATCTCGCTGCACCAGTGGTATCCGTTATAAAACGGGAGCGTGATGTCCATGAGTACCAGATGAGGGTCGTATTCCGTAAAAACGGTAAGCACGTTCTGAAAATCCTGAACATACTGCGCCTCGTTGCCCCACATGGTCATTTCCTTCTGTATCGCCTGCGCCATCGGCAGATCGTCCTCTACGATAAGTATTTTATACATGTCTGTCCCTCCCATTGTCTGTCATAAATATCTGTTACTAAAAGTAAAACAACTCCTCAAACTTTTTATCAAGCGCGATGCACAGGACAAGCGCGAGCTTGGCAGTCGGACTAAACTGTCCTGTTTCAATAGAACTGATCGTATTGCGGGATACGCCCACCATTTCCGCCAGCGCTGACTGAGACAGCCTTTTTTCCGCCCGTACCTCTTTGAGATTGTTTTTCAATATCAGCTTATCATTCATTAAAATAACCCCACTTCATAATTCATAAGGATGTCATAACTTTCCGCCAAGCTTTCTTTGCATTTACAATATAATGCTGCCAAGTTTACTCGTCAATACCTTTTTTTGCAAAGTTCACTTGTCGAAAAGTTCATCCCCATTTGTAAAAAAGCGTACAAATCTTATAAGAAATGTACGCTTTCAATATCTGCCTTTATTTTCTCTTGTTCGTCCCTGACAGAAAAACAAAAGTTATTTTCACACCGCGTCCGGGTCAATCACTCTTTGAATATGGATGGCGAGAAATCCAATCTCTTCTCTTGCCACCTCTTTTTTCAGTTCCCGTCCCATGAACCGGCACACCTCCTCAGCCACCTTTCCTGTCCGGGGATAATTGCTGAAGATAAAGTCGTTAAAGTCCACCTTCGTGGATTCTCCGTTACGCGTCCGCGCCACCATATAGTACAGATGGCTCATCAGCCTTGTATACGCCAGAGAGTCCTCCGCGAATTTTTGTCCGAAGGCTTCTTCAATCATATGGATGCCCTCGTTGATGATACGTGTTGTGTCAAGAGTCTGGGACACTTGCTCATCGGACAGTCCCGCGTGGATGTGCAGAGTGATGAATCCCACCTCGTCGTCCGATATCTCATGCCCCGTCGTTTCTTTGATAATGTCTCTGCCACGCAGCGCCACAGCATATTCTTTTGCAAAAAGCACACGGATATCCGGGGTGAACGGATTCGGTATCTGCCGGTTTTCAGCAGCGCGCTTCGCGGCGAGCGCGATATGGTCACCCATAGGAAGAAGGATGTCCCGGTTCATGTTCTGAAATACCTTCTCCGCCTCTTCAATAATCCGCCCTGCCACTTCAATAAATCCGGGTTGTATCCCGTTGACAGTCTTAAGAACCGACTGGTCTTTCCGTCTTGTAACAAGGGAATATACCTTCGCTCCGGGAATACGCTCGATCTGCTGGGTAGGACGTTTGCCGAAGCCGACGCCGTTCCCCAGAAGGATCATCTCCCTCCCGGTTTCATTGTGATAGACCAGTATTCCGTTATTATTCAATACTTTTATCACCCGATACATTCCCCTGTACTCCTTCTTCCCCTGACTTTCTGCTTTACGGCCTGCCTTTAAGCCTTTTCAGATACAGCACACCTCTTAGCCAGAAGACATTTTCTTAAGCAATCAGATATTTTCTTAATTATAAGAAATGATCTCCGCCGTTTCATCCAGCTTATCTACCTTACCGGCTTTTGTCAGGCGAATCTCCTCGCCCTCCTGCAAGCTCGTAAATACGATGATACATTCATCCGACTTGGCATGCTCTTTGATATATTGTATATCAAACCCAATGAGCTTGTCACCCTTTTTCACACGGTCGCCGTCTTTTACGAACGCCTCAAAGCCTTCTCCGTTTAAGTTTACAGTATCAACTCCAATGTGGATCAGATATTCCACGCCGTCATCGCTCATCAGACCCACCGCGTGTTTTGACGGGAACACGAAGGATACCGTAGCATCCTCAGGCGCGTAAGCCATGCCTTCCTCCGGGCGCACGATATAGCCGTCACCCATCATCTTTCCCGCGAATGCCTCGTCACAAGCCTCTGTGATGGGAGCCGCCTCACCTCTGACCGGACTTGCAAGTGCCTTTTTCACTGTCCCCGCACCTTCGTTTCCTGCTGAGTCTGCTGCTCCTGTTCCTGCTGCCGCATCTGCTCCCTGTGCGCTCTGTCCGCCGTCTGCGGAAGTCTCTGGGATATATTCTTCATCAGGTGCTGTCTCAAGGTAATCTTCAAGCTCTGACTTGATCACTGCTACCGACGGCCCGTAAATGACCTGAATACTCTGTCCCTTTCTCAGGATTCCCGACGGAGATGTCGCCTTTAACAGACCTTCATTTACCAGTTCCGGTTTTACGACATTGACACGCAGCCTTGTGGCACAGCAGTCCACATCCGCGATATTCTTCTTTCCGCCAAGACCTCGTGTGATAAGGACGCTCTTCTCATTCGCCGCTCCGCCTGCCTGAGAACCCGCGCCTTCCGCGCCCGCTCCCTGCTTCGCCTGATAATCCGCTTTGGTAAAGAGCTTTGTCTCGGCATCGTCGTCCTCACGTCCCGGTGTCTTTAAGTTAAACTTCTTGATCAGGACCGTAAAGATCACATAGTACAGGATAAAGTAAATGATACCTGCCGGGATGATCAGAAGCCAGCTTGTCTTCGCATTTCCTTGAAGAATACCGAATAGCAGCAGGTCCAAAAGTCCGCCGGAGAATGTCAGTCCTACGGCGATATTTAAAATGTGGGCGATCATGTATGCCGCTCCTGCCAGAACGACCTGCACTACAAAGAGCATGGGCGCCACGAATAAGAAGGAGAACTCGATAGGCTCTGTGATACCTGTCAGCATACATGCCAACGCCGCGGAAAGCAGAAGTCCGCCCGCCTGTTTCTTCTTCTCAGGTTTCGCGCAGCGGTACATCGCCAGCGCCGCGCCCGGAAGTCCGAAGATCATGAAAATGAACTCGCCGGAGAAGTATCTTGTCGCGTCCGCGCTGAAATGCACAGTGCTCGGATCAGCAAGCTGCGCAAAGAAAATATTCTGTCCGCCCTGTACGAGCTGTCCTGCCACTTCCATGGAACCACCCACTGCCGTCTGCCAGAACGGAAGGTAGAATACATGGTGCAGTCCGAAGGGGATGAGCGCGCGTTTGATAATACCAAAGATCAATGTTCCAAAATATCCTGTCCCTGTTACCAGACCGCCCAGCGCGTAGATTCCGTCCTGCACGAATGGCCAGAGGAAGTACATCAGGATTCCTACGCCTACATATGTAATCGTGGAGATAATCGGCACGAATCTGGAGCCGCCGAAGAAGGACAGCGCGTTCGGGAGATGGATCTTGTAAAATCTGTTGTGCAGCGCCGCTACTCCCAGACCGACTATGATACCGCCGAACACACCCATCTGCAATGTCTGGATACCGCAGATACTGGAGACCGTTCCGCCGAGCACATGCTCCGCGATCGTTCCGTCCGCCAGAATATCGCCCTGCAGTACGAGCATGGCATTGATAGATATGTGCATGACAAAGAAAGAAATCATTGCCGCCAGCGCAGCCACTTCCTTCTCTTTCTTTGCCATTCCGATGGCAACTCCCACCGCGAAGATCAGCGGCAGATTGTCAAAGATAACGCTTCCCGCCTTGCTCATAATCGTGAGCAGCGCGTGAAGTATTGTACCGTCTCCGAGAATGGACTGAAGTCCATATGTCTCAATCATTGTCGCATTGGTAAACGAGCTTCCGATTCCGAGCAGAAGTCCTGCTACCGGAAGAATTGCGATGGGAAGCATGAAGCTTCGCCCGACTCTCTGCAACACTCCGAAAATCTTGTCTTTCATCTGTTTTCCTCCTTGTTTTCCCCGCAAGATCCTGTGTCAGTCCGAAGGACTTTCCTATGATATAAAAAAAGCATAAACGTATCCTATCTGACATGTCAGTTATCCGACATGAGAAGGATAGTTTATGCCTGCCTAACAGTAACACACTATCTTGCGTATTTATTTTCCTCGATTAGTATAAACGGATTTAAGCGAAATAGTCAATCCATAAATATTGCCTAAATTTGCACAGGAATTTTGTGCATTATCCACAGTGTTTATCTTGTGCCATCTAATCCAGTATCTTCATCGCCATATCGCCGCTTGCATTCAGGGAGAAACCAATTTTCTCGTAGAAACCTGCCATCAGTTCTTTGTATTGATCGGGTCCTGTATAACCCAGAGGGGCGAGGTCGTATCCTGTGGGTGCAGTGATCAATGTGATTCCTTTCTTGCGGAATTGGTCTGTGATCTCATTCATACATACAGTCCCATAACCCTTCCCCCGCAGACCGAAATCCATAAGGTAGAATTCCACGATATTGACTTTCGTCTTTGTCCCCATTATATACTCCATGTGAAATACAGGGAAACCATTTTCCAACACGTCAACCACCTTCGGGGAGTAATGAAATTCTAGTATGTGGGCGCTTTTATCTTTGAGGTCAACCGCCCGGAAATATTCTTTTCTAATGTATACTGATAATGACATATTCTTTTCCTCTTACGCCTGCTTACGCGTCTGCCTTTTGGGGCGTCTGTTTTTCTATCTTAAGCTGAACATTTACTCCAAGAGGATTGATGACTACGCCCTTTGCTGATTTGGCAAGCAGACCGGGGATCTGCGCCGCAGTCACAGCCGCTGTCTTGATCTTCTTCCCTCTGGTAAACCGCTGTACCTCCAGCATATCCGTAAATACAGGCTGATATACTGTCCCATCCTTCTGTTTGAGCATTGGAACCTGTCCATCTTCCTGTATAACTATCAGAAATGTACCTTTTTTATAGTGTGCCAGCAGTTCCTCCTGAAGCTCCTTCAATTCTTCTGTAGGCTGCGACGAAGCCTGACGGCGCATTTCCTGCATAAAATAAGCTGCTGTCAGATGCAGTGCGGGATTTTCCACAAGCTTCTGTCCATTAGGAAGCTTATCGGGAAGCTTTCTTGTGACCAGATCAGAGAGCTGGATACTGATCTGCGTGTCTGTCCCATGATTGACGGCAAGGCAGTTCACTCCCATTGTATAAAGGCTTGTATAAAAGGGGAGAAGCTGCTTGTCCTCCATCTTCGCAACTGCCGTGGCATACCTTTCTTCTGCAAGGCGCTTTGACTTTTCCTTTGCGTCCTCCGCCCTGTAATACAGGAATACTTCATCGTCATAGGTTTCGTCGTCACAGCAGACAAACGGCTGTTTCGTCACACTGGATATGATCACATAAAGCTCTCCGGGATTCCGAAGGGCGTCAAGTGTCTCCTGTTTGGTCACTGTTGTACTATTATCGCTCATTTTATGTCTTTCCTTTCTCGTTCCTATTGGCTATTGTATCACAACTTTCCCAACAGTTCCAACAAATATGGGACAAATATAATGCACCCGGTGAGCACAGCTATGACCGCGGAAAACAATACCGCCCCGGCGGCTGTGTCTTTGGCGATCTTCGCGAGAGGCTTTTTCTCCTCTGTAACAAGGTCAACTGTTGCCTCAACTGCCGTATTCACAAGCTCCAGAGACACTACAAGGGCAAACAGAAGCAGGCAGATACACCACTCCGCTGCCGTAATATGAAACAATGTGCCCGCCAGTGTCACGCATATGATGGCCAGACAATGGATTTTCATGTTCCTCTCTTTTCGTATCCCTGTGCAAATCCCCTCAAAGGCATAGCCAAAACTCTCTGTAAGAGGATTTTTCTTTTCATTTTTCATTATGATCTCCGTTTCATTTATTTTCTCGAGAACAAATGTCTGATGAATACATACATCACAATAAGGAACGCCAGCATGTATCCGAACGCGCCGATTGCCGGTATGCCTAATATCTTCGGCGTCATATCTGTCGTACAGATGATGCTTGAGCTGATTAGGAGCGCCATGACCCACAACCCCATGACGATGTTTCTGACCAGACGGCGCAGAAGCCGCGCCAGATCATCCGTCACCTGAAGATCAAGGCTGACCTTTGCCTGTCCTTTCAGATACCCGCTCATCATATCAGAAATCATGGACGGGATATCCAATGCCTTGCGGAACGATTTGAGCACACTTTTTCCGCTGCTCTTCAACTCCTTTTTCAGATCAAGGTTACGGAAGAACTGTCCCGATACATGGGCCGTGGCAATCTCCACCATATTGATATCCGGGGCAATATCCGCCAGCACTCCTTCCATGTGGGTCAGTCCTCTGGCCAGCATCGTCAGGCCGTGCGGCATCTTGATCTTATTGTTCTTCATCACGTCCATGAGGTCCGTCATGACCTCCGCCACATTGATGCTCCCCATATCCACGTTTCCGTATTTCATGAGAAGTCCGTCGATATCCTCGTACAGCTTTCTCTGGTCCGGGCGTTCCTTGAACTCTCCGATGCCAAGCACTGCCTGCTGTATCAACCCTACATCACCAAGAGCCACGCCCTGTATTGCTTTCCCGATCATCTCTCTGTCATGCTCTGTGAGGCGTCCCATCATCCCCATGTCGATCCAGATAATCTTCCCTTCCCTGATCTTCACATTGCCGGAATGTGGATCTGCATGGAAGAAGCCGTCATCCATAACCTGCTTGATGTAGTTATCCACCAGCTTGCTGCCGATTTCCTTCAGATCATATCCGCCCTCAATAAGCTCCTCTTTGTCATCGATTCCACACCCGTCGATATATTCCATCACAAGAACATTTACCGTTGTGTACTGCTGGTACAGCTTGGGTGTACCTACGAAATTGACGTCTTTATTTCTCCGGGCAAACTCCTCCATATTAGAGGCTTCTGTCAGAAAATTCATCTCATCCCGGGTGACGGACCACATCTCATCCAGCACAAGATCCAGATCCGCCATTCCCTTGATGCTCACCGGCGGCATCAGCTTTACCGCCTTGTGCAGAAGGTCGATATCCCGAGCCATTTTCTCGTAAATTCCTCTGCGCTGAACCTTAACGACCACTTCCTCGCCGCTTCGCAGCACCGCCCGGTGCACCTGCGCAATCGAAGCAGAACCCTGAGGCTTTTCTTCTATGGAGGAGAACACTCTCCTCCACGATCTGCCATAGGATTCTTCAATTACAGACACTATCTCCTCAAAAGGCATAGGCGTCACTTCTGTGCGAAGAAGCATCAGTTCATCACAGTACCTCTTAGGCAGGATGTCTGAGTGCATGGACATGATCTGCCCCAGCTTGATGAATGTAGGGCCAAGCTCCTCAAGGATCGCCCTTAACTTTTTCGGCGTCACGCCTCTTGTGATATTGTGTCTGCGCAGCACAGCGGTTATCTCACGCAGCCTTGAATTATATTCGATCGGTTCTCTCGTACTCATATTGCCTCTTGCCTGTCGCTTTATGCCTATTCATCAGTATCTGCATCGTCTGAGGCTTTCTCCATGTCTTCTCCGGATGCCTCTTCCCTCTTTAAGATCTGTTCTTTAAGAGCCGCGAGCTGCTCCGGCGTCATCTTATCAAGAAGCTCTGAAAAGTCTTCCGATGACGCTGGCTTTACCGCGTTTACTTTTTCTCTGACTGTCTTTTTGATATTATGTTTCAGCTCCTCGTTGAGCACTTTGCCCTGCTCTACAGTCAGTTCTCCCTTCTCTACCATCTCATCCAACAAGTCCTTCGACTTCTCCGCAGTAACTGCCACGGCGCCGATTCCCGCAAGAATTACCTTTTTTATGTTATCGCTTAATTTTTCCATATTCTCCTCTCCTTTGACTTCTCTTGTGTTCTATTCCTCTTTATCTCCGTATTTCTCTTTGTACCGTTCAATGCACTCTTCGATCACCTGAACAGCGCCCAACGCTCCCTCGAACTTATTTACGGCAGTCTTCTTGCCCTCCAGATCCTTATAAACCGTGAAGAAGTGTCTGATCTCATCAAAAATATGCTTCGGCAGCTCAGAAATATCTGTGTACGCCTCATATGTAGGATCTGCCCAAGGGATTGCAATGACTTTCTCGTCTCCCTCCTCTCCGTCTGTCATCTTCATCACGCCGATCGGATAACAGCGCACTAACGTAAGAGGCTCAAGCGGTTCAGAGCACATGACAAGCACGTCCAGAGGGTCTCCGTCATCCCCAAGGGTACGCGGGATAAACCCGTAATTCATCGGATAGTGGGTGGATGTGTAAAGCACCCGGTCAAGTATGATGTACCCTGTTTCCTTATCCAGCTCATATTTTTTCTTACTTCCCTTGGATATCTCAATCACTGAGACAAAGTCCGTCGGAAATATCCTCTCTTCACTAATATCATGCCAAATATTTCCCATAATAGCGACCTCCACATTTTACAAATACTCTTTCAACACCGTCTTCATAGCCTCGCAGGCCGCCTCCTCGTCAGCGCCCTCAGCCTCCACCGTAAGCTCATCCCCGCACTTTATCCCCATAGACATAAGCTCCGTCAGTTTTTTTGCATTCGCCTTCTTCCCTCCACAGGAAAAAACAATCTCCGCTCCATATTTCTTTGCTTCTCTCGCTACGATCCCTGCGGGCCGTGCATGGATACCCGCCCTGTCTCTGATTGCATAGACAAATGATCTCATACGGTCATCTCCCTTCTCCGGCGTACCGGTTTCATATCATATTTTGATTTTACAACTTCCGCGGCTCTGCGTCCAGTACTAAAAGACCTGCTCCGGCTTTGCTGATATCTCCACAACCCGGAACAGGTCTTATACGCTTATTTTACTGGTATTCAACTCCCGTTTATTGTATAATCCTGATCTTTCTGTTTTCAGTATCATACATTATAGAGAAAACAGACGGCTTCTGTCCTATATCGCTCTTTCTTAAATACACAGACATATATACCTGCTTCGGGAGACTCTTATGATCTCTTGAGAATCTTGTTGTATAAAATTCATTTTCTTCGTATTTACGGACTGTCTCTTCCGCAAAGGCCTGCTCATCCTCTATACTGTCCGCGTTTGCCACGACAATGAGCATACACTCGTCACCGTCCGTCCTGCTGCTCACCACGTCCGGCACACCTAAGTGTTCCTGTTCCCACTGCGTATATGATCTCGTACCCCTGCAGAAGATACATACTGCAGCCGCCAACAAAATCAGTCCCGCACTGACCGCAATCATCCTTTTAACGACGCTTCCCATATCTGCCTCATTCCGTTACATTTTACAGTCTTGTTTAATTTGCATCACTTTTACAACCGATTATATCCCTCAGTGAATTTAAAATCAATATAGTGGTGCAAAAAACGATACGTTTTAAAATGGAGGAACAGATCTATGCCAAAACCAAGAACTAAGACCGGACAGAAAAACCTGATCGCGGACAATCTCATCGAACTTAGAAGAAGGAATCACTTTTCCCAAAGAATGTTGGCCTATAAGCTTCAACTGGCGGGTTACGACATGGACAAGAATGTCATCACAAGGATCGAGACAAACAAACGGTATGTGACAGACATTGAACTCAAAGCGCTGTGTGAGGTCTTTGAGATATCATACGAAGAGCTGATTGAAGGAAAATAGTCATCTCCGGACATATTCAGAGAACCGGGCATATTCAGAGAATATAAAGCAGGCAAGGAGACGTAATGGTATACGTTCCCTTTCCCTGCTTTATTATTATTCTGCTCTCTTTACAAGGGTATGCCCTGCGGGAAAATCCCCCTATGATATATCAGCCTCCTTCCCGCCATGCGTGACATGCTTTATCATCCCCTGCACGGTCTCATTGGCATTGACTGCGGTCAGGGTGATATCCGGATGCCTGTTCGCGAACACCCGGAATACTTCATCCGCGAACCCCTGTCCCATAAACTCTATATCCCTGAAATCAAAAATGATCTCCCGAAACTCCTCTAATCTCCGAAGTATACGCCTTGCCTGTGACCTCGCCACCGGATTTCCCAAAGGGCACATCTCTCTGACCGGGATCAGCGTTTTAACAAACCCCTGCTCCAGAGGCGCGAACTGGTCGAATATCTCTTTTGAAGTGTGTTTTATATCATTGTCCAGCTTCATCACCGCCATAGTCCCAATCTCCTTTATCCGGGTATAATACGATATCAAATGCGACTGTATGAAGGCATCTCCTTGCGTACACCGATAAGTATAAGCTGTATTCTCAGACCATATGGCAAATTCAGACAGCATCTTTGACACAAAGAAGATGCCCTCTCCCGAATGTGCCTCCGGTTCCGTCGTCAGCTTTCCCTTATACAGCTCCAGCGCCGCCTGCTTCGTATCTGTCCTTATACCATACTTCTTGTCCATGTATTCCCGGATTCTGCGGAAGATCCCTGCCCCATTGTCTGTGATCGAGATCTCCGTATACAAAGGATCTTTGCGTATTTCCAGCAATATACGGTCTCCCTGTGAGTGTTCGATGGCATTATTCATGATCTCTGTAAAGGCATAATACCAGATATCCCCCGCGTTCGCTGAGATATCTGTAAGCATGGGCGCTATCTTTTCAAAATATACAGAGTCTTCTTCCAATCCAGAATTTTCTAAATCCCACTGTCCGCGCGACTCTGTAAGGCAGAATCCACAGACTGAATCCTGATCCTCCAAAAGAATTCCCTCCTCTATACAGGACTTTACATAACGGCGCACAGAAGTCTCTGATATATCAAAATTATCCGCCGTCTTTCTGAGAAAACCGGAATCACTGCTGCGGATTTTATCCAGCATATATTTTATTATGGCTTTTCTTTTTTCTTCCGTAAACGACACACTTCCACCTTATTTCGATATAAACAAACTATAATTATTTATATTTCAACTATAACACACATATCATTGATCTGCAACATTTGTTTACATTCCCCTTGTTGCCATACTTTCTGCATATTTAGACAACAATCAACTGTCAGACGCAGAGATAGAAAACCTTCGTTCTCTTCTCTCTAAAGACCAAGCTTCGTCCATTCTTCGTCTGTCAGTCTTGGGAAATACCATTTAAACTCCAGATTTTCATCCCATGACACGACGTGATTCGACACATATTGAAAGCTTCCGTCGTCGAAAGTCCTCACCACCAGTTCACTCAATGCACCCCGATCCGTCATCTTTCTCTCCCACACCGCCTCCACAAAGAGGCGGAGCGTTCCATCCTGCTCTTCTTCATAGCCGACCACCTCAGGATACGGTCCGTAAGAAAGTCCTGAATCTCCCAACCCACGCGGTCTGTACCGGTAGGTATGCTGTTTTGCGTCATACATAGTCTCTGCCCTTATCTGCTCCCTGTTTATCGCCAGATAACTTTGGATCACCTCTTCAAAGTCCCCTTCTGGTATCTCGTATTCCGCGCCGTTATATGCTTCGTATGGCACAGCTTCCCCGTACTTGATGTAATAAAATTTCTCATAAAGGTCGTACATCTCCAGTTCTGAATAATCCGTCTCATCCCAGTCTGCCACAAGCAGATTATTCCCCTCATACCCAACGGGATACACATATTTCCTGTTCAGCTCCCGGCACTTGTCATCGAGAGGCTCTACCCGGAAGGCGATCTCTCCCGGCGCTCCGTCGTATCCTTCCGGCTGGTATTCCTGTATGAAAAGATATCCCTTATCCGTATACTCCCATGAATGTGCGGCAAACTCATGGCAATAGACCACTTTCGGTTCACTGTTTTCCCACCTCAGCGTAGTAAGCACAACGTCTATCTCTCCGTCCTGTGTCTCCATATCATAGCGCAGGAATCCCCCGTCACTTGTTACGGAGATGATCGTCACTTCATCCTTCTGCCCCTGTTTGGCATGTTCGCAAAACGCTGCCACCTGCTCATGATTTTCCATATTGATCTGATCTGCGTCATCCACCGCAGCATACCCCGACTTTCCAAGATTTTTTATGATCTTTTTCTGCATCTCAAAAACTTCCGCATCCCCTCTTCCCGATGCCCCTTCATAAATATCCCGATACCCTTTGGCAAGCTCTACTGATTCCTCTGCGATTTGCTGCTCCCTCCCGGCATTGGCACTTTCTTCCGCCTCCTCTTGCGGGCCTTCTCCTGCGCCCGCCGTTATCCCGTCAGGCATATTTTTACTGCATCCCGCGCAAAGCATGAGTGCCGCCAGACATATCAGCATCCTTTTCCGTAACATGATCCCTGTCTCCTTTTCTTGGATTTTTATACTTTGCCTCTTAATTATTACATGTGTAATATTTCATGTCAATGTTTCCATGCTTCCTTATATTCTTTTTACACATCTTTGATTTACCTTTCTACCGACAATCCTGCTTCGTGTATGGACTCTCATTTTCAAATGTTGTATTATAATAAACAAGAAAAGACGCCCCTTAAATGTTCTTCAACATTCTCCTTTTCACCAAAGAGAAGGAGTGACATACTGTCCCGAAAGGAGCCTTACAGAATGCGTTTTCATCTTTCAAGATCATCCATAAAACTCATTGCCGCCTGTGCTGTCATTTTTATTTTTCTCATGGCAGCCATAGCTTTTATCTTGTTTTCCCCTGTGAAAAAGGAGACGAAAGAAAGTGAAATCCCGGCCTTTTATGCGGAAGAAGCAGATGCGCCTAAAATAACAAAACCCATTTCATTATCAGATTACTATATTACGAAGAAAACAAATTACGTAAACTCTTACTATATTGACGATAATTCTGTTTTGTGGGGAAGCGGTTCCAATGATTCCGGGCAGTTAGGCACAGGGGAAATATCTGATGTTCCACCCGATGGTTCGGTCAAAATTGCTGAAAATGTAGTGTCTGTAGACTGCTCAGACGGCTATGATTTTTGCATTTATCTCACAGCCGACGGAAATCTCTATGGAATGGGTGAAAACCTCTGGGGAATCCTCACTCCAAAAGATTCCCCCTATGACACTACCGAAAATTATGGGAACATCACTTCTCCGGTCTTACTGATGGACGGCGTAGCTTACGCAAGAGCCGGACAAAGCGCGGTTATCCTGCTGAAAAAGGACGGAAGCGTGTGGTGGTGGGGACAGTTTGCGGGAACATACCGTTCTTCCGAATCGAATTACGGACATCCTCTCGGACTGTTTTCAAGTACTCCCCAGAAAGTGCTCGAGGGCTGCGTCTATGCGACTGTTGGAAATAGCACTGCGGCAGCCATCACTGCTGACGGTGCTCTGTATACTTGGGGGTTGAATGTGTTCGGACAGTGCGGATGTCCCGTCACCTCCGACGACTATGTCCGCCAACCCCAAAAAGTCCTTGAAAACGTTCATATGGTATGGCCGGAAAAAATAGAGTACAGCAGCACATTTGATTCCTTTGCATCGTCAGGAAATGCTCTTTCAAACTACCCTTACAACACCTTCGCCCAGTTAGAAAACGGCGATATGCTGGCGGCTGGACTCGGACTTGGGGAAAAGGAAAAAACAACTGCTATATCCGGCGATCTCCCGGCGCAAAGTACCTACATATATTCAGATACATTTGTCCCGATACGATTGAAGAAAGATTCCTACGCGGACATGCAGGCTGTGATCGAACAGTTAAAGCCGGGAACAACGTTGGAAGAAGTAAAGCAATATCTTTCTGCTAACGGGATACAGTATGATTATTCTTTTGATTATGATAATGGGGAATATACTTTGGATAAGACCCGGCTCATTCTGCAAAACGGAAATTATACCCTCTGCTTTGATGAGAATAATGAATTAACGAAATAAAGACCTTGAAAGCCTGATTTCAGGTTCTTTCTATGTTTTGTGTATATTTCAGAAAGAACCTTTTCTCAGACTAACAAGGTCATTTTTGTATACTATTGGGGACTAGGATATTACTTACCCTTCCTGCTGTTAATAGCTGCCTGTGCCGCCGCCAGTCTTGCGATCGGAACGCGGAACGGTGAGCAGGATACATAGTCAAGTCCGATGCTGTTGCAGAACTCAACTGAACTCGGATCTCCGCCGTGCTCGCCGCAGATACCGATGTGGAGTTTCGAATTAACCGGTTTTCCAAGATCGATAGCCATCTTCATGAGCTTACCGACACCGACCTGATCCAGCTTAGCGAACGGATCGTTCTCGAAGATCTTCGCGTCATAGTAAGCCTCAAGGAACTTACCTGCGTCGTCACGGGAGAATCCGTATGTCATCTGTGTAAGGTCGTTTGTACCGAAGCAGAAGAAGTCAGCCTCTGCCGCGATCTCGTCTGCCGTGAGGGCAGCTCTCGGAATCTCGATCATTGTTCCCACTTCATACTCAAGGTCGCTGTTTGCTGCCGCGATCTCAGCGTCCGCTGTCTCAACAACAAATTTCTTCACATACTTGAGCTCTTTGATATCGCCGACAAGCGGGATCATGATCTCCGGCTGTACCTTCCAACCCGGATGAGCCTTCTGTACATTGATCGCCGCGCGGATAACAGCCTTTGTCTGCATCTTAGCGATCTCCGGATATGTTATTGCAAGACGGCATCCACGATGACCCATCATCGGGTTGAACTCATGCAGGCTGTCGATAATCTCTTTGATTCTCTCAACAGATTTGCCCTGAGCCTCTGCCAGTTTCTTGATGTCCTCTTCCTCTGTTGGAACGAACTCGTGAAGCGGCGGGTCAAGGAAACGGATCGTTACCGGATGTCCCTCAAGAGCCTCGTACAGCTTCTCGAAGTCTCCCTGCTGGTACGGAAGGACTTTCTCAAGCGCCTTCTCTCTCTCTTCCTCTGTCTCGGAGCAGATCATCTCGCGGAACGCGTCGATTCTTCCCTCTCCGAAGAACATATGCTCTGTACGGCAAAGTCCGATACCCTCAGCGCCAAGCTCAACAGCTTTCTTCGCGTCAGCCGGTGTATCAGCGTTTGTGCGGACCTTCATTGTTCTGTACTTGTCCGCCCAGTCCATGATACGTCCAAACTCACCCGCGATTGTAGCGTCTACTGTCGGAATGATTCCGTCATAAATCGCTCCTGTAGAACCGTCGATGGAAATCGGATCTCCCTCGTGGAACTCCTTGCCTGCCAGTGTAAATTTCTTATTTGCTTCGTCCATAGCGATATCGCCGCAGCCGGATACACAGCATGTACCCATACCACGCGCAACAACGGCTGCGTGGGATGTCATACCGCCGCGGACTGTCAGGATACCCTGAGCAGACTTCATACCCTCGATATCCTCCGGTGATGTCTCAAGACGGACAAGAACAACCTTCTCCCCTCTTGCGGCCCACTCTTTCGCGTCGTCTGCCGTGAATACGATCTTACCGCATGCAGCTCCCGGAGATGCGCCGAGCGCCTTAGCCATCGGTGTGGCAGCCTTAAGAGCAGCGGCGTCAAACTGCGGGTGAAGCAATGTGTCAAGGTTTCTCGGGTCGATCATTGCAACAGCCTCTTCCTCTGTTCTCATGCCCTCGTCAACAAGGTCGCATGCGATCTTTAAAGCAGCCTGTGCTGTTCTCTTACCGTTACGTGTCTGAAGCATGAACAGTTTGCCGTGCTCTACGGTAAACTCCATGTCCTGCATGTCTCTGTAGTGTGTCTCCAGAGTCTTGCACACATCTTTGAACTGTGCGAATGCCTCCGGGAACTTCTGCTCCATCTCGGAGATGTGCATCGGTGTACGGACACCAGCAACAACGTCCTCACCCTGAGCGTTTGTAAGGAACTCTCCGAAGAGTCCGTTCTCTCCTGTAGCAGGGTCACGTGTGAACGCAACACCTGTACCGCAGTCGTCACCCATGTTACCGAATGCCATCATCTGTACGTTGACGGCTGTTCCCCATGAATACGGGATGTCGTTGTCACGACGGTATACGTTCGCCCTCGGGTTGTCCCATGAACGGAACACGGCCTTTACAGCGCCCATAAGCTGCTCTTTTGCGTCAGCCGGGAAATCCGCGCCGATTTTCTCTTTGTACTCAGCCTTGAACTGTCCTGCCAGAGTCTTCAGATCCTCTGCTGTAAGCTCTACGTCCTGAGTAACGCCTTTTTTCTCTTTCATCTCATCGATGAGCTCTTCGAAGTATTTCTTACCTACTTCCATAACTACGTCAGAATACATCTGGATGAATCTTCTGTAGCAGTCCCACGCCCAACGCGGGTTGCCGGAAGCCTCTGCCAGAGTCTCAACAACTTCCTCGTTCAGACCAAGGTTGAGGATCGTGTCCATCATACCCGGCATGGATGCTCTCGCACCGGAACGAACAGAAACGAGAAGCGGATTCTCCTTGTCTCCGAACTTCTTTCCTGTGATTCCTTCGAGTTTTTCGATGGCTTCCATGATCTGTGCCATGATCTCATCGTTGATCTTTCTACCGTCCTCGTAGTACTGTGTACAAGCCTCTGTCGTTACTGTGAATCCCTGCGGAACCGGGAGTCCCAGACCTGTCATCTCTGCGAGGTTGGCGCCTTTTCCACCGAGAAGGTTTCTCATTGTCGCGTTTCCTTCGGTGAACATATAAACCCATTTTGTTGCCATGTTCCAATGACCTCCTAAAAAAATTTGCGGATATTTCTGAATAATTCGCATATAATATTCTAATGGTTTTAGAAGCACGAGTCAAGCGTTTTATAGGGAAATATGCACAATCTTTCCCCTGCTTTTTTGTACATTTACGCTACTCTCCGGCGGCGCTTCCGGCAGGTATGCCTTTGCCAGACAGAAACCGTCCCGGTCTGCGCAAAACACACCGCAGACCGGGACGGCCTCTTTGTCACGTCAGGCTTTCCACACATATTTTCCTCTCTCACCCGTGTCATAAAAGTCTGCGAACGAGAGCTTGAAAATATTTTTTCCTATGCTGCCCACATGGATCTGTTCTTTTATAATATACTGCCATATCCCGCTGTTGGAGATGTCACCTTGGAGCAGGATGCCGCACAGCTTGCCATCCCTCAGGATTGCCCTCCGGTAATTCTTACTGTCTTCTTCTGCCACAACCTCGTCTCCCTCCTGCGGAACGATCGCTCCCAGACAAAGCGTCACAAGTCCGAAGAAGTTGATCGTATTCTTTCCCGCAAAGGTGTCTGTATATGTCTCGTTTCCACCGCACATGTTGCGGGCCGCAGTCCGTCCCTGTTTCATGGCGTTCGGCCAGATACCCGAAAGACCGCTCACATCACCTGCGGCATAGACGTCTTTTACGCTTGTCTCCATGCGGCCGTCCACCTGAATCCCCCGCTCGCATGTAATACCGCTGCCCTCGAGGAATCCAATCGCCGGGCGCACTCCTGTAGCTGTGATGACAAAATCACAGTCAATGCGCTCTCCAGAGTCAAGCACTACCCCGCAGATATTCCCGTCCGCTCCGCAGACAGTCTCCTGCACTTTGCGCCCAAGCCGGAACTCTACCCCCGCTTTCTCAAACAGATCCTGATATGCCTTTGCAGCGTTGGCATCAAGCTGAACAGGCAGGATCTGGGGCGCCATCTCCACGACAGTTATCTTTTTCCCGCGCTCAAGAAGACCATATGCCGCGTCTAATCCCACCAGACCGGAACCGATCACCAGAATGTGCTCCAGATTTTTCGTCATGTCATCAATCTTCTGCGCGTCAGAAAGATTGCGCAGACCGGATACATTATCCGCCTTTCTAAGATCCCCTACCGGGGGAATGCAGCTCTGCGCTCCGGTAGCGATCAGGAGCTTGTCATAGGCGATCTGCTCCCCTGATTCGAGAAGCACGGTTTTCGCTTCTGTATTGACCGACACCACGTTTCCATTGACGACAGTAATCCTTTTCTTCTCAAAAAAGTTCTCCTCTGTAAAATCCAGCTCCTCTGCGGTCCTCTCATGGGACAGATATTTGTGAAGCATACAGCGTGAATGGACTTGTGAATCCACTGATACCATGAGGAGTTCAGCGTCCTTTTCCAGTTTTCTTATCTCATCCGCCGCAGTAATCCCCGCGGCTCCCGTACCTATGATCACATATTTCATCTGTCACACCTCCTCCACATGGATCGCGCCTTTGGGACATGATTTCACACAGTTGGGTTCGCCGCCGTCCTGCGCGCAGAAATCACACTTAATCACTTTTGTCCTTGAGACGCGGTCAGGCTTTAATACGCCGAACGGACAATTCATCACACACATAAAGCAGGATCCGCACCGCTCCTCATCATATGTCACAAGACCGCTCTGCTCATCCTTTTTCAGCGCTCCGCTCATACACGACATGACACATTCAGGCTCATCACAATGCCTGCAGAAAATAGGCTTATATGTCCCGTCCTCTGTCTTATAGATAAAGTTTCTGCTCTCGTTAGCCGGATCCGTCAAATCCAGATCGTATATGCTGCCGGGTGTCTGCCGGTGTGCCTGCATACACGCCACAGAGCAATTCTTACATCCGTCACATTTTTCGTATTCTACTATGATTCTTCTCATCTGCACGCCCTCCTTATATGTGAAGCTCGGAGCGCTTTTCCAGAATGATCTTTTCCAAGATGTCTGCGGATTCTTTTGCGTCGGGGTTAATGATAACCTGTCCTCCGGTCAGAGCCTTCATATCCTCAGTAAGCAGCTTGACAGCAGCGCCGCTTCCTGTCACGAACGGCGGAAGTCCTAAGTGGAGAGGAAGTCCCAGAGCAAGTCCGAAGCAGCCGTCCGCCAGCGCCTGCTCCTCCAGCCACTGAGCCGCCGAAAGCACGAGCGGAAGCTGGGGCAGATCTACGCCGATCGCCTCTGCAAGCTCTGTTGCCACGATCTCGAGGCGCCCGATAGCCAGACAGGGGCCAAAATTCAGTACAGGCGGGATTCCAAGCTTCTTGCAGACAGCGCGCAGCTTCGGTCCGGCAAGCTCCGCTGCCTCCGGGGTCATCAGTCCGCAGTTCTCGATTCCGCCCGAGGAGCATCCTGCCGTAAGCACGATGATATCTCTGGCGATCAGTTCTTTCGTCAGTTCCACGGTAAGGACGTCATGCCCGCCCGCCGTCAGGTTTGAACAGCCAACGACGCCTGCCACGCCTTTGATATCTCCTGACACAATCAGGTCGATCAGCGGTTTCCAGTTCCCGCCAAGGAAATCTTTTAAAGATCCTTCGCTCACTCCGGTAAGGGTGTTTTCGTATCCGTGGTCTTCTTTGAGATTCAGCTTTACGACGGGTCTTCTTTCTTTATAGGAGTCGATCACTTTTTCGATAATCTCTTCCGTCACCTGAGCGCGGTTCTCAAAGTCAAACTCTTTCAGCTCTGCGTTTGCCTTTTTCGCCACACTGTCAATACAAAACTGCTTGATATGCAGCTCGTCACAGATCGGTTCAATTCCCGGAAGTGTACAGTTGAACTCCGATATCACCGCGTCTATCGCGCCTGTCGCCAGAATCGCCTCACTGGTGTAATTATTTCCCGCGTGTCCGTCAAAAACTTCCTCATAGTGCTTTCCACGGAGCTGCAAGTCTTGTCCTACACAGGTACATCCTACGAGTTTGAATCCTTTTGCTCCAGCTTTCTTTGCCCGCTCTACTACGTCGTCCTCTATAAGACGCTTCTGGAGATATGTAAACATAGAGTGCTGGTGACCTGTAATCATGATGTTGATATAATCCGGATCAATCACTCTCATCCCGACCGGAGCCATCCGAAGCTCAGGCTCGCCAAGCACGATATCATTGAGCAGGTTTGTGAGGGTCAGACCGTAAATACCTGTCGAGATACCAAGCTTCAGGCAGTCCTTGAGCATATCCACAGGATCAGAATTTAAGTTTGTAGAACATTTCACCACTCCATGACAGACCTCTGATTTCGCTCCTCCGGGAAGAATCCCCAGCTTCTCCCAGTTCTCATATCTGGGCGCATACGCCATCTTTTTGACCAGCTTCATTTTCTCATATTCAGGGAGATACAGGTCTTCAAGTACCGCGTCCGCTACCAGCTCCGCGCGCTTATGCACATCCTCTTCATGAATATCGAAAATGTCCGCCAGACGGTTTAACGCATTTTCTCCTTTGATCTCGCCCTTTTTCTGCGCCACATCCTTTACATTGCGGGCAGTGTTTTCTACCACATGGATATAGCATCCCGAACCAGCGGATACGGCTCTCAGGAAATTTCTCGCCACGATCGTATCTGCCGTCGCCCCGCATATGCCTCTCGGTGCCTCGGGTGTGATACGGCATGGGCCGTTTGAACATAAGCGGCAGCAAACTCCCTGAAGGCCAAACGCACATTTTGTACTCTGTCCTTCTACCCTGTGGTGGGATGTCTCAAAGGGAAGCTCCCTGATAAATCCCTCCAGCGGTTTGTCCGCGCTCTCACATGTGGTACATCCATAACACTGATTCATTTGTAATACCTCCTACCTTGTCCTTCTTGCTCTTAAAGTGATCTTCCGTGATAACATGTCCCCGTTTGAAAGTGGATTAAAATAATCCAGTTTTATTCGACAAAAAATCCCGCCTAACAGGATTCTCCGCCTGCGGCAGGCTGCAAAAGCAGCATTTTTCCTCTCCGCCGCAGTGCGCATCCCGGCACGGAGTACATTTCCCGTGTCAATCGCTTAAAATATCGCAAAATGTCTTTTCTCTCAAAAGCTCTTCCACCGCATGCTGGATTGAAAGCAGCTCCTTGTGCACTCTGCATTTTTCTTCGTCAGTATTGCGGCTGCAAAAATGGTGTACACAATCCATCACCGCAAAACCCGGTTCAATCGCAGTTACCGCATCATAGAGGGTCAGCTCTGACAGTTGTTTCTTCAAACGGCAGCCGCCGCCTGTACCGCGGATAATCTCAACCACCCCGGCACGTTGTAATTTCTTGACGATCTTGTAGCAGAATGCCTCCGGTATTTCCTCAATCGCGCATATCTGGCGAATGCTTTTCTTTTCTCCGTCTTTCAAAGCACGGACAACTCGTATTGCATAATCACTTTCTCTCGTAAATAACATATTATCACCTGACTTGTTAAAAGTATATCAATCTGGATATTTTTTGTCAACTTTATATTCTTTTCCTGTACTTGTAAAAATGCACAAAATTTAAGGAGTTTTTTTATCACTTTTTCCCAGTGACATCCCCTGAAAAAAATTTACATTTTCAAAAATGCGCGGTATCCTTTTACCGCCTCATACACATCCGCTTTACTGGACACTTCATAGGGCGCGTGCATATTCAGCACTGCCACGCCGCTGTCAATGACTTCCATCCCATAGTTTGCCATGATATATGCGATGGTTCCGCCGCCTCCGAGATCTACTCTGCCAAGCTCCGCGAACTGGTACGCTACTCCCGCGTCATCCATCGCCTTGCGAAGAGCCGCGATATACTCAGCGTTGGCGTCGTTGGAGCCGGATTTCCCACGGCTGCCTGTAAACTTATTGAAGGTGATCCCATTGGCAAAGAACGCAGAACTGCGCTTCTCAAAGGCCTCCGCGAACATGGGATCATACGCTGCGCTCACGTCAGAGGAAAGCATCCTTGAACTGGAGAGCGCACGGCGGACTTTCAGCTCCGACTCGCCCTCTGTCATGGCAATCAGCTCTGCAACTGTATTCTCAAAGAACCGCGAGTGCATTCCCGTGGCGCCCACGCTTCCGATCTCCTCTTTATCTACCAGAAGACAACATCCTGTCTTTTTCGCTTTCTTGACATCGAGCATGGCGAACAGAGAAGTAAAGGCGCACACTCTGTCATCCTGCCCGTAGGAAAGGATCATGCTGCGGTCAATTCCGCAGTCGCGCGCTTTCCCCGCAGGAACGATCTCAAGCTCCGCAGAGTAGAAATCTTCTTCATCCATGTTGTACTTCTCTTTTAAGAGGCGAAGGACATTTGCCTTTACAGCGTCCTTCTGTTCTTTTTTTCTGCTGTCGCTGCCCGCCTCTAACACTTCTTCAAGGGGACAGTTGCCGATAAGAAGATCCAGTTTCTCACCCTCGATCACTTTGGAAGCCTTCTTCTCAAGCTGTTCCTGCGCCAGATGAACGAGCAGATCCGTGATGACGAACACCGGATCGGACGCCTCCTCCCCAATACACACCTTTTCCACTGTGCCGTCCTTTTTCACGACTACCCCGTGCAGGGCAAGAGGCTGTGCCACCCACTGGTATTTCTTGATACCGCCATAGTAATGGGTATCCAGATAAGAAAATCCCTCGTTCTCATACAGAGGATTCTGTTTCACATCAATTCTTGGGGAATCAATGTGCGCCCCAAGGATATTCATGCCCGACGAGATCGGCTCCGAACCGATGCGGAACAGGGCGAGCATCTTATCCATGTTCACTGCGTACACCTTATCTCCGGCTTTTAAACTCTCTCCGGCAGCCTGTACATCTTTTAAGTTCCGGTATCCGGCTTCCTCCGCCATGCGGATGGTGATCTCCACGCACTCGCGCTCCGTTTTCCCGGCATCAAGACATGCTTTATATTTCTCATTGATGCTGTCAAGCTCCTGTAACTGCTGTTCACTGTAGGTTGTCCATATATTTTTCCGCTCCATAATCGTTGTTCCTTTCTACCTTATTGGTTTTTTATAGTATATCCGCAAACTGCCGGGAAGCATACGCCCATTGCCATTTGCAGCCTCCGTCTTTTATCCTATGCTTTTATGCTGTGCTCTTGTGCTATACTTTTGTTCTGCGCATTTGGGGTCTGTCAGCCGCTGCGCGGATACAGAAAAGGGGAAATATCCCTCTGCGAAACATTTCCCCCGTATATGTTGTTACAGTTCACTCGTATGCTTGAGGCCGGCTGCTTTATGCCCGCATAAAGGGCAGACGGCCTTAAGACAGACGCAGGGAGCGCATTTTCATGAATAAAACAGTGGCGGTAGCCACAATAAGCACACAGTGCGGTTTTACGAATGGCGCTCCGTGAACTGTAACTATATTCTACCACTCGAACTTTTTCTCAAAGTATGCTTTGAGATCCTCGATCCTGATTCTCTCCTGCTCCATGGTGTCGCGGTCGCGCACGGTCACTGCCCCGTCTTCCTCAGATTCAAAGTCGTATGTCACGCAGAACGGTGTGCCGATCTCGTCCTGACGGCGGTAGCGCTTACCGATATTTCCGCGGTCGTCAAATTCGCAGTTGTAATACTTGCTCAGCTCCGCAAAAATCTTCTCTGCTCCTTCGTTGAGCTTCTTGGAAAGAGGAAGCACCCCGATCTTCACCGGAGCCAGCGCCGGATGGAAATGGAGCACAGTGCGCATGTCCGGCTTCTCCTCTGTACCGATATTCTCCTCGTCATACGCGCTGCAAAGGAATGCGAGCACCATACGGTCCGCTCCCAGCGACGGCTCGATCACGTATGGAATATATTTCTCTTTTGCCTCGTCATCAAAATAGGTCAAATCCTGACCGGATACATTCTGATGCTGTGTCAGGTCATAATCCGTGCGGTCAGCGATGCCCCACAGCTCACCCCAGCCGAACGGGAAGAGAAATTCCACGTCAGTCGTTGCCTTGCTGTAGAAGGACAGCTCCTCTTTATCATGGTCGCGGTAACGAACCTCATCCTCCTTGAGTCCCAGTGAGGACAGCCAGTTCAGACAGAAGCTCTTCCAGTAGTCGAACCACTCAAGGTCTGTGTCCGGTTTGCAGAAGAACTCAAGCTCCATCTGCTCGAACTCTCTTGTACGGAAAGTAAAGTTACCCGGCGTGATCTCGTTTCGGAAGGATTTTCCGATCTGCGCGATGCCGAACGGCAGCTTCTTTCTGGATGTACGCTGCACGTTCTTGAAGTTTACAAAGATACCCTGCGCCGTCTCCGGGCGGAGATATACCGTGTTCTTCGCGTCCTCGGTCACACCTTGGAAAGTCTTGAACATCAGGTTAAACTGACGGATATCCGTGAAGTTATGCTTACCGCAGGTCGGGCAGGGGATCTGATGTTCCTCGATGAACGCGCTCATCTGCTCCTGAGACCAGCCGTCTACCGAGCCTTCCAGCGCGATACCCTTCTCCTCGCAGTAGTCCTCGATGATCTTATCCGCGCGGAAACGCTCATGACACTCCTTACAGTCCATCAACGGGTCGCTGAAACCCCCGAGATGCCCGGAAGCCACCCATGTCTGCGGGTTCATAAGGATGGCGCAGTCAACTCCCACATTGTATGGGTTCTCCTGCACGAATTTCTTCCACCACGCTCTTTTAACGTTGTTTTTTAACTCCACGCCAAGATTACCGTAGTCCCATGTGTTTGCCAACCCGCCGTAGATCTCGGAACCCGGATATACAAATCCTCTTGATTTCGCCAGAGCTACAATCTTATCCATTGTCTTTTCAACCATAATATATGTTCCTCACATTCTTTTACTCAATTGGTACTTATTATAACGGGTGTAACCATATTTTTCAA
>DWYT01000056.1 GCA_019118545.1 Candidatus Mediterraneibacter merdavium | reverse complement strand
TTCCGTTATATTGATATTGAAACGGGAACATACGAGACAAAGATCGTAAATAAGAACAAATAGGAACAGGTAAGACAAAGAGGTGCAAAAGGAAGCGCCGCCAGTAGTGTCAATGAGAGAAAGGACGGATGAAAAGATGAAAGAATTAGAACTGAAATACGGATGCAACCCGAACCAGAAGCCATCAAGGATCTACATGAACGACGGAAGCGAGCTCCCCATCGAGGTGCTCTGCGGACGTCCGGGATATATCAACTTCCTTGACGCGTTCAACGGCTGGCAGCTTGTGTCTGAATTGAAGAAGGCGACCGGACTTCCGGCGGCGGCTTCCTTTAAACACGTTTCCCCGGCAGGGGCAGCGGTAGGCCTTCCGCTTTCTGACACACTGGCGAAGATCTACTGGGTGGATGATCTGGGTGAGCTGTCCCCTCTGGCATGTGCTTACGCGCGGGCAAGAGGAGCGGACAGGATGTCTTCTTTCGGAGACTTCATCGCTCTGTCTGATGTCTGCGACGTAGATACGGCAAGACTCATCAAGCGCGAGGTGTCCGACGGCGTGATCGCGCCGGGATATGAGCCGGAGGCGCTGGAGCTGTTAAAGCAGAAGAAAAAAGGAAACTACAATGTCATCCAGATCAATCCGGACTATGCTCCGGCGGCTCTGGAGCGCAAGGAAGTATACGGCATCACGTTCGAGCAGGGAAGGAACGAGCTTAATATCGACAAAGACTTTTTTGCCAATGTGGTGACAGAGAATAAGGAGCTGACAGACGCGGCAAAGATCGACCTTGCCATCTCCATGATCACTTTGAAATACACGCAGTCCAACTCTGTCTGCTATGTAAAGGACGGACAGGCGATCGGCATCGGGGCGGGGCAGCAGTCCCGTATCCACTGTACGCGCCTTGCAGGACAGAAGGCGGACAACTGGTGGCTGCGCCAGAGTCCAAAGGTGCTGGGACTTCAGTTTAAGGACGGCATCGGACGCGCGGACAGGGACAATGCTATCGATCTTTACATCGGTGAGGAGTACATGGACGTTCTTGCGGACGGTGTGTGGGAGAATACCTTCAAGGTAAAACCGGAAGTATTTACCCGCGAGGAGAAGAGGGAGTGGCTTGATAAAATGACAGATGTTGCCCTCGGCTCCGACGCGTTCTTCCCCTTTGGCGACAACATTGAGCGGGCGCGTAAAAGCGGCGTGAAGTACATCGCGCAGCCGGGCGGCTCTGTGCGCGACGATAACGTAATTGATACATGCAACAAGTACGGCATGGTGATGTCATTTACGGGAATCCGCCTGTTCCATCATTAGAATACGAAAAGGCGCGGTATGACGGTGCAGCGGCACGATGCGGTGCGCCGTTGATAAGAGGAGAACCGTATGGTAATAGAGACGAACAGTCCGGAGGAAACCTTCCGGGCGGGAAGAAAATTAGGGGAAAAAGCTAAGTCCGGGCAGGTGTTTACCCTGACGGGCGATCTTGGCGTGGGAAAGACTGTGTTCACTCAAGGACTGGCGAGAGGACTGGGGATTGAGGAGCCGGTGAACAGTCCTACATTTACTATCGTTCAGGTGTATGATGAGGGGAGGCTTCCATTCTATCATTTTGACGTCTATCGCATCGGGGATATCGAGGAGATGGACGAGGTGGGATTTGAAGATTATGTGATGGGAGACGGAGTCTCCCTTATTGAGTGGGCGAATCTGATCGAAGAGATATTGCCTGAGAAGCGCACGGATATCCTGATTGAAAAAGATCTGGAGCGCGGATTTGATTATCGGAGGATTACAATAACATGAAGGTTTTGGCGATAGACAGCTCCGGACTGACAGCCACAGTAGCGATCGTAGAGGATGAGCAGACGGTTGCGGAATATACAGTAAATTATAAGAAGACACATTCACAGACCCTCCTGCCTATGATCGACGAGATCGTGCGCATGGTGGAAATGGATCTGTCAACCATAGACGCTATCGCGGTGGCAGGCGGCCCGGGTTCTTTTACAGGACTGCGCATCGGATCCGCCACGGCGAAAGGCCTTGGACTCGCCCTTGACAAACCGTTGATCCATGTGCCTACGGTGGATGCGATGGCTTACAGCGTGTACGGATGCGAGGACATCATCTGTCCCATCATGGACGCGAGGCGCAGTCAGGTCTACACAGGCATCTATACCTTTGTCCCGAAAAAAGCGGGCCAAGGTTCAGAGCAGATGGAGTATGCCTTTAAGGTTCTGCGTGTACAGATGGCGGTCTCCGTGGCGGAGCTGATACGCCGCCTGAATATTTACGGGAAGCGTGTGGTGTTTCTGGGCGACGGTGTCCCTGTGCATAAGGAAATGCTGTCAC
Source organism: Candidatus Mediterraneibacter merdavium (assembly GCA_019118545.1). Classification (GTDB taxonomy): domain Bacteria; phylum Bacillota; class Clostridia; order Lachnospirales; family Lachnospiraceae; genus Mediterraneibacter; species Mediterraneibacter merdavium. The sequence goes on along the minus strand of DWYT01000056.1, from coordinate 8,517 downwards.
AGGGATTAAAGGTACCATATTTTTTCGCGCCTTCATTCATGAACCGTCAGAGGGCGGCGTCAGTGGGCGCTCTGGGAATCCGCTATTATCAGACGGGAATGTATGAGACAGCGGCGGAGCATAAGCCGGATTACCTGCGTGTGTCTCAGGCGGAGCGTGAACGCGCCGAGAGGGAGAAGCATGCTGTTCCGAAGGTGCGGAGGATGACCATGGAGGACGGCGCGGCGGTGGCGGAGATGGAGCACCAGCTCTTTTCCGATGGGTGGAGTGAGAAATCTGTACTTGAGACGCTCTCACGGCCCAACAGTATCTGCCTGATGGCGGAGAAAGCCGGGCGCGCGGCAGGGTATATCCTCGCGTATACAGCGGCGGGCGAGGCGGAAATCGCGCGGATCGCCGTGGCGAAAGAGCTGCAGAGGCAAGGGGTTGCCCGTGCGCTTTTGGAGGAGCTTGCGTCGCTCTGCAAGACACAGGGGATCGCGAAGCTTTTGCTGGACGTGCGATCAGGAAACGCGGCGGCGCGGGCGCTCTATGAGAAGAGCGGTTTCCGGGAGGACGGCATCCGCCAGCGGTTTTATCAGGATCCGGAAGAAGACGCGGTTCTTATGAGTAAGGAGATATGAGCGGTGCCATGTGGATGGACTGACTGGCGCAGAGCAGTACGAATGGACTGTGCAAAGCGGACGGTGCGTACACTGGGAGACGATATACAATATCGGCAGCAGTTCCCAGTAGGAATCCGTGCATTTATCCGATATACTTTAGGCGTGACAGAGAACAAGACTGTTTATTACAGGAGGAAAATGTATGCGCCGATATACAATAAAAGAAACAAAAGAAATCAAAACCATCATCTGCAACCAGTGCGGAAAAGCAATCCCGGTAACCGACGGACATCCGAGAGAAGGAGTGTTCAGCGTGAACCATACATGGGGATATTTTTCCGGGAAAGACGGAGAGAAGCACAGCTTTGATCTTTGTGAAGCGTGTTATGATAAGCTGCTTGCGTCTTTTATGCTGCCTGCAGATATAGAAGAATAAGACTGAGGGATTAAATGTTAGATGTATGTTTGCTCGGGTGCGGCGGGATGATGCCGCTCCCTTATCGTTATCTGACCGCGCTGATGACCCGTTTCAACGGGAGCAGCCTTCTCATTGATTGCGGCGAAGGCACACAGGTCGCGGTAAAAGAAAAAGGATGGAGCTTCAAGCCGATTGATGTGATCTGCTTTACCCATTATCATGGGGATCATATCAGCGGCCTGCCGGGACTGCTCCTCACAATGGGAAACGCGGACAGGAGGGAACCCCTCACCCTGATCGGGCCGAAAGGTCTGGAGCGGGTGGTGGGATGCTTGCGCGTCATTGCGCCGGAGCTGCCTTTTCCTATTATTTTTAAAGAGATCGAAGGAGCGGAGCAGACCTTTGAGATGAACGGATACCGCTTAAAGGCGTTCCGGGTCAACCACAATGTGCTCTGCTATGGGTATACGCTGGAGATTGACCGCGCGGGGAAATTTGACGCCGCCAAAGCAAAGGCGCAGGAGATCCCGCTTCCCTACTGGAGCAGACTCCAGAACGGAGAGACAATCGACGACGGAGGAAAAATCTACACCCCGGATATGGTGCTCGGCCCTCCGAGAAAAGGCCTGAAGCTGACATACACGACGGATACCAGACCAACGGAATCCATCCGGCGTGGCGCCGAAGGCGCCGACCTCTTTATCTGTGAGGGAATGTACGGTGAGAAGGGGAAAGCCGCGAAAGCGGTGGAATATAAACATATGACATTTTATGAAGCGGCGGAGATCGCCCGCGGGGCGCAGGTGCGAGAGATGTGGCTGACGCACTACAGTCCGTCCCTGACACATCCGGAGCCTTATATGGACGAAGTGTGGAAGATATTTCCCGGCGCGAAAGCCGGAAAAGACGGGATGTCCGCAGAGTTGATGTTTGAGGATTGAGAGGAATGACATGAAAGAGATAAGAGATATCAATATTCTGGCGATTGAGACTTCCTGTGACGAGACTGCCGCAGCGGTCGTACACAATGGAAGAGAAGTGCTGTCCAATGTCATCTCATCCCAGATTGATCTTCACAAGCTGTATGGCGGGGTTGTTCCGGAGATCGCTTCAAGAAAGCATATCGAGAAGATCAATCAGGTCATAGAAGAGGCGCTGAAAGAGGCGGACGTGACGCTGGACGATATCGACGCGGTGGGAGTGACATACGGGCCGGGTCTTGTGGGCGCCCTGCTCGTAGGCGTGGCGGAGGCAAAGGCGATCGCCTATGCGAGAAATCTTCCTCTTGTGGGGGTGCACCACATTGAAGGGCACATCTCGGCGAATTATATCGAGCATCCCGATCTGGAGCCGCCGTTTTTATGTCTTGTCGCATCAGGCGGACACACCCACCTTGTACAGGTAAAGGAATATGGGGAATATGAAATCCTCGGACGCACCAGAGACGATGCGGCGGGAGAGGCTTATGATAAGGTGGCGCGCGCCATCGGACTGGGTTATCCGGGAGGGCCGAAGATTGACCGCATCGCGAAAGAAGGGAATCCGGACGCGGTAAGATTCCCCAAGGCACATATCGAGGGCGCTGAGTATGATTTCAGCTTCAGTGGACTCAAATCTGCGGTGCTTAATTATATCAACGGCTGTAAGATGAAAGGGGAAGGCTTTGATCCTGCTGATATCGCGGCTTCTTTCCAGAAAGCTGTCGTGGAAGTCCTAGTAGACAATTCCATGAGGGCGGCAGAGGAGCGCGGTATCTATAAATTTGCCATCGCGGGCGGCGTGGCTTCCAACACTGCACTGCGCGCGGCGATGAAACAGGCGTGTGAGGAGCGGAGTATCCGTTTTTATCATCCTTCGCCGGTCTATTGCACGGACAATGCGGCGATGATCGGGGCGGCGGCGTTCTATGAGTTTCTTGCCGGGACAAGGCATGGGTGGGATCTTAATGCCGTGCCGAACCTGAAGCTTGGAGAGCGGTAAGACGGAGGTGCATGTGATGGGCAAAGTATATTGCAGCGCGATTGTGCTTGCAGCGGGAAGCGGAAAACGGATGGGCACCTCGGTTCACAAGCAATATTTACTGATCGGCGGGAAGCCGGTACTGTATTATTCCCTGAAAGCATTTGAAGACTCAGAGTTGATTGACGAGATTATCCTCGTCACAGGAAAAGGGGAGGAACAATATTGCCGCGATGACATCGTGGAGCGCTATGGAATATCAAAAGTGTCCGCCATTGTTTCAGGCGGTGCGGAGCGGTATCATTCTGTGTGGTGCGGTCTTCAAAAGGCGAAAGACGGTTATGTCTATATCCATGACGGGGCGCGCCCTTTTGTAAATGAAGAGATCATTCGCAGGGGATACGACTGCGTGAGCGCGGAACAGGCCTGCGCGGCGGGTATGCCTTCGAAGGATACGGTCAAGATTGTTGATGAAAAATGCTTTGTGCAAGAGACGCCGGACCGCAGCAGTGTATGGACGGTTCAGACACCACAGGTATTTGAGGCGGGACTGGTTAAGAGAGCCTACGCCGTCCTTCTGGGCGGAGAGGAACATCAGGGAAAGGATACGAGGGAGAAGAGGAGCGCCGGGGCAGTTCCTGTGACAGATGATGCCATGGTTGTAGAACAGATGCTGGGGCGCCCGGTCAGGCTGTTTCCGGGATCCTATGAGAACATTAAAATAACGACGCCGGAAGATATGGAAATTGCTGAGGTCTTTCTGAAAAGAGGGGAAAAGGGACTGTGAAAGGCTGGCGGATGAAAATTTGAAAAGAAAGTATTGACACTGATTTCGTATCTGTGATAGAATAATCAACGTCGCACGGGGAAATACTTGTAAACATATTTCCCTTATGCGGCTGCTATATGGAGAGGTATCGAAGTGGTCATAACGAGGCGGTCTTGAAAACCGTTTGTCCGAAAGGGCGCGTGGGTTCGAATCCCACCCTCTCCGCTTTAGGGAAAGCTTGAAAGAGCTTTCCCTTTTTTCTTTGCAAAAACATTTTTGTTCATATTCAACCAATAACGGTCAAAAAATATGTGAATTATTATGATTGAATTTGAATGAATTTGATTATATAATGGTCACAGAATAAAGAAGGGAGGAAATAGTATGATCTATACAGTCACATTTAATCCGTCTCTGGACTATATCGTGTCTGTCGGCGGCTTTAAGCTGGGACTGACGAACAGGACGGATTCAGAGATGCTTCTTCCGGGAGGTAAGGGAATCAACGTTTCCACGATCCTGAACAATCTGGGGATAGAGAGTACCGCTCTGGGTTTTGTTGCCGGATTTACCGGAGAGGAGATTGTCAGAAGGGTGGAGGCGCTGGGGATAAGATCAGATTTTATCTCTGTCGCAGACGGCTTTTCACGTATCAATGTAAAGCTGAAAAACATTGACGGCACGGAGATCAATGGCATGGGGCCGGGTATCAGTGAGGAGAAGACGGAGGTCTTGCTGAAAAAGCTTGACGTCATGCGAGAAAACGATGTACTTGTTCTTGCGGGCAGCATCCCGGCATCCATGCCGGACGATATGTACAGCCGGATACTGAAAAGATTAGAAGGAAGAGGGATCCGCTTTGTGGTGGATGCCACCGGGGAACTCCTTACGAATGTACTTGCATACCGCCCGTTCCTTATAAAGCCGAACAATCACGAACTGGGCGACCTCTTCGGGGTGAAGCTTACGCAACGCAGTGAGGTTGTGCCATATGGAAAGAAGCTGCAGGAGCGCGGCGCAAGGAACGTACTGATCTCCATGGCAGGAGAAGGTGCTGTCCTTGTGGCAGAGGACGGGGGCGTCCATGAAGCACCGGCACCTGAAGGAAATCTGGTTAACGCCGTGGGAGCCGGAGACTCAATGGTGGCAGGTTTTATAGCCGGATGGATGGAAAAGAAGGATTACCGCCATGCGTTTTATATGGGGGTAGCAGCGGGGAGTGCCAGTGCGTTCTCGGAATATCTTGCTACAAAGGGTGAGATCATGGAACTATATGAACGGATCAGTTAAAGGAGGAGATAACAATGAGGATCACAGATTTGCTTGATAAAAGAAGCATATCACTTACGGCGGCGCCGAAGACAAAGAGCGAGGCTATTGACCAGATTGTGGATCTGATGGTAAAGAGCGGTAAGATCAATGATAAAGAAGCTTACAGAGAGCAGGTGTATGAGCGTGAAAAAGAAAGCACCACAGGCATCGGGGAGGGAATTGCGATCCCCCATGGAAAATGCGATGCAGTCTCAGCGCCGGGACTTGCCGCTATGGTGGTAAAAGACGGCGTGGAGTTTGACGCCCTTGACGGGCAGCCGGTTACCCTGATGTTTTTGATCGCGGCTCCTAATACAAAAGACAATGTACATCTGGATGTGCTGAGCAAGCTTTCCGTGTTGATGATGGACGAAGATTTTTCCAATTCATTGAGAAAGGCGAAGGATGCAGATGAATTCCTCGAGATCATCGACAGGGCGGATTCGGAGCAGAAGGATATTGACGAGCGGCTTGCAGATACGGATGCGGCAGATCGTTCCGGGTTTAAGCTTTTAGCAGTCACCTCCTGTCCCACGGGGATTGCCCACACGTATATGGCGGCGGAAGGGATTGAGAAAGCTGCGAAGGAAAAGGGGTGTCTCGTTAAGATCGAGACAAGAGGATCCGGCGGGGCAAAGAACGTCCTTACAGATGCAGAGATAAAAGAGGCGGACTGCATTATTGTCGCGGCGGATGCCCAAGTGCCGATGGACCGGTTTGACGGAAAGAAAGTGATCATCTGCCAAGTGTCCGACGGAATCAGTAAAGCTCCCCAGCTTATCGAAAAGGCAATGTCGGGTAATGTCCCGGTCTACCACGGATCAGGAGAGGCTGCGGCTTCGGCGGCAGATGCCGGAAACAAGGGTGCAATCGGCCACAAGATCTATACATGGCTGATGAACGGGGTGTCCCATATGCTTCCGTTTGTAGTGGGCGGCGGCATCCTCATAGCGCTGGCATTTCTTATTGATGGGATGAGTGTGGATCTGAACTCTCTTTCAGAAGAGGCAAGGGCATCGTTCGGAACGATCACTCCGGCGGCAGCGCTTCTAAAAGGAATTGGAGATACAGCGTTTGGATTTATGCTCCCGGTTCTGGCAGGGTTCATCGCGATGGCGATTGCCGACAGACCTGCCCTCGCCGTAGGTTTTGTGGGCGGGATGATGGCTGCCGGAGGAAAGTCGGGTTTTCTAGGGGCACTTGTGGCAGGCTTTGCTGCGGGTTACATTATCCTGCTCCTTAAAAAAGTATGCGGCAGGCTGCCGCAGGCGGTGGAGAAGATTGCCCCGGTTCTTCTCTATCCAGTGTTCGGTATCTTACTGATCGGGGTTTTGATGACATTTATTGTCGAGCCTGTCATGGGCAGTATCAATACCGCGCTTAACGCCGGACTCTCGGGCATGGGCGGAGCCAGCAAGATTGTGCTGGGACTGGTTCTGGGAGGAATGATGGCGGTAGACATGGGCGGCCCGTTTAACAAGGCGGCATATGTATTCGGGACAGCGTCTATTGCAGCGGGGAACTATGACATCATGGCGGCTGTTATGATCGGCGGTATGACGCCTCCCTGTGCGATCGCGCTTGCTACGCTTCTGTTCAAACACAAATTTACAAAAGAGCAAAGGGAGACAGGGCCGACAAACTTTATTATGGGACTTGCATTTATTACGGAAGGCGCCATTCCGTTTGCGGCATCGGACCCGCTCCGTGTCCTTCCGGCATGTATTGCGGGTTCTGCGGCAGCAGGCGCGATATCCATGGCATTTAACTGTACATTGATGGCTCCGCACGGTGGGATTTTCGTGTTCCCTGTGGTCGGGAATCCGGTCATGTATCTTGTCGCCCTCGTTGCGGGTACGCTGATTTCGGCAGTCCTCTTAGGTATACTGAAGAAAAGAGTAGACTAAATCAGACGGATGGCGTAGAATGGAGGAAATACGAGGAGAAAAGAAGCGATGTTGACAGAAGAACGATATGGAAAGATCATAGCGCTGCTGGAAGAGAAGAAGAGTATAACTGTGGCGGAGATCACGGAACTTCTCGGTATTTCCGAATCTACTGCGCGCAGGGATATCACTGCGCTGGACCGCGCCGGGAGACTGGTGAAGGTATTTGGAGGAGCCGTCATGGCGGACGGCTCCTATGTGACGCATGAGCCGACGGTCGCGCAAAAGACGGATGTGCAGAAGCAAGAAAAGAAAATGATCGCCCGCGCTGCGGCGTCCCTTGTTACAGATTCGGATTTTATCTATATAGATGCGGGGACGACAACAGGGTGCATGATCAGTTTTCTTGCGCAGAAGAAAGCGGTCTTTGTTACAAATGCGGTGTCTCATGCACAGAGGCTCGCTGCACAGGGAAACAAGGTGTTCCTTGTGGGCGGGGAACTCAAAGGTACGACAGAAGCGGTGATCGGCGCGCAGGCGATGGAATATCTCACGAGGTATCATTTTACAAAAGGATTTTTCGGCGCAAACGGGATTACAAAAAGCGCAGGGTTCACTACGCCGGATGCCGTGGAAGCTCAGGTAAAGCGCACCGCTATGAAACAGTGCGGTAAATGCTATCTGCTCTGCGACAGCACAAAATTCGGGAATACCAGCGCGGTGACTTTTGCTTCCTATGGGGCGGGAATGGTCATGACAGAAAAGGCAGTGGAAGGATTCCCGGAGGAAGATGGTATCTTCATCTGCGGGGGCACTTCCGGGCAGTAAAATCTAAACAGGTTTAGTTTCAAAAAGTGGATTCCGCCAAGTTTCTGGACTGTTTCTGAACTTCGGTCTGAACTTTACGAAAAAAGTTCCGAAAAAAGTTCCGAAAAAAATAAAAAAGTACTGGACAAGCAGGGGGTTATCGTGTATATTAAATAGCGGACATTTTGGAGAAGTACCCAAGCTGGCCGAAGGGGCTCCCCTGGAAAGGGAGTAGGTCGTTAGTAGCGGCGCGAGGGTTCAAATCCCTCCTTCTCCGTTCGGTATTATCCGAAAAACTACTGGAAACTCCAGTAGTTTTTATATTCTGCTGAGGCGGGATTGTGGGTAATACTTTATAAAAATACCAGATGTTGTGCTGATTAGATGCCGGAAAGAAAAAGTGAAAAAACTTGTAAAAAAAGGTTGACAAATGGTATAACTCGATGGTAATATGTTTAAGCTGACCCGCGAGGGGAAAGCAAAACAAAAAAGATGAAAAAAGTTCTTGACAGACGGGAAACACTTTGATATACTATCAAAGCTGTCGCTTGAAAAGAACGACAGGAACCTTGATAACTGAACAATAGACAACAACCCTTGAAAATTTCTTTGAAGAGAAAAATTCAATGAACGGTTCAAGACGAACCACAAACAGTAAAGAGGGAAAGAATTAGCTAGTAGGTTGATTCTGAACTCGGAACAAACGGCTTTCCATGAAAGCGAAGAAGCTCCCGCAGCTCTAAGCTCGTGAGGGATCTCGCT
>DWYT01000055.1 GCA_019118545.1 Candidatus Mediterraneibacter merdavium | reverse complement strand
TATAGACTGGCTGTTCAGCAACAATCTGGAGTGAACGGATCGTGTATCATCCGCAAAAACAGGTTTTATTTGCGATGTTTAAATAAAATTTATTACCCGATTGTCAGTTAGCGGCTTTACCCATCCCCTGTATACCATTTTCTTTAAGGAGTAAATTTAATCAGATTAAGGAGTACATTCACGTGCGAAGAAAAGGGCTGTTCCTGTTTCGGTGTCGCGACCAGCGTCATTCCACTCTACGCGGAAAATTTCTGCATAATGCGTTACACCAGGTAAACGACTGTTTTCAGAAGAAACGATCGAGTACTTTCCACCGTTTTCTTTTATTCGTATTTTAAAAGTTAGACCTTTTTTCATTAGCCTGTCAAGTTGCATAGCATTGAAAAGATCGCCTACAAAGCTGTAAATTCCTTCTTGAATTAGAGTGCAGTCTGTCCAAAATGACAGATCAAGCTCTTTTCCCGTAGATTGATTCCCTTTTATATTTCCATATCTGAGATTAAAGCTCTTCATAGATACCAATGAAGTGAGTTTCCTTGCAGAAGCTACAATCTCCATAAAACCAGCCTTGGAAGAGATTAATGTCCCAAGACACCGGCAAGAGTATTCTATCTCTTCACAGGCGCCGCCGATGATTTGCAAAGAATCAATAAGGCCAATAGTGTCGTGCTCCAAAGAATTCAGATAATTTACAATAATCTGTTCAATAGATTGATGGGAAAAGGTATGGCTTCTGGCAAATCCCTTTTTATATGCCAGATCGAATGCAGGCACTCTTCCGGGGATTGAAATATAAGTATTAGTTCGAGGAGAAAAAGCAATTTCTCGTTGTATCGGAAGAGAATTGGAGGAAGAGACAGCAGCTTTTCTTTTTGTATCATATGTGTACATGTTTTACCTCTCTTGTATAATTGCAGAATTTTAAGGGGAGTATATAGCGTCAAAACTGGTCCGCCTCTCTCTCCAGTCTGGCCTCATCATTCAGCGGCATCCCCCTGATCGTCTTATTCGCCCTGACCCGGCCCTGCTTCTGCTGTACGACGTGACCGAGTTCGTGCATCAGATGTTTTTCCTGACCCGGCCCGATATAAACTTCATTCCCCTGCGTATATGCAAGCGCCTGAAGCTGCGCGGGCTTAGAAGAATTATAATGAACCCTCACATCGTCGAACGACAGACCTGAACGTTGTTCGGCGATATTTTTTATATGTGTGGGAATCCCTGTTCTGTTTGGAATAGAAACAGTTCTTTTTTCGTTTTTAGATTTGTAATCATACATTGTAGACTTCACCTCCGCTGCGGTATATTTATGGCCACGGACTTGGAATGCGGGCTATTGTGGCCTCGGCATCCTGTAGGTATTGAATACATGATTCAAAAGCAGCGGCCATGGGATCATATATACTGTCCAAAACATTAGCTAATGTATAAGGAAGTGTTTGGTTAGCTTTGTGCTTAGTAATGTTTTCCTTTAAAAGAGGAAGGCTCTCCATAGCGTTGTTTATGCTCTGCCAATGGCCGCCTTGATCGATCATCCATCTCCAGTCTGGGTGGCCTTTTGATATAAAAGCCTGCACTGCGGTGGGATTCCTCAATGCCGTCGGTAACTTCTTTTCATTGATAAAATATATTCCGCTTGGCGGATTCATGACAGGTCCGTCCCCTTGCTCGGTAAAATTATCTCCGGGGCGGAGATCACGCGCCTCCTTACTCCGATTCATGTAACAGAATTCAGTGACCAGAGGCTGCTCTTTTCCCGGGGCTAACCGGCCTTCCGGTATCAGTCCCTTGATCCTTCGGATCGCCGCGTCCATATCATATCCCTCTATCGTTGCAAAACGCGAACCATGGCATGCTATACGGACCCTGTCATCGGCTCTGAGATTAAATTGGGGGAATTCTCTCTCCGTCATGATCTTTTTCAGAGAGAGGATATATGACAGAGGATCATCGCCATTATGGAGATAAGTCGTCTGATGGCGGTATTCGCAGGCCATTTTCCACCAGATGGTCATATCTGCTGTATCCCATATTTTTTCGGGATGCTCAGCATCGGCATCGATTGCTGTTATTAAAATCCGTTGAACGGGCTTGCGGAAAGGGTCCATGGAAGAGACCTCAGGTTTGGGTTTGCGTACTTTCTGTTTATACATATTGTTCGCCTCCTTCAGCTTGCAGATAAAACGAGAGTCAGATTTTTTTAGTTCTATTATAATACGCATAAAATTATTTTCAGGTAAATTTCACAGAACGTACTTTTTTGTCACAGGCTGACTTGACAGTTGTCCCAACTATGACAATTTTCGACAAACTGTGACATTCGTGAGATTTTTCCCAGAAAATGCTATATTGTATTTCCAGTGATTAGGATTTCTCAGAAGGAAGGTTGAAGGAGGTCTAATGGTGACAGACAGAGATTGCATCTATATTTTTAACGAAGAAGAGATGTGGCTCAAAATCATGATGCGGGATATTTACTACATTGAAACAATAAAATCTACTCATTACTGCGAGGTGGTGATGAGGGCGGGAAGCGGAAGGCTGCGCGCGGATATTACGCCGCTTCAGAAGGAACTGCCGGAATATTTTTTCAGGACAAGGGCGTCTACTCTGGCGAACTTAAGACAGGTCAGGAAGGTGGATACGGTCAGGAGAATCCTATACTTTGACGAAACTGTTTTCTGCACATATACCAAGAGAGTGGCAAAGGATATAAAGAGGCTGCTGCAGCTAAAGACTTATCGGAAATACATAGGGGGGATGGCTTATGGACCTGACGCAGATGCTTCCGTTTGAAAAGAACAGATATTATCCGGGGAAGATGCTTACAACACCTGATTTTAAAGCAGAACAGGCATATCTGGAATACAGGAGAAGGTTTTTCAACCAGATGGTGCTGGGCAGCGGGATTCTGTGCGGACTTAATGTGTTCAACCTTGACGGACTCTCGGTTCTGGTGGAGAGCGGGGCCGCCGTTGATCCTCTGGGGCGTGAGATCGTGATCGGGGAGTCTGCCGTGAAAAAGCTGTCCGCGGTTGAAGGGTATCGGGAGGACGCTGATGTTCTCAGTCTGTGCCTGAGATACCGGGAAGAAGAGATTAAGCCGGTGTATGTAGTGAACCGGAAAGAGGGGCGGGATGAATATGAGAATAACCGTATCGCAGAGACGTATGAATTATTTCTTATGGACGCCAGAGCGGAAGGCAGAGAATTCCGGCTCGACTCAGAATTCTTTGTCGAGACGGAGATATTCAGGAATAAGGATTACAGACTGAGCTTTAAAATACCTGCCAATGTATGCCGGGGGAGAAAGATAAAATTTTGTGTGGAGGCAGAGCAGCTTTCCTCAGTGAAAAAGGGACTTGATTTCTCTCTTGAGCTTCAGTTCCCGGCGTTTCGGACTTTGGACGGCAGCAGGGGGATGAAGATTGGGGAGAACATGGCGGCTCCCGGAAGAGGGGGGCACAGGACATATGAATACTGGTTGTACGCGGAGGATACTTCTCTTAAGGAATCGTCTATCCTTGTGAAATGCGGGAAAAGAAAGGAGACGGAAGTTAAGGTCTTTTTGACAGATGAAGAACCTGATTCTCTTATTTTCCGGTCGCTTGGGCGGACAAGCCTTGAGCTTAGGGCAGGTGAGACGAGGAACGACTATGTGAGGCTTGCCCGTCTCTATATGGGGCATACGAAGTCAGCATGTGTGCTGGATCATGTCGGACAGGAGGAACGGACGTATCTGGCGGTTCCCGCCGACGAAGCGAGGCGCGCAAAGTACAGGGCCTTTTACGGGGATGGTACATGGGTGGAAAGCAGTCAGGAGACGCAGCCGGGAACATTGGCGGCGGAAGCATTGCCGCCATCCGGGACGCTGACAGCAGTGAAGGAATCCCGGCCGCCTAAAATACCGGAAGCTGCGGCCTATGCCGGGACAAAGCCTGACAGCGCTGGGCCGGAACAGGAAGAAGTGGGAGAGCAGGAAAAACAGGAAGAGCCGGGAGGACAGGGCGCTGTTCAGAAGCAGGCCGGGGAGCGGACAGGTGTCGCGGGAATCCGGGCGGTGGCAAGCGGTACTCTGGAGATACCACTCCCGGAAAAGCTGAGAAAGGGCGGCATCTGTCTCTCAGAAGAGATCTTTCACGGACTTGGCAGGGGAAAGGTGCATGTACTTGTGGGAATAAATGAACCTGACGATGCGGCCGGGGCGAACAAAAAGGGCAGGAGCATCGTATACGGAGAGACGGGTCTGTTCCGCAGAGAGATCCCCGGGACAACGTCTGTAAAGACTGCGGTGAGGGTATGGGAGGACAGAGGGTGCTTTCAGGTAGCGGTGAAGCTGGTCGGACAGCAGAATACGGTGCTTTTGTCTGCGGACTGGACTGCCGTCATGCTGGATGAGGAGGAGAGCCATGGGAAGCGGAAGGCGGAAAAAGAGGGAGAGCAGGCAAGAATCGTTCCCAAAGAGGTCACGGCTGAGCTGAAACCGGGGCAGAAGTATTTCTTTGAAGTGAAGTTTGAGAATATGGAGCCATGCAGACTGAGGTATGAGCTGCCCGAGGAGAGGAGCGGAAGGATCGACGAGGACGGCGTCTATACGGCCCCGCTCAGGCGGGGAGTGTACGAGATCAGGATATACTGTGAAGAACAGCCTGATATCTGCACTTATACATATGCGGTTGTAGGAGGCTAGGATATGTCAGGGGATCAGAGAGGCGCTTTTGAACTTGGCTATGCAGGGACATTGGTTGAATCAAAAGCAAACGATGTCCTTCTGTGCAGGGGGCAAAAAAGAGGCGGACAGGAAACAGGAGAATATATTTTATGGTGCGTAAAGGACAGAGAGGTAATAAAGTATCTCTTAAGTGAAGCGGCACGCGGAGTATATCTTGATTATTTTTCCTGCGGGGAAGGAATCGGCTTCTTATTCCCGGCGGAGAGAAAAAGACCATTTCATAAATTCTGGAATCCGGAGGAACATGACCGCAGGGAAAGAAAAGAAATGTGCCGGAGAATTGTGGCTCTGTGCATGGAAGAGAGACTTCCTGAGCGGATACTGTATCTGATGCTGGAACAAAAAGCGCTCAATATCCGTAAGGACGGCACGCTCTATTTTACCTTTGACCTTTATCTGGGAGCACTGAGGGTGCCGAGGACGGAGGAGGACTGCGTCAGGCTGTGCGCGCGGATGTGCATCGATACGGCGGGACAGGAGGAGCCGGGCAGGGGAAAAGGCAGAGACCGCTTTGCAGAGCTGGCGGGGAAGAAGCTGGCCCGAGGGGGATATCACACGTTTTCTGGACTGTATAAAGATCTGGAGGAACCCATTTGCAGGGGCAGAGGGAAGAAGTTGTGGCAGGCCGTGCCGGAAGGACTGGGGCAGCGGGGATTCAGCGCGGTGTCAGTCATACTGACCGTGCTTGTGGTTCTCGTACTGGTCATGTGTATCGTACAGCTTATTTTTGGAGAAATACCATTTATGCACATATTTTCAGAGTCATTTGGAACGATCGGGACAGAGGCCTTGCGCCGGATCGTGGGAGGAGGCTTGGGATGGGCGGGATGATAAAGACCTTAAAAAATACGGCGAAAGGCGCCATGAAAATAAAGAAGCTCCCGCAGCTTATGCAGGTGGCTCCAAAGAATGAAAAGGACTATTTTAATTTCTTTTTTTGGAGAGTTTCAAAAAAGCTAGGCTGTATTATCGTAGCGGGACTTGCCCTTTTCTTTGTTGCCGCCGTCCTTTTTCTGAAAATTGGCGGAGTGCCGGATCATTTGGAATGTCCAGTGTTTGACCATGATTCCTTCTTTCTGAAATTTTACAGCGGGAAGGTGAAGATACGGGCCTCAGACGGGCACGTTGCATATGTGGGAGAGGTAAAGGGAGGCGGCGTAAACGGCAGCGGCGTACTCTACGACAAGGATGGGAATCTTGTCTATAAAGGCGGGTTTGAGGACAATGTATACAGCGGAGAAGGAATCCTGTATCAGACGGGAAATGTAAGGCTGTATGAGGGGGAGCTGCAGGAAGGGGTTCCCTCAGGTGCGGGGCAGCTCTTTGACGCTCAGGGAAAGAAGATATATGAAGGAAATTTTCTGAACGGCGGCATCGTGTATGAAGAGCTGACAGGGATTCCTACCGCGCAGGTCGCGGAAAAATATAGGGGAAAACAGGTGATCTATGAGTATGAGGGCGGACTGTCAGTCTTTATGGAAGATATAGACGCCGTATACTGTGCGGCCGGGGGCGGGGATTCGCTGGACGGGGAATGGACAGTGGAGGCGCTCTACATTTTATCCGGTGAATTCCGCTCGGGGCGGGAACAGGCGGGTACTTATAAGGAACTTACGGATTCTCTCGGGGACAGTATCTATCGCGGGACGACAAAAGCGTCTGTGCAGGATGTGACCGCATGGCTCTGTGCGGGGAGTGGCGGCTTAAGGGGAGACGCTGACGCTATAGGTGAAAGTCCTGTCACAGTCACAGAGAGCATGAAGGATGTGTATGAGGTAGAGGAGACAGGAAATGAGTTGGAGTTTGGAATCGCGGTATATGAAAACGAGGGATTCCGGTATACCTTCTTTTTTGAAGCAGGTGAAAAATTGTCCGGAGATGCGAAGTTTTTGTTTTATATGATAGAGGCAGCGTGAAATGGAGGTAAGGAGCATGAAAAAGTTCAGAAGTCTCTTTTTTGTTCTTCTCCTTCTGCTCAATATGATATTTTGGGATCTCCTTCCCGAAAGTGTGCAGGCGGCGGGCGGGTCTGTGCTGACGCTTGAACAGGCCCGTTCGCTCGCGCTGGATAACAGCAGCGCTTACCGCAATATTGAGACGAAGATCACCCTCGCGGAAGTGAAATACACAGAGGCAGTCAGGTCAGCGGCGCTAAAGAAGAAGGACATGGGCACATTCCGCTGGAGTCCGCTTCTTAGTTTCCAGTTCCCGGAGCAGCCGGATCTTGCGGATTCTTATGAATGGCAGTACGAACCGGTGAGGATACAGTGTGAGCTTACGGCGCTGAAACATGAGAAGGACAATCTGAAATATGAGATTATAGAAGAGGTTTCCGTACTTTATGCGGACGCGTATGTCAGCCAGACGGAGGCTGAGCTTACAGAGGAGAGGAAAAGGGAGCTTGAAAGTGAAGAAAAGAGGATCAGCATAAAGAGAAAGACAGGGCAGGCGTCAGAAGAAGATGCGGACGCCATACAGACATTGGCTGAGAAGTTGGAGGGCGAACTGGATATACAGCTTAGGGAGCTGCAGACAGCAAAGGATAAGCTCTCAGAGGCGACGGGACTGGATATGTCGGCAGGATACCGCTTTGAAGATCCTCTTGTCGCGACGGAGCTTGAGAGGGGCGCGCTGGAGGGGATGAAAGCGCATGCTCTGGAAAATGACCATGGCTGTTATGAGGCAAAATTGGATACGAAGCTCGCGCTTATAAGCCTTGAGACTAACGAAAATCTGATGGACAGCCAGTACGGGCGGAAGATGGATGTGATACGCAGTTATATCACACAGGCCAAGGCAGGAGACGAGATCGATCAGGAAGCGTTTAAGAGCGCTTATGACAGCTTTCTGGAAAAGATCGAGCAGCCGTGGGAGGGAAGTATGCGCATCCTCTTTATCAAGATACCGAAGGAGTGGTTCAAAGGCTCTCTGGACGGGGTGAGGTATATCGAGGACGATCCCTATGCGCTGCTCACGGACACGCTGGAATATATGGACAAAAGAAATGAGGAGGAGAGCGTAAAAAAAGCGCTTGAGGAAAATATATCCGACAGCTTTGAAGCTCTGGTCACTGCCCGGGATTCTTATGAGTCGCTTGAAAAATCCGCACAAGACCGCGAGGGGGCCATGTGGAAGCTGGAGGTGCTTCATAAAACCGGGGAAGTGTCTGACAAAGAATATTTAGAAGAAAAGCAGTCCTTTGAAGACCTTAAGACAGATATGCTGGAAGCATTGAAGGAGTTCAACAGTCTTTTATGCTCCTTTGACAGGCTGACCTGCGGGGCGCTGACAGAGTACACATCCGGTGACGCGGATTTAAAAGCGGAATATGAAGGGGCGGCCGCGTCAGAGACAGTCGGAGGGGAAACAGATCAACCTTCCTATTATATCAGGACAAAGGTAGAGGATAATCTCTTTGTGTTTGGGATTTCCGTACCGATAGAAAATGACAGAGGCATTACGTCTTATGAACTGTGGGTAAACGGCATGAGGATCGGGGCGAGGACAGAGGCAGAAGAAGAGCTTAAGCATCTGGCTCTTGTGCTGGACAATATTGACAGTGCGGAGGTGAGGCTGTATGCAGGAGAAGAATTTTTGTATTCCTGCCAGATCGATCCCATGGTGTTCGCGGGGGAGCTTAAGGAAGGAGAGTGAGGCGGATGAAGGAAAGAAAAAATGTTTCGCAAAAAAGAGCGCTCCTTCGGAAAAGTTTGTCAGTGAAGGTGATCGTGACAACAATGCTAGTATTAAGTTTCATGGGAGAAAATACATCGCATGCAATGTTTGATGAGGCTTCGGCAGTCCACATCGCGCCAGAGGAGATCGGGGAGGCGACACTGGCGGTGGGAACGCATTTGATCTATATAGACGCGGCGGATGATACGATCTATGAGATCGCGGCGCAGTCGGCAGAACAGTCAGGGCAGACAGAGATGTACTATAAATCCGAGTTTGGAGGAGGAGCGTGGTACTGTCTTGACAGCGCGCAGTCCTTGGAGGATATCACGGAAGGCGCGGTAAAGGCAAAGGACAGTGAGATTGCGGAGCTTCTTTTTACGCACCATACCCGGGAGGACGGCATCACGTATGATCTGCTGACAGGGGAAGCGGTCAATATTTTCAGCCTGACGGACCCGTACAGCCTCAGTAAGCTTCCGGAACTCGACGAGCTGGCGAACCAGATGCAGGTCATGGAAGCCAGCGGGGCGGACGTATTGCTTATCACTGATTTTTTTGCTCAGGATATGCAGGATGAACAGACGGGACAGCTTGATATGGCGCTGGAGGCACTGGAGCGTTCTTACAGAAATATTGTATCCGAAGAAGGATCGGGGACAGGAGCTCAGATGCTTCGTCAGGTGATGGGGAGAGCGGACGCCGAAAGAAGGGGAATTGTATATGGAAAACTCGCGGATTCGCTGAATGGTCTGATGGATACGGCGGCGTCAGGGAAGCTGACGGAGGGCGGAAGCGAGCTGCTCACAGTGATCGGAAATACTCTGAAAAAAGTGCAGGAGCGTGTTGACGCGCTGGCAGATGAAGGACTCTATTCTTCTGACGCTCTTTCCGCCCTTACAGCAGTGGAGGACCAACTGACGGAAGAAGTGCTCCAAGCGGTGGAAAATGAGGATTACGCTGCCCTGAAAAGCAGGTTGTCTGAGCTGGGAGTGCTGGATAACATCAGATCAGGAGTCAGCACGGACATGGAGGCAGAGAAAAGACTGCTTGATGAAAGGCTGATACCGGAGGCACAAAGGCTTGCTGACGGGGCCGGGGGCAGTACGGCGGGAAAGGAGATGGAATATTATGAGGAGGTAAGCGCAGAGCTTGCAAAGGAACTAAGCGGAGACAGTCTGTCAGAGGAGGAACAGACTTTGGAGGAGATACCGGCTATGACGGAAATCGCGGAAGAGGCGGTAGAGGCCACGTCAGGGGCCTCGCTGGACGGAAAGGATCAAAAAGAACTGGCGGCCGCGCTGATCGGGATCAGTTTGTTCTGCGGGCAGGAGGGCAGCGGACAGGAGAACAGCGGGCAGGAGAACAGTAGAATGGGTGAGTTGGGCGGCCTGTTGGAGGCCAAGGCCAAAGAGGCGGCAAAGAAGGACGGAAGCTATGTTTTTCACAGTCTCTCAGAGAACGGGATCAGCTATGCCCCGGTTGATGTGATCGCAGAACTGAGATCAATGCGGTACGTATGGAGCGACAGCCGGATGCAGGCAGTGCTGGCGGATCGGGATTCCTTTTATTGCTTTACCGCGCTTTCAGACGAGGTGAACATGGCGGGGAACAAGTCAGAGCAGATGGAGGGCGCGGCGCTGTTTCAGTCTGTGCTCTGTCTCCCCGGAGAATATGTAAAGGAAACCTTTGAATGTGACATCTATCCTCTGGCGGGCACGGAATATTCCGTGCTGGCAGACAAAGCTACAGGGGAAGCGGCAGAGAGAGTATGCGAGGGGATACGGGCGCAAACCGGGAAGTCAGATACCCGGTAGCACAAAAAAGATGGAGAAAACGAAGAAAGGAGGAGATTGTATGGCAGCTTTGGTGACTGCGGGAGCTTTGCTCTCCTGTACGTTCGGGACAGCGCCGGGAAGTCTTGCGGCTGTCTCGCAGCAGCTATGTCTGGCAGGGGGAAAACCGGCGGCAGTGATACGTGATACGGGAATGAATGTACAGCTCACGCCGTTCGGCATGTGCACGTCGCTTGCCAATCCGCGCGTGGCCGCGGCGACTGCGGCGGCCCTCGGCGTACTGACGCCCCAGCCGTGCATGGTCATGGCAGCGGGGACATGGATTCCCACGGCCCCGGCAGTCTTAATCAGCGGGACGCCATGTCTGACAAGTGATTCACAGCTTATGTGTGCCGGGGGCATGGGAATGATCACTGTGACAGATCCGGGACAGATGAAAGTAATCTTATAACTGACTATCAGCAGCGATGAACACCGCTGTTAGTAACATTCATACAGGAAGGAGAAATACGATGGCAGAATATTTATCACCGGGAGTTTACGTGGAGGAGTATGACAGCGCTCCTCGCGGAATGGAAGGAGTGGGGACGAGCACGGCGGGTTTTGTCGGACTTGCGCAGAGAGGACCGGCTGTGGGCGCGCCGGAGCTGGTCACCAACTATGCGGGATTTATCCGCAGGTACGGCGGGTATTTAAGTGAGTTTGAATTTGGCGAATACCGCTATCTGGCAGGGGCGGTAGAGCAGTTTTTCCAAAATGGCGGCACACGCTGCTATGTGGCGAGGGTAGTTCCCTCAGACGCCCGTGCCGCAGCCTATGAGGGCGCTAACCTCTCTGTTCAGGCAGCAAATGAAGGGAAATGGGGAAACCGCATTGTCCTGAATTTTGCGGAGGTCACAAAGAAGAAAATGCAGCTTCTTGAGAAGAAGAGCGAGAATGTTTATCTTGCAAAAGCAACGGCCGGCTTTGAGGAGGGGAGCCTTGTAAAGGCAGAGGGTGAATATAACCGTATCCAGCGCATTTTTGGAAATGAAGTCACCTTTGAAAATCCGTTCACCGCTGATGTGACGGATAACGCTCTTGTGCCTGAAAAGCTCGTATGGCTCAGTGAGCTTGAGATACAGGTGAGCTGCGGAGAGGATACGGAGATCTTTGGGGAGTTGAGCCTTCACATCACGTCAGAGCACTATATCAACACAAAGCTGCAGGAGAGCGCTCTTGTAAAGCTAAAAGCAAAGCCTGTATCCGGGACGGGCAGTCCGGTGGAGCTCCTTCTGGGAGAGGGGGTATCCTCAGTCAGCTTAGCGGGCGGCGCAGACGGGACGAAGGAAAACGTCACGGCCGCATCCTTTATCGGTGAGGATAACGGGCCGGGGAAACGGACGGGTATCCAGTCGTTTCTTGAAAATAACGTGGTGAGCATCATGGCGGTGCCCGGGATCACCATGCCGGATGTGATGGTATCACTGATCGCGCACTGTGAAAATACACAGAGCAGGTTCGCGGTGCTGGATATGCCGCGGGATATCTCGGACACCAGAAAACTCCTCGAATACAGAGGACTTGTGGACAGCACTTATGCGGCGATGTACCATCCGTGGATACAGAGTCTTGACAGATCGAACAAAAAACCCGGGTATTTCCCGCCGTCAGGAGCCGTTATGGGCGTATATTCCAGAACGGACATCAGCAGAGGCGTACATAAGGCCCCGGCCAACGAAACCGTTTCCTGCACGGGCCTGAATATCGGCTTTACAAAAGGAGAGCAGGATATACTCAATCCCGAGGGGGTGAATCTGATCCGCGCTCTCCCGGGGCAGGGCATACGCATATGGGGCGCGAGGACTGCGAGCAGCAACGCATCGTTTAAATACGTGAATATCAGGAGGCTCTTCATCTTTGTGGAGGAGAGTATCCGGGCAAATACAGGATGGGTCGTCTTTGAACCAAACGATGAGACTTTGTGGAACAGGGTGAGGATATCTGTCAATGGATTTTTAAATACAATGTTCCGCAACGGAATGTTCGCGGGGGCGACGCCGGAGGAGAGCTACTTTGTGGATATCGGCACGTCGACCATGACGCAGGACGATATCCAGAACGGAAGGCTGATCTGCAACATCGGGATCGCGCCGTCAAGACCGGCGGAGTTTGTTATTTTCAGGATCACGCAGCACACGTCGGAGTCGGGCGCATAGAAGAAAGTGAGGAATATTGATTATGGCTAGAACGTTACAAACAGGGTTGTCCGTGCCCCTTACAAAAATGAATTTTATCGTGACGGCAGGGGATGCGACAGCGGCATTTACAGAAGTGAGCGGAGTGGAGGCGAGCGTGGATGTGATCGAATTCCGGCAGGGTAATTCGAACAGTCTCGCTCCCATGAAGATACCGGGACTTGTAAAGCATGGAAACGTTACGCTGAAATATGGCTGTACGCTGGATAATGCTTTCCTGAAATGGGCCGCGGCATGCGTCAGCGAGACGCGCAAGGCGGATGAAAATATCCGGGATGTGAGCATTGAGCTTGTAGACATTACCACAGCGGCGCCCACAGAAGTAAAGACGACCACATCAGGCTCCTGTATCTGGAAGCTGAAAAACGCATGGGTGACAAAATATTCCGCGCCGGACCTTAACTCTACGGCCAATGAGGTGGCGCTGGAGTCGGTTGAGATCGCCTATGAGGAGCTTGAGATACCCGGGGCGGCCGGAGGACAGTAGGCAGAAAGAGGATAAAGTATGACAACGGTTTATGATTTTGAACTTCCGCGGGGTTACACGGACGAGCGGGGCGGCGTATACAAAAAAGGAAAGATGAGGCTTGCCACTGCGGGCGATGAGCTGACGGCCGCGAGGGATCCGAGGGTGCTGAACAATCCGGCCTACCTGACGGTCGTTCTGCTCTCAAGGGTGGTCACAGAGCTGGACGGGATTGATTCGGTCACAGCGACATTGATCGAGCGGCTCTACACAGCGGATCTTATGTTTCTGCAGGATATGTACCAGCGGATCAATGATATAGAGGCTCCGGTCATGAGGATGAAGTGCCCGCACTGCGGGGAGGAGATCGAGGCCCCGCTAAATTTTACACGGGAGGGATGAGCCTGTATCCGGAGGAAGAGATATACCGGGAGTCTGCCTTTGTAGCCTATTATCTCCATTGGAGCAAAGAAGAGATCCTTGGGATGCCCCACAGAGACAGGCGGGCGTGGTGCGCGCAGATTTCGGATATCAACAGGCAGAGAAATCCCTCGCAGAAAAAGCAGAGAAACATATTTGAACTGGGGAGGACATGATGAATAAGGCGTATCCCAATATGAATTTTGTCCTGCTGGTGGAGGGCAGGGAGACCGCCTGCAGGAGTGTGCGCGCATTTGAGCACGAAACAGAGTATGAGACCATACAGGAGGGCGGGGTCAACGACTATGTACATATCAGGCGCAAGCCGTCCTCCAAGCCTGTCACTTTCCAGATGGAACGGTACAGAACCGCAGGTGAGGACGGCAGTGAGGAGCTTTTCAATGTGGGAACCGCCCTTAAGCAGGATATGGTGCTGATGGTAAGCGGTGTGCAGGGGGACTTTAAAAATCCGGTGGCGCAGTTTACTTTCAGCGGCTGTATCGTGACCGGAAAGCATTATTCCGAGTTGGAGGCGGAGAAGTCGGGACTGCTTACAGAGACAGTCACCATCATATGTGAGCGGCTTACAGTGACCCTTCCATAGAGAGGAGACGAAACGTGATAACACTGAGACAGATCGCGGGAGCGGAGCGGGATATGGGGATATTGCAGGATTCGGAGGCGTTTGCAGAAAGGCTTCTGTCAAATTACGGACTCATACAGATGAAGCTCTCTCCCGAAACCATGCTCCACACATTAGCCGGAGGCAGGCCGGATCCGGACGGATACAGGGCGGGCGGCCTGACACAGAGCTTCCACATCAGCCAGCAGGTGGAGATCGGTGTCGTCAATCAGATTGTAAACAGAATGAAGAATCTTGTGCAAAACGGCGGGGTCTATCAGGACAAGGTGTTCGTGGAGGCGGCGCTCAGGAAAATGGGAATCAGAAACGCAGAAGAATTTATCCGCATGGCAGTGCGCGCTTCCGGACTGGAAATACAGAAGAGAAGGCTCGCGGTTCTCGCGCAGACAGAAGAACAGGCAGAACAGGCCGTAAGGAAAAGGCTTGCTAAAAAGAAGCGGCGCTTCTGGAAGCGGAAATCCGATATGGAGAAAGAGGATGCAGAAAGCTTCAAAGCCGGGCGGGCGCTGAGACGGAAAACGCTGTATGAGGAAGTGGCCAAACGGCTTGGCGGCGCCGAGGCGGGGAGGCTGTACCGGGAGTTTGGATTTCACACTGCCTTTGTACAGGGGCAGGTCCCGGAACACTTTTTCCCGATGATAGAGCAGTGCTGCATTGAGCACGGTCTGTCTGTGCAAAGGCTGGAGAGGAACGGCTTCCTGCTGGAGAACGGCGGCGCGGCGATGATGTTTAATCCGTATGAGCATCCCCGCAGCTTGGGGGAAAGCATAGAGGAAAAGCAGCTTAAATCCGGTCTTTTGAGCGCGGTTCTTTTCAATATGGTAAGAGATACCGCGCTGTACGGCGCACTGCGCCAAGGCAGGGGCGGGATAAGACACATCGATATCAGAAACGCGGCGGAGCATGGCATGAGGATGACAATGGAGCGTTTTTTCCGATATCACAGAAATGTACTCACGGCGGATATGGAAAACCAGAAGCTTCTTATGGAGACACTGGAATCCGGATTTGCCTCGGAGATAAGAATACTGCGCAGAATTTACGACGTGGAGGCAAAGAAGGAAAACGAGAGCGAATTTTACAGGCTGAAACAGACGCGGCATATTCTGGAAGGCCTTCTGAAGGGACAGAAGAAAGAACTGGATCGCGCGCTGGACGAACAGGGCATGGCGACAGTGAGGGCAGTCTCGAAGATCGAGAAGGAGATCAGAGGGTATTTATCGCAGGCAGACATCCGGCATGTGGCGGGACAGGAGCAGTGGATATGGGAGCCTGTGCGCACCGTGCATATAAGAAACGAAGCAGCGGGAGACCGTTTTCCGGCACAGGACGAAAGCGCGGAGGAAAGATGGCTTACCCAAGGGGCAGTGCTGAGGGAACAGGGGTTTTCAGACCGCAGGGAGATCCGCCGTCAGCTTGACAATGGGGACAGCATGGAGCTAAGCCGCATGATCAGGAACAACATAAGGGAACAGATGGGAACCCTGACTGACAAGGTGTACACAAGGCTGGGGAAAAGGCTGCTCGACGAGAGGAAAAGATGGGGGATGTAGGCAGAGATGGCAGCATACACAGGAAACAGATACGCGGCGCTGCTGCAAGGAACAGGGCAGACAGGCACTGCGCCCGCGAAAGCGTACCTGCAGTTCGGTGAAGGAGAGAACGCCGGTACGTTTCAGGTACAGTTCAACCCCGCGGAGCTTTCTTTCAGTGCCGGGCAGACGGGCAAAAAGAAGAAAAAGGATTTCCAGTCAGGGAAGAAAACCTCTGCGTGTACATGGGAAACTGTGCCGGGAATCCGCATGAACATAAAGCTGGTCTTTGACGCGGGAATAGAAGAGTGGGAGGGCAGCACATGCGATGTACAGGGGAAGGTCCGGGAGCTGTTCGCGGAGGCGGAAAAAAACTGCGGGGATACGAAAGCGGCTTTCCTGTGGGGAGAGTTCGTATTTCCGGGAATACTTGAAGGACTCAGCGCGGAGTATACGATGTTCAGTCCTGAGGGAAAAATACTCCGGGCAAATGTGGAGCTGACCATCTATCTGAATGATAAGCAAAAAGTGAAGGAACTGATGGGAACGCATTACGACAGCCTTTTCAAAAGTCCGGGCAAGGGACAAAGAAGCAGCGCGGGAAAAGCGCTCCTTGCGGTTGTAAAGGACAGAGAGGAAAAGGAGACTACGGATATTTTAGTGAATGCCGCGGCAGCGCTTAGAGGCGGCGGTACGCTCAGTATGGCAGACGGGATGGAATTATTTGAAGTACAGTATAATCCGGCCTCTTTCTCCGTGCGGGCGGAATCAACGCGCAGAGAGTTCGAGAACGGAGCGGACAAAAACACTGCCGAATCACTGAGCCAGTCCGTCTTTCCGGGAGAACAGACCTTTTCCGTAGAACTTTTGCTGGAAGGGGAGGAAACGCAGAAAACCGTATTAGGTTTTTTGGGAATGCTTTCATCCGAGAGGAAGAGACAGGTTTTGTTTGCGTGGGGAGACTTCTGTTTTCCGGGCAGAGTGGAAAGTATGAGCGGAAGCTGCACGATGTTTGATCCCTTCGGGAACCCCATACGCGCAAAGGTGAGCATGACACTCAGGCTGATGTTCGCGTGAGAGTCTTTGAAAACAGCAGTCGTTACACCATAAAACCATGCGGCATCGGAGGACTTAAGATGGAGTACAACTACGAAAGCCTGAAAAATACATATGCAAGCTTTGAGCATCCCGCCTTGAAGGTAACGGTCGAGGGGAGGGACATGTCGGAACATGCGCCCCAGTTCGTGATCGGAGAAGCACGGATTGAGCTGACTTCCGGCTGTGAGGCGTCTCAGGCGGTGTGGCGCATCTATGGCTGTGTGGATGAGAAGGACGGGTCTTATCTGTTCGAGGAAATGAAACCATATATTCTTCTGGGTTCTTATGTTTCGCTGGAGATCGGGTACGGGGAAAACCTGACAGAAGTATTCCGGGGGTTTATCGCGAGAGTGCGCTTCGAAGCTGAGGAGGAAGACATCCCGTGCGCGGAGGTGACGGCGGTGGATGCAAAAGGGGCGCTCATGTCCGGCAGATACAGCCGCCAGCTTCGCGCGGGAACATACGGGGAGGCTGTGAAAGAGCTTGTAAACGGGGAAGGCTACAGAGAGCTTTTCAAAAAAGGCGCGGCGGAGCGCATACAGGTGACAGACACTCCGGACAAGAAGGAAAACAAGGAAGAAGTACATTTAGAACAGGTTTCTGAAAGTGATTTTACATTTATCGCGGGAGCGGCAAAACGGTTTGGCTATGAATTTTTTGCAGAGACAGGGACACTCGTATTCAGAAAAGCCAGAGAAGGAGCTAAGGAGCTTCTTGAATTAGGCCCCGGAAGAGGCGTGATCTCAGCCGACATCTCCTATGATATCAGAGGCTTGGCAAAAGAGGTTGAAGTGCGTGGGATGGACGACGGAAAAGGGGAGCCGTTCTCAGCGAAAAGAAGTTCCCGAAAAAAACTCTCCTACGGTGCGCTTGCGGATACGGTCACGGGCAGCGCAAAGCAGGTGTACACGGACGCTGCCATACGTTCGAAGGAGGAGGCCGGGGAACTGGCGGAAGCATTGGCGGACCGGCAGGAGTGGCGGTTCGGCACCCTTCAATGCGACTGTATCGGACTGCCTGTCCTTTTGCCGGGGAATTTTGTCATTATCTCGGGATATGGGAAAGGGGCGGATAACCAATATTACGTGACAGCGGCAAGTCATATCCTGTCCGGGGAAGAGGGGTATATCACCAGACTGGAAGGATATGCGGCGTCGGTTCTATAACGGCAGAGGCGGAAGGAGCATATGGAAATTTTAAGCTTGATGGATACTGAACCAAAAGAGAGGACTGCGCGGCCGGGGGATAACAGGATGAACGGCGTGGCGGTCGGCATCGTGACGGAGAATTATAATAAGGATATGCCCGGCAGACTTAAGGTGAAGATACCCCTGCGGGACGAGGCGGCTAATATACTGGACTGGGCGAAGGTGGCAGTTCCCTATGGAGGAAAAGAGTGGGGATGCCGCTTCCTGCCGGAAAAGGACGATCAGGTTCTTCTGGCATTTGAGCAGGGCAGTATAAAAAGGCCCTATATCATAGGCTCGCTGCCCCGGGACGAGGATAAGACAGTGCTGGAAACAGCGGATGAGGATAACCAGATCAAGCAGATCGTAACAAAAAACGGAAACAGTGTGGTCTTTACAGATCATAAGGACGGCTCAGAAAAGGACAGCATCAGTATATCCACCTCCGGGGATACATGCCGGATCATACTCAGCAATGAGGAGAAGAAGATATCTATTGCGGACAAAGCTTCCGGGTGCAGTGTGGAACTAAACTTCGGTGACGGCGGGATGAAGATGTCGGCGGAGAAAAAGCTGACCTTGTCGGTGGGGGATTCTGTGAGCATTACCTTGAACGGCGAGACCGGGACAGTGGCAGTGGAGGCGGATAAAGTGCAGATCAGGGCCGGCAGGTCTTATGAGTTTACAACGGACGGCACGGCAAAGCTCTCAGGACAGCAGATGAGCGCGGAAGGAACCTCTGCCATAAAGCTCTCAAGCAGCGGTATGGCGTCGCTTTCGGGCAGTCCGGTAAAACTGGGATAGGAGAAATACATTCGGGAGAGGGAAGAGAGATGGACGGCATAAGAGGCATGAAGTTTCCTCTGGAAATTAATCTTGCAAACGGCAGGTTCGTTATGTCAGAGGGAATACAGAATATAAAAGAATCCATCTATGTGATCGTTATGACCCAGAAGTCAGAGCGATTCACAAGACCGGAGTTTGGCAGCACTATCCAGTCGTGGACCTTCACCGAGCCGTCTGTGACAGAGCTGCGTATGATGGAGCGCAGTCTTGCGCAGGCGGTGCTCTCGCAGGAACCCCGTGTACAGGCAGCGCAGGCTCGTATCCAGAGAGAGAAAGACAGCGACCGGATGGAGGTGTATCTTCAATATACCGTGAAGGGAGGGGAGAAGGACGATGTCAGGTTCCTTATATAGCAAGGAAGAAAACATTCTGGAAAAAGTTCTCAAGACTGCAGAGGAATATCTGCCGGAGTGGAGACCGCTCCAGTCTGAGTCTGATGCCGGAACGGCAATTGCCTCTCTCTTTGCGGAGCAGATGGAAGAACTGAAGCGGTATACGGAAGATATTCAGGAGCGCTGCCACGGGGAGCTTATCACCATGCTGGGACTTCCGCCCCTGCCGCCGTCTCCGGCACATACGATCCTTGCCTTTGAGACAGACCGCATGGCTGAACAGGGGGTGGAAATTCCCAAGGGCGCCCGCTTTGCGGCGGATATCGGGGGAGAGGCCCCGGTCGTGTTTGAGACAGAGCATGATATAGCTGCAAGTACGGCGGACTTAAGCGAGTTGTTTACTGTCAGTGCGAAGGAGAGGAAGGTCATATCGCAGATAGAAAATCTGCGTGAAGGACAGGCGCGTCTCTTTGACACATCAGGGGAAAATGTTTATCTGGAGGAGATCGGTATTGAACATCCTCTGCTCCCAAAGGGGCGGTTCCTGTTTCAAGGTCTGCACAAGTACATGGAGAAAAACAGGGAGCGGCAGTCGGTTTTCACTCTGGCGGGAGCACACGTCCGCGCGTTTGGCTGGGCAGCACCTGAGCTGGTCTGCAGCGGAGAGCTTGAGACAGATATCGAACAGGCGGAACTGTTCGGACAGGAAATATTGCCGTACAAAGAGTGTTATATCGGGCACGATCAGGTGTTTGCAAAAGCGGGGGCACAGATCACATGCAGCTTTGAGCTGGAATGGCGGATAAAAGACTATGCGGAAAAGGAGCCGCAGGCCGAGCTTAAGCCTGTTGTGAGGCGCCGGAAGGACAGAGCGGCCAAGCGGTACGAAGTATTTCCCGAGCAGGTGGATATCACCTATTTTAACGGAAAAGGGTACAGGCAGCTCCCGTTGGAGGGAGAGGATATCTTTTCAGACATAGTCCGCAAGGGAGAGAAAAAGAGGTACATCTGGCGCTTCCGGTGTCCAAATGACTGGGCACCGCAGATGGTGGCGGGAAGAGAGCTGCGGTGCATAAGGCTGTGCATTGTGCGCGCCCGCCATGCCTATATGCCGGAGGGGATTCATCATTATCCGGTCATGTCAAAGCCGCGTTTTTTCTATTCATACGGAAGAGAAGGAATCAGGCCGCAGAGGGTATACAGACGCGCGGGAGGAAGGGTCATGCCCGTCGCGTATGGGGAGACGCTGTCCGGGGACTTCCCGTGGCAGGGGGAATCCGTTTTCTTTGGCTTTGACAGGGCGTTCCCGCCGGGGCAGGCCGGACTGTATCTGACGGTGGATACGCCGGGGAACAGCCGCGCAAGAAAGCTGAAATTCTTTTATTCTTCTGAGGAGGGGATGAAAAGCCTTGAGATGAATGGCAATATGGCGGAGGATTCTACGGACGGACTTAAGCGGAGCGGACTGATAAGCTTTACCGTCCCCGGCGACGCCGCCGTGTCAGAAATAGCAGGGAAAAAATGCTTCTGGCTCGGCCTTACGGATGAAAAACCGGGAGAGGCATGTTTTCCTGTGCTGTCAGACGTGGCCGTAAATGCCGTGAAGGCTGTCAACCTTACCGCCTCAGGGTGGAAGGAGTATACCCGGGAGCAGGTGCGCCCCAAAATGAGGGTGAAAATACCGGGCAGACATATCGTGAGCGCGGAAGTATGGGTAGAGGAAAGTGCGCTTCTGACAAAGGAGGAGATACATGCTCTTGAGAAAAAACACCCCGGACGCGTACAGACGGAGAGGGAGGATAACGGACAGATCACAAGG
The DNA here is from genome assembly GCA_019118545.1 of Candidatus Mediterraneibacter merdavium. GTDB lineage: Bacteria > Bacillota > Clostridia > Lachnospirales > Lachnospiraceae > Mediterraneibacter > Mediterraneibacter merdavium. The sequence continues at coordinate 19,332 of DWYT01000055.1, read as the reverse complement.
TGCCATGTCTTGTGGGAGGAGTGCGCAGCCTTTGAGACGCTTCCGCAAACGAGAGTCACAGACACAGACGCGCGAGGGCGGGGAGGCAGATATTATGTCCTTGACCGGGAGAGCGGGGAACTCTGCTTCGGAGACGGAAAACATGCGGCTCTGCCGGGCAATATGGCGGGCGCGTCATGGAAACTCAGGACGCTATGCTGTGACGGAGAACGCGGCAATATAAAGGCAGGGACAAGGTTAGAACCTACAGGAGAGGTCAGGCATATAAAGAGGGTGTATTCTCCTGTGGGCGGATGTGGCGGCACAGGCTGCGCGGCAGAGGGAAGAAGGCTGGAGCAGGGAAAGAACCGGATGTGTACCGCAGGGCATATGGTGACGGAGCAGGATATCAGGAGGATGGCGGAGGAGTTTTCGCCGGAGGTGGCAGAGGCGGCGGTGCGGTGTGATGACAAGGGCAGTCTCGCCGTGGCGGTCAGGACTGCATCAGGACAGGAGATTTCAGAACTGACGGAAAGCCTCGGCGCCTGTCTGTCCGGTATTCTGCCCGAGGCGGGCGTCTTTCACAAAGCAGAGGTGAGAGGCATTCTACCGGTGACAGTCTCTGTATCAGTGTGGGTCACTGTCTTGCCCGGCAGTGAGATCAGAGTAAGAGAGGAACTGCGGTCCGCTCTTGCGCGGTATTTTTCAGAACAGCAGAAAAGAACGCGCCGCATCGGACGTCTGCCCAAGATCAGAGAGCTGGGAGAGCTTTTACGAAGTACATCAGACAGGATCCGTATGCTTAGGTTCTGTGTATATCTGTCTTATAACGACGGAAACGGGTACAGGGAGCAGGAGTTAACCGAGGGAACGCGGCTGTGGGACGCAGTGTGCTCAGAAGGAGAGCATACGATAACAGTGGCCTCAGCGGATGGCCGGGGTGAAGGACAGTAGGGAGAAAGAGGGGAGGAGACGACAAAAATGGCACAGGAAAATGAGAAGAACGAGCAGTATAAAAAAATGCTTTCCTTTGCCCTTGAGCGGCTGGATATGTACGCGCCGGACTGGACGAGCCGCCTGCCCTCTGATCCCGGCGTCACAATACTTGAAAACCTGACTGCCTTTGTACTCCTTTTATATGAGGAGTACGGAACAGTTCCTGAAAGAGTGAGGGAACATCTGGCGGCGCTTTTTGGAATCAGGAAAAGGACGGCGGCTCAGGCGGAAATGTTTCTGTCTGCCAGAGACAGGAGACCCCATGAAGCGGCGGGCGGCTTCCGGCATATCCGCAGGTATCAGAAATTCCGTCTCGGACAATATTGTTTTGAGCCGGAGAAGGAAATGGATATATCTGCTGCCCGCCTGACTGAGCTGTGGAGAGAGGGGGCCTCTGGAGAAAGAAAGAGGCTGTGGCGCGCCGCTGACGGCGATGGGGCAGACGGCGGGGCAAATGCGGGCGGCAGTTTCAGGAAAGCAGAGGCAGTGTTTGGAGAGCATCCGCGCGCGGGGGATTCCCTGTACCTGCTGTTTGACGGTCCATGCGCCCTGCCGGGAGAAACGTTTTTTCTCTATGTGGAGATGGACGGGCGCTTTCCGCGCACAGAGGCGCCGGAGGGGATGCTGCCGGATTTTGCACAGGTACAGTGGAGCTACAGTACGGACAGCGGATACTGTGGGGCATGGGCGCAGGATAAGACAGGGGCGTTCTTAAAAAGCGGCGGGATCGAAATACGGCTGGGTGCAAAAGCGCATGAAAGGCAGCGATTTGGGAAGCGCAGGAAGTGGATCTTAAAATGCACACTAATAAGACAGCAGTACGACTATGTCCCATACTTCCGCGCGGTTTACGGGCCTTTGTTCCGTGTGGTCAACCGGGACACAAAGATTGTCTCTTCGGACAGTCCTTCTGGAAAAAATGTCGACTATGTCAGCCGGGACGCGGCAGTACACAGTATTCTCGGAGTGCTCGGCGGCTGTGATGATCAGGAGTTTCCCGTAGGGATTCCGGGAGAGCCTGTGCCGCAGGCTGTGGAGATCATGGTGGAAACCGGGAAAAGCGGGGAGAAGCAGCGCCGCTTCTTCCGCCCTGCGGATCAGACAGAGGGAGCGGTCGTCTATGAATATGACAGCGGGAAACATGCGATCGTCGTGTCAGATGCAGGAAATTTTGAAGGATGGAAGGTGTCTTTAAGCGGATGGGCAGTATTTGACGGCGCGGATGGGAATGTGTGTTCCAGTAATGTTTTTATAAGCGACGGCCAAGCGGAGTATTTCAACCCGTCAGCCGCCTCCTGCGGCAGGGACAGGGAGGATGAAAGCAGTATGCTGACGCGTCTGCGCAGAGAGATGGAGAGCACAGGGGTACTTGTCACTGCTGAGGATTATAAAAGGGCGGCGCTTGAGACACCGGGGTTGTCCATCCAGAAAGCGAATGCGTTCCGGGAGCAGGATGGTACTGTATGTGTGTGCGTAAAGCCTTACAGCGACGAGAGGCTTCCAACCCTGCCGCCCCTGTACAGGGATGCCGTCAGGGCATGGCTCGATGAGAAAAGGCTGCTTGGCACCCGGCTCACTGTGCGGGGAGCGCGCTATATCCCGGTGAGTGTCCACGCGAATATCACAGTGAAGCTGCAGTACGCCCGGTGCCGGGAGGAGATTGAAGAGGTGATCCAAAGGGAGCTGGAGCACGTGACAGGGGAGCAGACCTTCGGCAGTACGGTGTCTGTAAGAAGGCTTAAGCAGCAGCTTATGCGTCTGGCGTGTGTCGAAGCGGTGGAAGCACTCTATATTACGGCGGGCGGGGAGTTCGCGGAAGCAGACGGCGCCGCAAAAGAGGAGATCACCATGCCAAAGGACGGATTGTGTTATGCAGGGGACATCAGGCTGGAACTAAAAAAGAACAGGATATTGTGAGGTGCTTTTTAATGAGATGCTATACAATCCGCAAAAGCAGGCTTGCCCGGGCATTTATGGAAGGCATGTCAGCAGAGGATGACGGTACAGTGAGAATGACCGCCGGATCGCGCCATTATATGTGTCTGCCGCCGTTATATGGCGGACAAAAGGAGGAGTGGGGGCGGCTTCATATCGAGGCGGCGCTTCCGCAAGGCAGCAGGATGCAGGTCTATGTGGCGGTGTCAGAAGATAAGGAAGCGCCGGGACATATCATGCTGAACGACACAGCATCGTATGGAAAGCGGACGGCGTTTTTTGCTGACCGTGGCAGGGGGCCTGTTGAAATGAAGCAGAATCTTTTGCTTTATGGACTTAAGGGCACATATTTGTGGCTGATGATAGAAGTGGCGGATACAGGACTTCAAAAAGACGGACGGATTGGCAGAATTCGCGTGTTCTGTCCGGGGGATGATTTTATGAATGGGTTTCCCCAGATCTATCAGGAAAGGGGAAGTGTTTTTCACAGGTTTATATCCGTATTTTCCACGGTCTGTTCGGACTTTAAGGAACAGGCAGAGCTGCTTCGGGACAGAGTGGACTTGAGCAGGGCGGGGCCGGAAGACCTGTCAGGGATAGCGGGGTGGTTTGGAATCGAGCTTGGCAGCGGTCTGCTGACCATAGACCAGATGCGGGAAATGACAGCGAATCTGCACCTTTATGTGAGAATGAAGGGCACACGCTTTGTCATGAGGGAACTGACCCGTATGCTGACAGGGGAGACACCTCTTATTATCGAAAGCAGCAGTAAGGAGACTGTACTGTTGCTTGAGAGAAAGCTGACGGAGGATGAGGAACTGAAACTGTTGTTCTTCCTTCTCCAGTTTAAGCCGGTGCATATCCGGTTAAATGTGCTGTCTTATTATGAGGAAGACGCTCTGGACAGCTACTGCTTCACAGACAGCAACGCGGCGCTTGTAAGTCCTGAGACGGCGGCCCTTGACCGGGACTGCGCGGCCGATACATGCGTGTGCGGACAGAATTTGATTGATTTATAAATGTGGATAGATTTTAAATGATTTATACGGGAGGCTGAAAATGGAGATCAACGAACAGCGTACAGAAGAAAAAATCATACTGCGGACAGCGGGGCGTATTGACACGAATACAAGCGTCATATTCCAACAGCGGGTGCTGACTGCATTTCAAAAGAGCAGCTTCATAGAGATCGATCTCGAGGAAGTGGATTATATATCAAGCGCGGGATTAAGGGCGCTGCTGGTGGGGGCAAAGACCGCTCAGGCATGCGGCAGCCGGATGGTTCTGACAAAGGTGCAGCCTCAGGTCATGGAGGTGTTCTCCATGACGGGTTTCGGCAAGGTACTCACCTTTGCCTGACGGAAAGTTGGCAAAACAAATAAGCGCTGTATTTCTAAGCTCTTGGAAATACAGCTAAGGAGAGACATCATGGGAAGATATTCAGCCATTGCCGAGATGAGCGAGAGGATCGGGGAGCGGTTAAGACAGGCGCTTGTTCCCGATCTGATTCCTGACCGCGGCGGCATTGTGATGTGCAGTCCTGATAATTGCGAGGACTGTACACTTGGGATATTTTTGTACGACATTCAGGAAAATGATGAGCTTCGGCAGATACAGATGGTAAATATAGACGGGGACAGGCAGAAGGGGCCGCCCGCCTATCTGTCTCTTTACTACATGATCACTGCATACAGGCAGGGGGAGCGGCAGTTTGGCGCCATACAGCAGGAGCGTATCCTTGGGAAGGTGATCCAGCATTTCCACGACGATCCCATACTGGACGGACAGGAAGGGGTTCGTATGCAGATGCTTAAGCTCTCCACCGAGGATAAGCTGAAGCTGTGGAACTTTGGCGGCAAGCCGTATACGGTCTCTGTGTTTTATAAGGCGTCTCCGGTCGCGGTCGAGTCAGATGTCATCAAAAACGTGACAAGAGTCAGCGCCGCAGAGTTTGCCGTATCGCCGAAGGAGCGGAGGGAAAAGAATGGATCAGGATAGAGCCGGATATGAGATCAGCCGCCAGACAGAAGATATGCTCTCGGAGTTTGTCACTCTCTATGACAGCAGCCATGTTCCGGGAGAACTTCTCCTTCATAAAGACATACTTGAACAGCTCCTTAGGTTGGAGAGGGCATATGGGGGCGGCCTTGAGCCTGCGCTTACAGTCCTGCGCGGACGGGATGGCTCGGGGAGGAAGCACCTCATAAAAACCCTTGCCTGTCTGTGCGGGAGGAATGTCCTCATGCTGGAGAGCGGTTTCCTTCTCGCAAGATATATGGAGTATGGCAGCTCCCTTTTGCAGCTCTTACTATACAGGGCCGGGCAATGCGGGGCGTGGCTGTGTATCTGTGACAGAAAAAGCGGCGGCAGCGGCGGGGATTTCGACAGCGGCGCAGACCCGCCCGGCGGCGGGGACGAGGCAATATGGACGAAAATATATAAGGATATCATGCAAAGCGGCAGGTGCTTTGTCACTGCGGATGAAAAGACGGCGTTTCCCGTAACAGAGGACAGCATTGTGACAGAGTTTACCCTTGCGGAGCCTGATATAAAGGAACGGGAAGGATTGTGGAAATACTTTCTCGGGGGCAGGAAACGGGATACTGACGCTGATCTGCGGGCGCTGTCTGTCCGTTACAGGCTGAATGTGGGAGAAATCAGACGGGCGTCACATATGGCGGAGAGAAATTGCGTCAGCTATGGACGGGACGTCATTTCCATGCAGGATATTTCAAAGGCGGTCTTAAGCCTTGGAATCAGGGCGATGGACGGCCGCGCTGTAAAGGTTCCCTGCGTGTTTACGTGGGATGACTTTGTGGCGGACGATACGCTGCGCTCCCGGCTGGAGCATCTGTGCAGCTATGTAAGGTACAAAGCGCTTGTCGGAGAGCAGTGGGGGTTTTATGAAAAGCGTCCGTATGGGAACGGCATATGCGCCATGTTCTGCGGTCCCCCGGGGACAGGGAAAACGATGGCGGCCCAGATCATTGCCGGGGATTTGGGACTTGAGCTGTACCGTGTGGATCTTTCGCAGATGCAGAGCAAATATATAGGTGAAACACAGAAGAACATAAGCGGTCTGTTCGACCGCGCGAAGGAGAGAAATGCCGTCCTTTTCTTCGATGAGGCGGACGCGCTTTTCGCGAAAAGAACTCAGGTCAAAGACGCCAATGACAGACATGCCAACGCTGAGACGGCCCATCTTCTTCAAAAGCTTGAAGAGTATGATGGGATTACGATTCTGGCGACAAATCTGAAAGGGAATGTTGACGAAGCATTCAGACGGAGGATACGCATGATTATTCCCTTTCATCTCCCGGATGCGGTGACCAGATATAAGCTGTGGGAAAAAGCCTTCCCGGAGCGCGCGCCGCTTGGGGACGACATTGATCTGAGGCTTTTTGCAGAGCGGTTTGAGATATCCGGCAGCGAGATCAAGGAGGCGGCGTATGCAGCGGCGTTTCTGGCGGCAGAGGAGGCGGACCGCTTTCGTCCCTGTAAAGCAGAGGCAGCAGAGAGGACGGGACTTGGCGCCGGGGTGATCAGGAAGAAGCATTTGGAAGAGGCATTAAAAAACTGCATGGAAAAGTACGGCAGGGTTCTCTCGGAGATTGATTTTTTGGAGCAGGCGGAAAAAGAAAAATGATAAGATTACAAGACATAAAATACAGTGGGGAAGCATACACGCGGCAGGACAGGTTCTACTATCGCAGGGCAGAGGCAAAAGACGCGGAAAAGATCGCTGATATGTACGCGCAATGCGCCATTCACAGAGGAAACTGCAAGGAACGCTTACAGCGCGGGAACAAGGACGCCTTTGACAAAAAAGGCGGCATGTATCTTATATTGGACAGGGAGGGCGTAGAGCGGGAGATTAAAAATCCCCACTCCTTCTGGGCGCTGTTTACGGATCAGGCGGGGGAGCCTGTGGGAAGCTTTTGGTTTTCGGACGACAACCCGGATATTCCTCGCAGCCTTAAACAGCCGGATACGGTATATCCGCGGGAGATTCTCGTGAAAAGGGAGTGCGCGGGAAAGAAGATCGGAACGATGCTGTACTATACGGTTTTTCAGGCTATGCTTAAGGCAGGATACCTTAGAAGTGTGTGCGAGGTGTACAGGACGATCGCTTATGAGACAGAGGGAATACGATACTCCGTGGATCTTCTCAACAAGCCGAGTTATATTGACATGCTGATGATGGGCGGGAAATTCGAAGGGTGCGGGGCAGAGAAAGAAATCCGCCTTCCGGGGATGAGGGTGTGGGTGGAACCGCACATATTCTCTTTCCGGCACGAAAGAGCATTGAGGTTAAAGAAAGAAGCGTCCGGCGGCCGATTCATTTTACAGGAGGAAATATGACAAGGATAGAAGACAAGCTGAAAAAGGTATTGCTCACAGTGATGGCAGCATGTGCGGGAACTGTGCTTCTTGTATCCGCGTCCTGCCTGTTCTTTATGAGGAAAACGAGCCTTGACACTTACGAAAAAATGAACGCGCAGTCAGTGGAGACGGGAAGAGATATTCTGACCGATAAGATCAGCGATCAGGCTGAGCAGTATGCCGTAAAATGCTGTCAGGTGATTGAGAGACAGCTTGCCCAGACGACCCTCACCATGGGAATGATTGAGGGCGGGTTGCAGGATATTTATGCGCAGCCGGAGACATATTCCTCAAGGGAGATGCGGCATGCCTCAAAGGTAACCGGGGAAGGAAAGCAGATGCACTGGCTGCTGCCGGAGGATATGGAATACGCAGGGGAGACGGCGGAGGAGATCATGCTTTTGGGGAATATCCTGCCCTATTTTAAGAGCCTGTCCGAAGAGAACACGCAGATACTGCGGCTGTATTTTACATCAGAATCCGGGGTGAACGTGGGATACGATGAGGACTATGCTAAAAAACCTGCTTCATTTAATGGCAGGGAGAGGCAGTGGTATAAGGACGCGGTAAACGCAGGGAAAATGACGGTGTCGGACGTTTATGAGGATTCTTTCAGAGGGCAGCCCGTTGTGACATTCAGCACTCCCTGTTATTCAGAAGAGGGGAGTCTGCTCGGTGTGCTGGCAGTCGATCTTCTCATTGATGATCTGGAAGAAATGATATCAGAGATTGATCTGGAATTCGGAGGGTACGCCATGCTCATGACGCGCTCAGGTCAGTTGATTACAAGTGGAAATACTGGTGAAAAGGACGGAAGTACCGAACCGTATGTGATCCGTTCTCAGATAGAAGGTCTTGAATGGGATGTGGCCATCGTGTTTGATAAGGTGCAGTTCGAACAGGCGGCGCAGGACAGCTTCTCCGTGCTGGAGGGGACGATGCGTCAGGCCGGCAGGGCCATTTCAGATCAGATGCTCACTGCGGTGCTTTTGTGGGGCCTGTGCGTATGTGCGCTTACTGTATGCGTGTTCCGCATGTCCCGCAGGATGGCAGAGAGGCTTTCCAGACCAGTGGAACAGCTTTCGGAGGAGGTCAGGCGCATCGGAGCAGGGGCGCTTGACTATGTCTCGGATATTCGCACGGGAGACGAGATCGAGGAGCTGAGCCATGCGTTTGAGAGGATGACCGTGTCGTTAAAGGAGCACATAGCCAGCCTTTCCAAAATGAGCGCGGAGAAGGAACGGCTTGCCACGGAGCTGAATGTGGCGACACAGATACAGGTTTCCATGCTGCCCTGCATTTTCCCGGCATTTCCCGACAGGGAGGAGATCGATATCTTTGCAGTCATGTATCCCGCCCGGGAAGTGGGAGGAGACTTCTATGACTTCTTTCTGGTGGATGAAACGCACCTTTGCATCGTGATGGCAGATGTGTCGGGAAAAGGGATTCCAGCGGCGCTTTTCATGGTCGTCACGAAAACACTCTTAAGAGATAATCTCTCTTCCGGTATGCCTGTCGATCAGGCGTTTTCCAAAGTGAACAGACAGCTCTGTGAAAATAATGAGGCCGGGATGTTTGTCACTGCATTTGCAGGCTGTCTTAATCTTGTCACAGGAGAATTTATATACGTCAATGCAGGGCATAATCCGCCTCTTCTCCTGCGGGCGGATGATGAGCCGTCCTATATCCGGGGGCAGAGCGGTTTTGTGCTGGCGGGACTGCCTGATACAGAGTACAGCGCGGATAAGATAGTGCTGCGGGATCAGGACATGATCTTTGCGTATACGGACGGTGTGACCGAAGCACAGGATGTAAACGGCGTACTGCTTGGAGAGGGCAGGATGGAAAAGATTCTTCAAAAAACCGCGGGGAGTGCAAGAGAAATTGTGGCGGGCGTGTCAGAAGGAGTGGAGCAGTTTATGGGAGAGGCGAAACAGGCTGACGATATCACCATGCTCGCCATGAGATTCTTCTCTCAGGGGAAAAAACATATCTTAAAGACAACGGCAAAAAGAGAAAAGCTGCCGGTGGTGAAGCGATTTATCGATTTGCAGCTTGAGGACTGCTTCAGACAGCGGGATACAGCTTCAAATGAAGCGGATGCAGAAAAGAAGGAGGACATGCGGTACTGGCTGCAGATGGCGGCGGAGGAGATATTCGTAAATATAGCTTCCTATGCTTATAAAGATTCAGGATCAGAAGCACAGGGCAGCGTGGAAATCTGGTTTCAGGGGAAGCCGGACAGAATACAACTGACCTTTATCGACAGGGGCGTTCCCTATAATCCATTGGAGCATCCCCTGCCGGATGTCTCGGCGGATACACGGGAGAGACGGGTGGGAGGACTCGGTGTCTATATAGTGAGGAACAGTATGGACGGGGCGTGTTATGAGTATAAAGACGGGAAAAATATGTTTACTGTGTGGCGGACCATTTAATTATTGAATAAGGGGGACATAACCTGCTATAATATTACACATATCAGCAAAAGGTTAAAAATGGGAGTACCAAATGAAGTATCGTATATCAAAACACAGATTTATTATTATCGCTTTTCTGGCGGCGCTGCTGCCAAGGCTCATTTTTTTGTTCTGGACATACCCTCTTAATAACACGGGGGACGAGGTATTTATGCTCATGACGCCAGCGAGGCTTATCGGACTTGACTGGAGCGGGGTGATGGAATCGTACAGGTATTATGGTTTCGGCCTGACGGTCTTTTTCGCGCCTCTGCTCCGCATGATCGAAGACCCGGTGATCCTGTACCGGATTATGGTGGCGGTCATGGCTGTTGTCCAAGCGCTGACTGCGCCGGTATGCTTCTATATCATGAAGAGATTCTTCCGCGATGCGGAGGAATCTTTTGTGTGTCTTGCGTCGGTGGCATGTTCTTATTTTGTCACATTGCGGGCAGTATATATATATAATGAGAGCATGTTTATTCTTCTTAACTGGATCGTGGTCCTGCTCCTGCTCTGCCTGAACGAAAATGTGGATCGGAAAAAGGAGAAGCGGATACTGACGGTGTTCCTGATACTGGCGCTTATCTATTCGATGACCATCCACTCCCGCGCGGTCACCTCGTGGATCGCTGTGGCGGTACTTGTAGTATTTTATCTCTGGACATATCGGAAGTGGCTGGTCTCCCCTGTGATCGCTGTTGTCACAGGCGCCGCCGGATATTTGTTCAGTACAAGGATGATCGATTTTATGGCTGTCCTGACGTTAGGGGCAGAGTCCGGGGAAGCGATCGACAATACCAGTGTTTCATTTTCCATATCTGCGGTCTTTGAGTCCTTAAAGTCTTTGACAGGCTGGATCTATATTGTTGTGGGGCAGATTAACACAATGTTTGTGATGCTCGGGGGATTTGCCCTGTTCAGCGCGCTTATAGGGAGCGGTTTGATATGGAAAGCGCTTGTGAAGAGAAAGGAGGCGGCGCAGGAAGGTCACAGTGGGAACAGCAGTGCCTATACCGTGATCGCAATCTTTTCTCTGGCGGCGGTTGCCATCACCATACTTGGACAGTCTTTCTCATGGCTGGGGGGCGTTACAGCGGCTATTGAGAGCGGCGACAACAACGATTCAATGAGGGCGCTGACTTATATCAGGTATTACGCGGTCTATTTCGGACCCGTGCTTATGCTGGGCCTGCTGTATCTGAGACAATATAAAGAATCCTTCACGAAAATGTTCCCGTATGTCATAGGGGGGATGATCCTGCTGGAAGGCTTCTGGACATTCTGCATCCTGCCCTATGTGGCTGATTATTCGGGAACCTTCTGGGAGTATGCGCCGTTCTCAGGCGTGGACGGATGGAATGAGGCCATCCGGTTCCGGGCGTATGTTCCGGGAATCATAGCGGCGTTCCTGCTGACATTTGTGTGCTACGTTTTGTCCAGAAGGAATAAGATTCGTCTGCTGACGGGCGTACTTTGCCTTGTGCTTTTTTATGAATACGCGTATGGAGCGGTCGTGACAGACGGGGAGAGGGGAAGGCTGAATTATCAATATGCGGACGATATATACGAGATCCTTCACCCGCTTGATGAACAGGGGGCGCTTCCATATGAGATCTATGTACAGAAATCCGCGACTGCGGATACGCATCATTCTACAAACCTGCTTTATCAGTATATGTTAAAGGATCATAAGATCATGCCCGGACTTCCGCCTGCGGAGCTGGAGGAAGCCGTGTTTCTCACCAGCTATTACATGGAGTATCCGGAGCTTGTGGCGGAGGGATATCTCTGCGCCCAGCTTGACAATGGGGAATATATTCATGTCAAGGGGGAACGCCTTCAGGAGATGATAGAGGAACAGGGCATCAGTCTGAAGCCGTATATGGATTACGAGACGAATGTGCCTTTGGATCAGTTTGTCAGCGATATAGACACGGAGAGCGGCGGGCGCCTTGCATTAGAGTCCAGCGGGACAGAAGGGGACTTTATCTATGGTTATAAAGTGCCTTTTTCCGGGGGAGAGGTATCTGTCACATTTGAACTGGAGCTGCTGGAAGCATATTACGACGAGGTGGGAACGGTCGAGCTGTGGAGAGACGGGAGAGAGGTCTGCATCTACAGTCAGACGATTGAACGGTCAGATTTTGCAGAGGACGGAAGTCTTCTGTTGGAGATAGCTTTATCGTGCAACGCGACTCAGGGACTGGAGCCGGTCATCACTTTGAACGACGGTTCGCGCCTGAGGCTTACGGGATGTACGTTCAAGAGAATTTCAAATCAGTATGAGGTGGGCGCTGAATCCGAAGAAAATGTGCGGAAGATGGTGGACGCGGTGAAAGAGCTGGACAGCGAGGCGGGCATCGTGTATCTGCATCCCTATAAGAACTGTGATATCAGCATAGAAGAACTGAAAAGTCTGTGTCAGGAACAGCAGGTAAGTCTGAGCATTTACGGGGAAGACTGGGAGGGAACCACAACAGAGCAGATTCTTGTCATACCGAACGATGAAATTTTCGTCTTTAGTCTGATCACTGATTATACGATTGTGTCTAAAACAGGAGGGTATGTAATCTTAGTACCAAAAGAAAGCGGTCTTGAGAAGAAAGCGTCTGAGAAAGGAATGATTCTCTCTACGGAATATGGCATCAGCAAATCATATTTTGAAAACAGAGAGAAGGACGGTCTGGTCAGTGATAATGCTTCATTCACTTTAACTGCGGGCGGATATGGGATCACGGCTGTAGTAGAAGTGGAGGAGAATGTCTCCGAGGGACGGTTCAGGATCGTGAAGGGAGAAGAAGTGGTTACAGAGGCACAGTTTTTCCCGGATGAAGAGACTGGGGGGAGGCTGGTTTCTTACTTGGAGCTGAACAGCTATGAGAATTTCTACGGTCTTCAGTGCGAAATCTTCCTGCCGGAAGATGTTGAAGCGGAAGATATGCAGATATATATTGTTAAATATTAAGAGATGGAGAGAAACGGAGGAGACCAGATGAGAAAAGAGCAGTGGAAAAGCCGGATATGGAGGAGTGCGGCCTTTGCGGCCCCGATCGTGGTATATGTGGTCATGGCAGCGGCGGCGCACCTCTACCCTTTCGGCAGTGTATCGAATCTTCTTGAAGATCTGGACATCCAGTATATTGATTATTTTGCATGGCTCCAGAAGGTGCTTCAGGGCGATGCCAGTCTGTTTTACTCTTTTTCAAAATCTCTGGGCGGACCTACGGTCGCGCTGTTCGGATATTATCTGATGAATCCGCTGAATCTGCTGTGCGTGTTCTTCTCTCAGGAGAAGCTCCCTCTTTTTATCTTTATGCTCACGGCATTAAAGCTGGGATTGTGCGGGATCACGGCGAATTTGTTTTTCAGGAAAAGGTTCGCCGGACTGAAAGAGGTGTGGGTCTTTCTACTTGGCTTTGCGTATGCCCTGATGCAGTACAATATGACGCAGGTCTTTAACATCATGTGGCTTGACGGAGTAATTATGCTCCCTCTTGTAATGCTGGGTGTATACCGCTGTGTGGAGAAGAAAAAGTATGGCCTGTTCTATGTGTCCACAGGGATAAACATTATTCTGAACTGGTATACCGGTTATATGGTCTGCCTGTTCTCTGTCTGTTGGTTCCTTTTTGAGTGGGTACTAAAGGAAAAGCAGGGGAGAAGGGCAGGCTTTAGGCTCTGCGGAGATTTCGTGAAATTTTGCGTGGCGGAGGCGCTTGGCGTTATGCTGAGTGCATGTGTGTTCTATCCTGTTATGATCGGTCTCTCCGGCGGGAAAAAGGTCTTTGACTCTTCGATCTTTACGATCTATACACATGATCCTCTGGTCAAAATCCTCAGAGGATTTGTGCCGGGAACGGTGGGGAATAAGGAGTCGCTGTCCATTTACTGTGGTATTTTCATGCTGATTTTGGTAATCTTTTTCTTTCTCTGCAAGAGAATCCCATTGAAAGAGAAAATAGCCTCAGGAGTATTTCTCGGATTTATGCTTGTAAGCTGCTGGCTTATGCCGCTGGAATGTATATGGAATGGTCTGAGATACGCATGGAGCTATTACTGCCGATTTAGTTTTCTTGTGATTTTCCTCTTTTTGTTCATCGCGGCGTCAGCTCTTGAGCGGGTCGATTTTGAGAAGGACAAACGGATGCTGATTGGCTGTGCGGGGGGATTTGCGGCGGTTCTTCTCTGTCTGGATTATACAGAGCAGTTCAATCCGAGATATCTTGTGGCGGCTTTTTTGATATTAGGTGCATATATACTAATCTTTGCCGTTCCTGTTCTGAAACGCTGGCGCACCGTGCTGATCGGTGTGCTGCTGGCCGTTGAGATAGCATGCAACGGCTGTCTTGATTTTCGGCAGATGTTTTATATAGAGGGGGATCGATATGAAAACTATGTGCCGGGTGCCCTGCGGCAGAGTGAGGATATCAGGGAGTATAATGGCGGCGGATTTTACCGGATAGAGCAGACCTCGGCAAGAGATGACAATATAACGAAATGCACCCCTTATTTCAATGAAAGTCTGGCATACGGATACAGCGGGATCTCCCATTATTCCTCTGCCTATGAGATGAGTACGGCAGAGTTTATCTCCAGTCTTGGATACTCAGACGCAGTGGATTTTACGATCTATGATGAAGCGATTCTGCCGTCGGACAGTCTGCTTGGGATCAAGTATGCGGCTTCTAAGAACGCGGTGGAAGTATCGGGATATGAGGCAGTGAGCGGCCTCTCAGACTACAATGGAAAAATCATTTATGAGAATCCGTATGCGCTGTCCCTTGGATTCGGTGTTTCCGAAAATGCCATGGAGCCAATAGAGAACGGGAATCCTTTTGAATATCAGAACCTGTTGTTCTCAAGTCTTCTGGGCAGGGAAATCAGGATATTTGAACCTGTGGATTATGCGGCGGAGAAAGAAGGAGAATATCTGCAAATCCGCACTGCGCAGGCAGATCAGGAGGGCCTTCTGTATGGGTATATGAGAGGAAATGCTGAAAACCTGAAACTGTATGTCGACGGAGAATACCGCTGTGATTATCAGTGCTGGCTCAGCTATCTGGTGTTTAATCTGGGCGACAGCGGCCTTGCTCATGAGGCAGTGTTTGAAGGATTCTGGGACGCACCTGAGAATGCGGAGATCCAGTTCTACAGACTGGATATGGAACTGTTTCAGTCTGCGGTGGAAGAGCTCAGGAACAGGCAGATGGATGTGAGTGTATTTGAGGACGGATATGTATCAGGCAGCTACCATTCTCAGGGAGAAGGATGGATGCTTGTCACCGTGCCCTATGATACGGGTTGGACAGTGACTGTAAACGGACTTGAGGTTCAGACAGAACAGGGGGCGGGAGTTCTCACCATGATTCCTGTGACAGACGGGGACAATCAGATAGAGATGGTATATCATGCTCATGGGACGGGTACAGGAATACTCATATCACTGGTATCGCTGGGTGTGTGGACGGCATGCTGCATATTGCGGAAACGGACAGGCCGTGATATATTATAGGGCGGATTTACGCGATGTTTGGGAATGGGGGTATCATGCAAATTAGTAAAATTAAATCAACAGATATAAAGAAAATATGCCGCGCTGCCGCAGAGTTTCTTTTCACATTCAAAGGAGCGTGGGCATTCATCTTCCTGTGCTGGCTGCCTGTGTTTCTGGCAGCGTGGCCCGGCGTCTATATGGGGGATAATATATTTCAGATGAGGTGGTATCTGGAGGGGGAGATCAGTGCGCATCACCCGATACTGTATACGTATCTTTTGGGCGCGGCTTTGGAAATGGGGAAGGAACTCTTCGGGACGTGGGAAGCTGGCATGTCTGTCCTATCCCTGCTGCAGATGATCTTCTTGTCGGCGGTACTCGCCTATATGGTCAAGGTACTTAAGCAGAGCGCGGGCATGGTATGCTGTCTGCTTAGTGTACTGTTTTACGCTTTGATTCCTTATAATCCGCTGTCCGCATTGACGACAACAAAGGATACGATCTTTGCAGGAATGTTCCTGCTCGTGCTGATCAGAACGTATCAGATCGTCTGTGACCCGGCGGGATTTTTCCGGTCATGGAAGAAGATAGGAATGTATGTACTGCTTGTGTTTTTAATGTGCGCGTTCCGCAACACTGGAATTTATATTTTTATATTCTCGCTGCCCGCCCTTCTGATTGTATGCCGGACATACTGGAAGAAAGCTCTTGTGATGGGGATGTGTGTCGTCCTTGTATGGGGGATATTCACAGGACCGGTGTACGGACTTCTGGATGTGAAGAAGGGCAGCAGTGCGGAGATGCTGAGCGCGCCGATCCAACAGCTCGCCCGCACTATGCTGGCCGCTCCTGAGGAATTTACGGAAGAACAGTGGGAGCTGGCTGAAACATATATGCCTACTTATGAACTCTACGCGCCGAGGGTGTCTGATTTTGTGAAAGACAGTTTTAATTCAGGTCTTTTTGACGAAGACCCGATAGCGTTTTTTAAGCTGTGGATTCAGATGGGAATCAAATGTCCGGTCGTATATATAGAGGCTTTTTTCGATACGAATATCGGATTCTGGAATCCGTTTATGCAGTACCCGGATCCGGGAACCTTCCTCGACTACATCACATATAACTGCGCGGGTCCTGAGATGGCGGGTTCTTCGTGGGAAGGGCAGGTGTTTATACAGCGGCACAGTCTGCTTCCCGGACTGAGTGGGTTTTATGAGAAAATGACAGAGACGGGAGGATATAACCGTATTCCGGGGATGAGATTTGTATACAGCATTGCCGTGGCATTCTGGCTGATCGTCGCAGGAGTTATCGTATGCGTCAGGAGAAAGGCATGGAATATGTCTGCGCCGTTCCTGCTGCTGATCGGTTTGTGGGGGACGCTGATGCTCTCCCCGGTCGTGGTGTTCCGCTATGGTTATCCGCTCATCATCAGCCTTCCTCTCGTGTGGATAATGTGCGGGACGAATAGAAGCGCTGCTGAGTCTGAGCATTCGGATTAGACGGCTGCGGCAGAATTACAAAAATGACAGAAAAGGAAAATAAAAATAGAAGATTCCCGATAGATGTGTTATACTACGGGAAACGATAATGAATCTACAGAAAGATGGGGGAAGACTATGAAAAAGAAAGTATTGCTTATTTGCCTGTCAGTTGTTCTGGCATTGACCATTCTTCCGGCATGTTCAAAAAAGGAGGAGCCGAAGGAAGAGACGAAGCCTGTCCAGAAGGAGCAGAAGGAGGAAGCGCCAGAAGAACCCGAGGAACCGGAGGAAGTAATTCCGGAAAATCAGAATCTCCTCACCGGAATCCCTGACTTGACTGAGGGGGCGATTGGGAAGCGCCCGGTTGCGGTGATGGTGAATAATATTCCCGCAGCGATGCCGCAATACGGTGTCGAGGAGGCGGATATTATCTTTGAGATCCCTGTGGAAGGCGACCAGACACGATTTATGGCTTTATATGGAGATTACACAACCGTTCCCAAGGTGTGCGCGATCAGAAGCTGCAGGGGATATTTCCCGGCGATGTCCCAAGGGTTCGACGCATTCTATGTAAACTGGGGAATCGATGACACCATTGCGGATTATCTGGCTGCTCTGAAGCTGGATCAATTTGACGGCATGAATAACCCGGGCGGTATGTTCGGAAGGGATCAGAGCAGGCTGAATTCCGGGTATGCGCTGGAGCATACGGCATATTTTGACGGGACAATGTTCGCGAATTATGTGCAGTCAAACGGGATAAGAACCGATCTCGTTGAGGACAAGCGGGACGCGGCTTTCCAGTTTAATGGTCTGGAAGAACAGCTGAAGCCTGAGGGTGGAGAATGTACGCGGGCAGATATTAACTTTGGCGCTCAGACAGCAGCCTTAATCTATGACGCAAATACAAAGACCTACCTGAAAGAAAATGCGGGTTCACCGCAGATAGACGGGCAGACGGGAAATCAGCTTGCGTTTACAAATGTGATTATATTAGAAACTTCTATAACAGTCCGCGACGAGGTGGGTCATAAAGAAGTGAATTGGCTCGGCGGAGACGACGCTGTCGGTTATTACATCTCGAACGGCGGTATGCAGAAGATTCACTGGGCGAAGAACGGCAGTGAGGATGGCAGTACGAGCGAATGGGCGAGACTCATGCTCTACGACGAAAACGGCGAGGAAATATCAATTAACCGAGGGAAAACATACATAGCGATCAATTACGTCGGACAGACAACGCTGCAGTAATGAGAAAGAGAAATTGAGGGGAGTATGTACAAATGATATTCAATTCCTTGACTTTTATATTAATCTGCTTTATACCAAGTACATTGTGTACTCTGTTCATAGAAAAATTTGGAAAAGGAAAAAACCGCATTAAGCTCCAAAATGCGGTTTTGCTTTTCTTTTCTCTTTTATTTTTTGCATGGAGCGGAACACAGCATATTAAAGTGCTGCTGTTCCTGATTTTTGCAAATTACATTTTCGGCTGTCTGAAAAATAAGGCAAAGCCTGCTCTGCTTATCGGAGTGGCGGTAAATCTGGCAGTACTGGTCTATTTCAAATATCCTTATCAGATTGCGGAGGTGTTTAACCGTGTATTTGAACGGGAGTTTGCCGCATGGGATATCATAGCGCCGCTTGGTATCTCTTTTATTGTATTTCAGGCAATTTCATATCTTATGGATCTGTATAATAACCGGGCAGAAGTATGTACGAATTTTCTGGACTTTGCTTTATATATGTCCTTTTTCCCTAAGTTATCCCAAGGCCCTATCGTAAAATATCAAGATATGGAAGCTCAGCTCAAAGAGCGGGAGATCCGGTTTGACCCATTTGTAAAAGGAGTAGAGAGGTTTATTGTCGGCGTCTCCAAAAAGGTGCTGATCGGTGATATTCTTGCAGATACATACAGCCAGATCTTTTATAATATAGAATTGGGGATAGGGATTGACGCAGGAACAGCTTGGATCGCTGTGATTTCATACGCCTTTGGATTATATATGGACTTTTCAGGGTATTCGGACATGGCCATCGGTATGGCCGGGATGTTTGGGTTTGAATTTAAAGAGAATTTTAATTTCCCCTATCTTAGTACCTCTATTACGGAGTTCTGGAGAAGGTGGCATATCTCCCTTGGAGCATGGTTCAGAGAATATCTGTATTTCCCGCTTGGCGGAAGCCGCAAGGGGAATGTCTATGTCAATCTGTTTCTTGTCTTTCTTGCGACAGGGATCTGGCATGGAGCGGGCGGACAGTATCTTCTCTGGGGAGCGGTTCACGGGGGATGTGTGGTTGCCGAGCGGTATATGATGAAAAAAAGCTGGTACGAAAAGATACCGGCAGTGATACGGTGGGCAGCTACATTTCTGATCATAAGTCTGGGATGGATCGCGTTTTATGCCGGAGGGGTCAGTGAATGTCAGGAGTTTCTCTCTTATCTTATAGGGGAGGGAACAGCGGGATCATTTTCAGCCGTGTACTTTATGACTCCGAAGCTGGTTTTCCTTTGGGCGGCCGTGGCCATCGGAATGGTGGTTTTCAGCAGACGGACAGTTCAGGAGAGGCTGATATACTGGGACGGACATTCCGGGGT
>DWYT01000054.1 GCA_019118545.1 Candidatus Mediterraneibacter merdavium | reverse complement strand
CAATCGCTATTTTGGTTGATGATGTAGAAGATTATTCTGAAAGCAGAGGGTATCTCTTTGACAATATTCTGGAGGCACTGCCGGGAACGCTGATCAGTGATCTCTGCGGACTGGAAAGGTTTATAGAGGAAATAGCGGAAGGTCATGCTCCGGATAAAGAAAAGAGGGGGCTATTGTTGGAGCGGTATCATAAATACAAGGATAATCTGAGCAGTAAGAGGGTATTGGAAGCCCTTAAGATAATATAAAAGAAGGAGCCTGCATGAACACATATTTAGTTACAGGAGCCACGGGATATGTCGGCTCAAATCTGGTGAGATACATTCAGGGTGAAGATAAGGATTCTCATATCATAGCTTTGGTGAGAGACAGAAAAAAGGCTTTGGAGCTGGATCTGCATAATGTAGAGTTAGCAGAGGGTGATCTGGCAGATGAAGCTGAAATGAAGCGGCATAAGCTTCAGGCTGATTATATCTTTCATTGTGCTTCTGTCACAAAGTCCTCGGAGATGGTAGAGCACCCCGTTGAAGTGATAAAAAGTATTGTGAATACCACGCAGAATGTTTGTGAATTGGCGAGAAGGTGTCAGGCAAAAAGCGTGGTGTATTTATCCAGTATGGAAGTGTATGGCGATGTGGACTGCTCTGACGGACATAGAGCGGCAGAGGACGAGTTGGGTTATCTCGATATACTTAACGCAAGAAGCTGTTATCCGATGGGGAAACGTATGGCAGAGAATATCTGTTATTCCTATTACAAGGAATATGGAGTTCCGGTTAAAATTGCGAGATTAGCCCAGACCTTTGGTAAGGGAGTGCTCCCTTTCGACAGCCGGGTGTTCATGCAGTTTGCCAGAGCGGCAAAGGAAAAGCGTGATATAGTTCTTCATACATCAGGGACTTCAATGGGGAATTACTGCGGAATAGATGATGTGATGCAAGGCTTAATGACGATCCTTGTGAATGGCAGGGCTGGAGAAGCCTATAATGTTGTCAATGAGGCAAATACCATGATGATACGGGATATGGCTGCTCTTGTGTGCGAAAAGACAGCGCACGGAATGATAACGGTCAAGTATGATATCCCGCAGGATGACAGATATGGATATGCGGCGGCCACCGGGCTGCGATTATCAGGAAGAAAACTGCAGGAGCTTGGCTTTGTTCCCACACAAAGTCTGCAAAGCATGTATGAAGATGTGATGGGCGAAATATAAAGAAGCGAGGACACTGCTGCCGCGCTTCTATTTTTTGACTTGGGAAAACGTTGCAAACCGTCGTGGATAATTAGAGAAAAATGTTACAAAACTAACGTAAAGGGTGGTGAAAGCAATGTTATGGAGATCAAGTCGGGAAATGACTATAGGAAGCATCCTGCGCTGAGCAGGGTAGCGGCAGTTGATAATTGGACTTTCGGAAAGAAGATCGTTTTCTGCAAAGGGAATGTAGAGGCAGGAGAAGGAATCGAATATCTGCCGTGGTATATGATCCTGTTCTATAAGATGGAGCAAATGCCGGAGAGCTATATCTATGAGGTGGAACTGTCGGCTCTATGATCAGGCGCAGCCTGAAATAAAGCTGCAACCTCTCTTATTAACCCCTATTGACTAAAGTGGTCAATTCTGGATATATTGTAAGCAGAAAGGGAGGTGGTGATTAAAAATGAAAAACATGAAAATAGATGCTAATGGAACAGAAATCAGAGTGATGGGAGATGTTATTAATGAGCATGCGTATATTTCCCTTACAGATATTGCTAAATACAAAAATCCAGACAATTCTTTTATTGTAGTTGCAAATTGGATGCGTAATCATGCTACAATTTCATTTTTGGGTTTATGGGAGCAAATTCATAACCCCGATTTTAAACCTATCGAATTCGATAGGTTTAAAGCAGAGTCGGGAGATAATGCATTTACGTTAACACCGCAACAATGGATAAAGGCAACGGATGCAATAGGCATCATATCAAAATCTGGACGATATGGCGGTACCTATGCTCATACAGATATTGCTTTTGAGTTTGCATCATGGATTTCTCCAGAATTTAAGCTGTATATTATCAAGGATTATCAGCGATTGAAGAAAGATGAAGCAAGCAGACTTGCGATTGGGTGGGATGCTAAGAGGGAACTTTCAAAGATAAATTACCGTATTCACACAGAAGCAGTAAAAGAATTCTTAATAACGCCTACATTATCTCCGCAGGAAATGTCATATACATACGCTTCTGAAGCAGACATTCTCAATATGGCGTTGTTTGGAAAAACGGCGGCGCAGTGGAGAAACGAAAAAGGAATAAGCGGAAAAACACCTAATATTAGAGACTTTGCTTCGGCAGAAGAGTTGGTTGTTTTAATAAATCTGGAAGATACCAATGCAGATTTAATAAGACAAGAAGTGCCTAAACTTGAGCGATTGAAGATATTAAGAGAAAAAGCATATAGGCAGTTGGAACTTCTTAAAAAGAATCAAGAAAACATTGTAGCCTTAAAACAAAATTTGATTAGAAATACCAAGGATAATGATTGATTTTTTGTTGTAGATTAAAATTGATTGTATTAATTCGGAAGATTAAGATGGGCTCTCGTAAAGGCGATCGTTTTCTGTAAAGGGAATGCAGGGGCGGTAGAACAAACTTTTCAAGATTTCCTTGACTAACCGCCCAAGCGCATTTATAATATTACGGTGTAACATTTCATAAAGCAAAGGCAATGACGGAGACAGTAGGAGCTGAATGAACGTCACAGCGAGCCGGGGGAGGTGCGAGCCCGGCATCAGTAGGCAGTATCTGAATATCACTCCTGAGCCGCGGCAACCGAAACGGCATCATGAGCATACGGATGGCGGAGTAAGTGCTGACGTAAGTCCCGCGTTAGAGGATACCATATGCGGATACCCATGTGTCCAAGTATGATGTAACAGGTGGTAAAACGAGAGGATATCAGGCTTTCGTCCTATTGCAGGACGGAAGCCTTTCTTTATTCGTGCGGACAGCCTGAAAGATTATGTACGCCGCCTTGTATGTTATGTTCATTGCGGACACGCTTTCGCTCGGGCCAAAACGCAGCGGTACGTAAAAGCGTAAAAGACACGCTTTAAGTACCGGCGTTTTTCTACGGTCCTTAATGAACATAGCACACATGCGGCTGAGCACAAAAACGACAGGCGATCCCCCCAATAAAGAAAGGCGTTCTGAAAGATCGTGTTCTTTACGATCTTATGTACCGTTACGTTCCGTCCCGAGCGGGAGCGTGTCCGAGAGCGGCATCCCTGCCCCGGACTTAACATACGGTTTGATATCCCCACAGCATTTTATGAAGCAACTACCGTTCTGGACAGGTTCTGCGCAGCCGTGTGTTGGTCAAGGGCCGTAAAGGAACGCCGGTGCTGAAGTAGAAAGGAAGAGAAAAATGTACAGGAAAGTTCCCACTGACATGAATTTTGTCTCCCGTGAAAAGGAAGTCGAAAAGTTCTGGGACGACAATCACATTTTTGAGAAGAGTATGAAGGAGCGCGAAGGCTGCCCGGATTACATCTTCTATGACGGGCCGCCGACAGCCAACGGCAAACCTCACATCGGCCATGTGCTGACCCGTGTTATCAAGGACATGATCCCGAGATACCGCACGATGAAGGGCAGCATGGTGCCGAGAAAGGCAGGCTGGGATACCCACGGTCTCCCGGTGGAGCTGGAGGTTGAGAAGCTGCTCGGTCTTGACGGCAAGGAGCAGATCGAAGAATACGGACTGGAGCCGTTCATCGACAAGTGCAAGGAAAGCGTATGGAAATATAAGGGCATGTGGGAGGATTTCTCCGGCACGGTCGGCTTCTGGGCCGACATGGACAACCCATATGTCACCTATCACAACAGCTTTATCGAGTCTGAGTGGTGGGCGTTAAAGCAGATCTGGGATAAGGAGCTTCTCTACAAGGGTTTCAAGATCGTTCCCTACTGCCCGCGCTGCGGTACGCCGCTGTCCGCTCAGGAGGTGGCGCAGGGATATAAGGACGTGAAAGAGCGTTCCGCCATCGTAAGGTTTAAGCTCACAGACGAGGACGCGTATGTGCTGGCGTGGACGACGACGCCGTGGACGCTGCCGTCTAACTTAGCGCTCTGTGTTCACCCGAAAGAGGATTACGCGAAGGTAAAGGCTGCAGACGGCAATGTATACTATATGGCATGTGCGCTTCTCGACACTGTGCTCGGCAAGCTTGCGCAGACAGGTGAGAACGGAGAGAAGAAAGCTGCGTATGAAGTACTTGAGACATACAAAGGTACAGAGCTGGAAGGAAAAGAGTACGAGCCTCTGTTCCAGTGCGCGGCGGACGCTGCGGCAAAGCAGAACAAGAAAGCGTTTTATGTGGTGTGCGACGAATATGTCACATTGACAGACGGTACGGGCGTGGTACACATCGCTCCGGCCTTCGGTGAGGATGACGCCAATGTGGGAAGAAAGTATGGTCTTCCGTTCGTCCAGCTTGTGGATGACAAGGGAAATATGGACGAGACAACGCCCTTTGCGGGACTGTTCGTGAAGAAGGCTGACCCGGAGGTATTAAAAGACCTCGACGCGAGAGGACTTCTGTACGATGCGCCGAAGTTTGAGCACAGCTACCCGCACTGCTGGAGATGCGACACTCCGCTTATCTATTATGCGCGCGAGTCATGGTTCATCAAGATGACAGCGGTGCGCGACGACCTGATCGCCAACAACAACACGATCAACTGGATTCCTGAGAGCATCGGCAAGGGCCGTTTCGGAGACTGGATTGAGAACGTGCAGGACTGGGGCATCAGCCGCAACCGCTACTGGGGAACGCCGCTGAATATATGGGAGTGCGAGTGCGGACATATGCACTCCATCGGAAGCATCGCAGAGTTAAAAGAAATGTCTGACAACTGCCCGGAGGACATCGAGCTGCACCGCCCGTATATCGACGCGGTTACAATTAAGTGTCCGAAATGCGGCAAGGAGATGCACCGCGTACCCGAGGTGATCGACTGTTGGTTCGACAGCGGGGCGATGCCGTTTGCGCAGCACCACTATCCATTTGAAAATAAAGAATTATTCGAGAAGCAGTTCCCGGCGGATTTCATTTCCGAGGCAGTGGACCAGACAAGAGGGTGGTTCTACTCCCTGCTGGCGATCTCTACGCTGATCTTCAACAAAGCGCCGTACAAGAATGTTATTGTTCTCGGCCATGTGCAGGATGAGAACGGCCAGAAGATGAGCAAGTCCAAGGGAAATGCAGTCGATCCGTTTGAAGCGCTGGAGACTTACGGGGCGGACGCCATCCGTTGGTATTTCTATGTGAACAGCGCGCCGTGGCTGCCGAACCGTTTCCACGGCAAAGCGGTGGTCGAGGGACAGAGGAAGTTCATGGGAACACTGTGGAACACTTACGCGTTCTTCGTGCTCTACGCGAATATCGACAACTTTGACGCGACAAAATACACATTAGAATATGATAAGCTGTCCGTTATGGATAAATGGCTTCTCTCCAAGATGAACACCATGGTAAAAGAGGTGGACAGTGACCTTGACGCTTACCGTATCCCGGAGGCGGCGCGCGCGCTGCAGGAGTTTGTGGACGACATGAGTAACTGGTATGTCAGAAGAAGCCGTGAGCGCTTCTGGGCGAAGGGTATGGAGCAGGATAAGATCAACGCCTACATGACGCTCTACACGGCGCTTGTGACAGTATCCAAGGCGGCGGCGCCCATGATCCCCTTCATGACAGAGGAGATTTACCAGAATCTTGTGCGCGGCATCGACGCGTCCGCGCCGGAGAGTATCCATCTGTGCCTGTTCCCGGAAGTGCATGAGGAGCAGATTGACACAGAGCTTGAGGAGAACATGGATCATGTGCTCAAGCTGGTCGTCATGGGACGCGCCTGCAGAAACGCGTCCAACATCAAGAACCGTCAGCCAATCGGTCAGATGTTCGTGAAAGCGCCGTTCGCTTTGTCTGATTTCTACGCAGACATCGTGACAGATGAGCTGAATGTAAAGAAAGTGAAATTCACGGACGATGTGAGAGACTTTACGTCATATACATTTAAGCCGCAGCTAAAGACAGTGGGGCCAAAGTATGGTAAAATGTTAGGCGGCATCAAGGCGGCGCTCGACAGCGTGGACGGCAACGCGGCCATGGACGAGGTCAACGAGACAGGCGCTCTCAAGCTTGATGTAAACGGTCAGGAGATCACACTGTTTAAGGAAGACCTGTTGATCGACACCGCGCAGATGGAAGGCTATGTATCAGAGAATGACAACGGTATCACGGTCGTTCTGGATACGAACCTGACAGAGGAGCTTCTCGAGGAAGGCTTTGTCCGCGAGATTATCAGCAAAGTACAGACCATGAGAAAAGAGGCGGACTTCGAGGTTATGGACCGCATCCGTGTGACATATAACGGAACAGAGAAGGCGGAAAGCATATTCGGGAAGTACGCAGCGCAGATAGCGGGCGAGGTTCTTGCGGACGAAATGGTAAAAACCGAGCCGCAGGGATATGTAAAAGAGTGGAAGATTAACGGCGAAGCTGTTACAATGGGTGTGGAAAAGGAAGGAAAGTAAAGATGTTCAGCAAAAGATTAGAAAAAGAAACGTTTAAGCAGACTGTAAAAGAAAATGTAAAAACTCTGTACCGGAAGACGATCGAGGAGGCAACTCCCCAGCAGATCTTTCAGGCTGTGTCCTATGCGGTTAAGGACGTCATCTTTGACGACTGGTTCGCGACACAGAAAGCATACGACGAGGCGGACGCGAAGACCGTCTACTATATGTCAATGGAGTTTTTGATGGGGCGCGCGCTCGGCAATAACCTCATCAACATGACAGCATACAAGGATGTGAAGGAAGCTCTTGAGGAGATGGGGATCGACCTCAATGTGATCGAGGACGAGGAGCCGGACGCAGCGCTTGGAAACGGCGGTTTAGGCCGTCTGGCAGCTTGCTTCCTTGACTCGCTGGCAACACTGAACTATCCGGCATACGGCTGTGGTATCCGTTATCACTACGGTATGTTCAAGCAGAAGATCGAGAACGGCTATCAGGTGGAAGTGCCGGACAACTGGCTCAAAGAGGGCAATCCCTTTGAACTCAGAAGAGAAGAGTACGCCAAAGAAGTGCGCTTCGGCGGAAATATCCGCTTTGAGAAGGACCCGGAGACGGGCAAGGATATTTTCGTTCAGGAGAATTATGAGTCTGTCATGGCGATTCCCTATGACATGCCGATCGTGGGATATGGAAACCATGTGGTGAACACACTCCGTGTTTGGGACGCAAAGGCGATCACAGACTTTAAGCTGGATGAGTTTGACAGAGGAAATTACCACAAGGCAGTGGAGCAGGAAAACCTTGCGAAGCTGATCGTTGACGTGCTCTACCCGAACGACAACCACTATTCAGGAAAAGAGCTCCGCCTGAAACAGCAGTATTTCTTTATCTCAGCGAGCCTGCAGGCGCTGATCGCCAAATATAAGAAGAAACATGATGACATCCACAAGCTTCACGAGAAAGTGATCATCCAGATGAACGACACCCATCCCACAGTGGCAGTGCCGGAGCTGATGCGTCTGCTCATTGATCAGGAAGGCTTGAACTGGGACGAGGCGTGGGAGGTCACGACAAAGACGTGCGCTTACACGAACCACACCATCATGGCTGAGGCTCTTGAGAAATGGCCCATCGACCTGTTCTCCAAGCTTCTCCCGCGTATCTACCAGATTGTGCAGGAGATTGACCGCCGTTTCCTTCTCAAAGTCCGCGAGATGTATCCGGGCGATGAGAATAAGGTGAAAAAGATGGCGATCCTCATGGACGGTCAGGTGCGCATGGCAAATATGGCGATTGTTGCGGGATTCTCCGTAAACGGCGTGGCAAAGCTCCACACAGAGATTCTTAAAAATCAGGAGCTGAAAGACTTCTATGAGATGATGCCGGAGAAGTTCAACAATAAGACGAACGGTATCACCCAGAGGCGTTTCCTCGCTCACGGGAATCCGCTGCTCTCTGACTGGATCACATCGAAGATCGGCGATGGCTGGATCACGGATCTCTCGAAGATCGCCAACTTAAAGCCGTATGTGAACGACGAGAACGCAAGACGTGAGTTTATGAAGATCAAGTATGAAAACAAGGTGCGTCTGGCAAAATATATTAAAAAGCATAACGGTATTGACGTTGACCCGCGCTCCATCTTCGACGTACAGGTAAAACGTCTCCACGAGTATAAGAGACAGTTCCTCAACATCCTGCACATCATGTATCTGTATAACCAGATCAAAGAGCACCCGGAGATGAGCTTCTATCCAAGGACATTTATCTTCGGCGCAAAGGCGGCGGCAGGATACTTGAGGGCGAAGGAGACGATCAAGCTGATCAACTCTGTGGCAGACGTGGTAAATAATGACCGCAGCATCAACGGTAAGCTCAAAGTCGTATTCATCGAGGATTACCGAGTGTCCAACGCGGAGATCATTTTCGCGGCAGCGGACGTCAGCGAGCAGATCTCCACAGCTTCCAAGGAGGCGTCTGGCACGGGCAACATGAAGTTTATGTTAAACGGAGCGCCGACTCTTGGAACAATGGACGGAGCGAACGTGGAGATCGTTCAGGAGGTTGGAGAAGAGAACGCGTTCATCTTCGGCTTAAGCTCTGAGGAGGTCATCAATTACGAGAACAACGGCGGCTATAATCCGCAGGATATCTACTTCAACGACTGGGAGTTAAAGCGTGTTGTCGACCAGCTCATGGATGGCACATACGCCCACGGCGACCACAACATGTATAAGAATCTTTACAATTCACTGCTTAACACGCAGTGCACGGACAGGGCGGATATGTACTTCATCCTTAAAGACTTCCGTTCTTACGCGGAGGCGCAGAAGAGAGTGGAAGAGGCATACAGGGACCAGCACAGATGGTCTAGGATGGCGATGATGAACACAGCCTGCAGCGGTAAGTTCTCATCAGACAGAACCATCGAAGAGTATGTAGAGGATATCTGGAAGCTGGAGAAGGTTACAGTGCCGTCAGGTCAGGAAGACTAGGAGGGACAGCCATGGATTTCACTTATGACTATGGATATATCCATAGGGAGGATCCGCTGAGCGGGAATTTTGGGGATGCGATTGTCGCAGTATTTCTCACCATTTATCTTTTAGCGCTTGCAGTGGTGCTCATATTCGCTCTGGTGAGTTATATCTTTCATTCGATTGGTCTTTATACGATTGGAAAGCGGATGGGCAGACAATACCCGTGGCTTGCGTTCGTCCCCTTTGCCCGGGATTATTTTCAGGGGGAGCTTGCAGGCGAGATCGTGCTGAAGAATAAGTCGATAAGGAATCCGGGGATATGGAACCTGATACTTCCGATTATTGGAAGTGCGCTTTTCAGTATATTCATGGTATTTGCGGTGGTTGCTGGGAGCATTGCCACACTGGCGGGCGGCGCGGGGAGCGTCACCATTACGCTGATGCTGATTATCATGATGTATATCTTAAGCGTCATAATACTGATCGCGGTAAGCGTGGCGAGGATCGCGCTTGTTGTACTGATAAATAAGCAGATACTTGAGAGGTTTACTTCCGAAAATATGGCGCTCGTACATTCCGTCGCTTCAGTGTTTGTGCCGCTCTATGAATCGCTCTGTTTCTTTGTGATGCGGGATAAGGAATTCACGTCCGGAAAAGAGCAGGCAGACAATGCTGCTGATACTGAGAAAACAGAATAAGCTTTTTTGGCCCTCCATATAATAAAGTATGGAGGGTTGTTTTCATGAGTCGATATACTGTTGAGCAGAAGTTAAAGTCTGCCGCTGCGTTCCTTATAATTGTGATTGTTCTGCCGTATGTTGTTTCCGTGTTTGCAAATGGGGTAGACGTGCCGGGAGATGACAGCGGCAGTCCTTTTTATGTCAGGGTGGGCATACCGGATACCGAGGAGGCGGACGGAGTGGCGGAAGTTGAGTGGACAGAATATCTTGCGGGTATACTGGCAAAGGAGATGCCTCAGGACAGCGGGGAGGAGGCCATGAAAGCGCAGGCAGTCCTTATCCGTACCCAGATATACAGAAATCTGGCTGGCATGGAGGATAAGATTCTCACGGAAAGCTATCTGTCCAAAGAGGAGCTGCGCAAAAGCTGGGGCGCGGAAGACTTTGAGGAGATTTATGACAGATATGTCCGCGCGGTGGAGGAGACGGACGACACTGCGCTCATGTACGGAGATACATACGCGTGGACGCCGTTTCATCAAAGCAGCGCCGGGAAGACGCGGAGCGCGGCGGAAGCGCTTGGCACAGAGGAATATCCTTATGTGGCGGTGAGAGAGTGCCCGCTTGATAAGGAGTCGGACGACGAGATACAGGTATTTACATTTACATACGATGAGATTCAAATGCTGTGCAGGGATTTCCTTGTGGCCGCGCCGGATAATGAGCAGGCCAAGGCAGGGGTTTCTTTTGAGGATCTCGAGATTACGAAATATGATTCAGCCGGGTATGTCAGCGAGATGCGGATTGGGCAGACGGTCTGTACAGGGGATCAGTTCCGGGACGCGCTGTCCCTCCCGTCAGGCGCCTTTTCCTTTAGTGAAGGTGAAGCGTCGGACGACGGGGCGGCGGATACCGTGAAAATTACGACCACCGGAAAAGGGCATGGTCTGGGGATGAGCCTTTGGACCGCACAGCAAATGGCTGAGGAAGGAAAAACATACGAGGAGATACTGGCCTTTTTCTTTGAGGGAACAGAGCTGCGCAAAGATATACAGGAAACGGAACTGTTCTGACGGATGAGAAATCATATATTTAAGGTGCGGTTTGCTGAATAATACATCTGCTTTCTGGCAAAAATATAGCCAGAGGTGATGATAATGAATAAAAATGAAAAACCCTCCTTGTTAAAAGGAAAGGGAGCTGCGGTCGGCATTGTGATCTGTTTTGTTGCAGTGATAGCTCTGGTGGGGGCATATACCTTCAACAATTATAAGAAAGACATGAACGAGCAGATGGCAAAGGCTGAGGAGCAGGCGGAACAACTTGCAGAAGATAAGGCAGAAGATGACACAGAAGAGACGACGACAGATGATATCATTCTTCCAGAGGCGGACGCCGGGGAGGATGCCGCAGAGGAAGAAACAGAAGCTGCGGAACAGAACACCGATGAGGCGGACAGCGGCGCTCCGATAGAGCAGGCGACGGCAGGAACCGATACATCAGGCATATGGTTTACAGAAGAGAGTACTCTTACATGGCCTGCCAGCGGTGCGGTGATCATGGGATACAGCATGGATCAGACAGTATTTTTCCAGACGCTGGAGCAGTACAAGTACAATCCCGCGATGATCATCTCCGGGGAAGTGGGTGAGACCATTAACGCATCCGCGGCCGGGATTGTCACCAATATCGAGGAGACAGCTCAGACGGGAACTACAGTTACCCTCGATATGGGAAATGGCTACAGCGCGGTGTACGGCCAGCTCACTGATGTAGGACTGTCCATTGGGGATTACGTCAATGGCGGGGAGACCCTCGGGACATTGAACGACCCCACAAAGTATTACAGTGTGGAAGGACCGAACCTGTATTTTCAGGTGTTAAAAGACGGAGAACCCGTAGATCCCATGAACTTTATGGAGTGACAGGGAATTATAGGACAGTATTAAGACAAACTAAAATGCAGACAGACGGACAAGGGAAGGCAACATTCTCTGTCCGTCTGTCTTGTCTTTCACCGCACGGTCTGCTAGAATACATCTAGCATAATAATTTGAAAGGCCGTCACAGATGAATTATACATACATCGTCCAATGCAGCGACGGATCGCTGTATACGGGTTGGACGAACAATATAGAAAAGCGAATAAATGACCATAACAGCGGAAGAGGAGCCAAATATACAAAGTCAAGACTCCCCGTTGTCCTCGCCTACTGTGAAGAGTTTAAGACAAAGGAAGAGGCCATGCGTCGTGAATGGGAGATTAAGCAGCTTGACAGAAAGGCGAAGCTGGAACTTATCAGCCGGGAGTCGGATGAAGCCTGAGTTTGGACAAACATTCCTTATTTATTAAGCAGCCATTCCAAAACATTGAGCTGTTTAATCCCATTATGTGATATTGGCGGCGCGAAATCCATAGTTAAAAGATATTTTGGATTATGATCCTTTACCGCTTCCAGAGAAGCAAGCTCACGCTCCAGCACCTTCCCGTCTGCGCTAACCACAGTCTGAGCCACCTGATAGTACTCTTCGCCGTACTCGCCAATAGCGATAAAGTCAATCTCCGCATTTCCCACCTTGCCAATATAGACCTCATATCCTCTGCGCAAAAGCTCCAGATAAACAATATTTTCTAAAATATGTCCCATATCCATCCGTCTGCTTCCAAGCAGATAATATCGGAGTCCCATATCACACAAATAGTATTTTTGTCCGGTCATCAAATATTGCTTTCCTTTTACGTCATATCTGTTGGCTTTGTACAGAATAAAGCTGTCTGTCAACGCTGTTAAGTAGTGATCGACTGTATGGGCAGATATTTTTCTCCCTGCTGATGTCATTGTATTGGCTATTTTTGTGGCTGAACATAAATTCCCGATGTTGTCAAACATAAAACGTACAATTTTATCGAGCGTACCCGCATCAGAGATACGATATCTGGATATAACATCTTTTAATATAATGGATGTGTAAATGCCCTCCAGATATACATGAATGTCTCTTTTGCGATTTAGCTGGAGAACATAGGGAAAGGAACCATTTTGTATATAATTCCGATACTTAATCTGTAAATCCTGTTCGCTCCCCGTTGCTGATACATATTCTTTAAAAGAAAGCGGCAGCATTCGGATTTCTATATATCTTCCGGCCAACAATGTAGCCAGTTCTCCGGACAGCAAATATGCGTTGGAGCCTGTGACATACACATCACAATTCTTTTTGATAAACAGGCCGTCCACTGCTTTTTGAAATTCCGGTACATTTTGAACTTCATCTAAGAAAATATAGTTCATTTTATCCGGTATCAGTTGTTCTTTAATCATTTGGTATAGCTGCATATAAGTCTGAATATCATGATAATCAGGATCTTCCAGATTAATACGTATGATCTGTCTTTGTTCCGTCCCGTTTTCTATCAGATAAGCACAATAGATATCAAACAGCGTAGACTTTCCGCATCGGCGTATGCCGGTAACTACCTTGATCAACTCTTTTTCTTTGAAGTTTTTTAATTGTTCCAGATAAATTGGGCGTTCTATTAAATCAGGCATTGTACAATCTCCTTTTTATGAATTCATTTTACCATTCTTATACAGATAAGTAAAGTTTGAGAAATTTATTTCTTATTTTCTGCAATTTATTTCATTCTATGCAATGTATTTCTTATTTTTGGACTCCCGGACTGGTCTTTTCTAAGCTTTTGGAAATACAGCGCTTATCTGCCCAGAAAAAAGAAAGATTGAAACAACTGTGTCCGGGGTCTATAATAAAAAGAAAAAAGACGAGGTGTAGGTATGCGTAAATTTATCGGAGTAGATCTTGGGGGAACGAATATCCGTGCGGCAGTTGTGCAGGAGGATGGAAAGATCCTGTGCATGAAGAAATCGGAGAGCCATCCGGAGAGGGGAGCAGAGCCGGTCATGCAGACAATGATCGACCTGATCGAGAGTCTCGACGGATATGAGGAGTGCGAAGGGATCGGAATGGGTATCCCGGGGCCGATTGATACAATCAATGGAAAGATTATCGTGTCAACGAACCTTCCCAAGCTGGTCGGGTTTCCCATTGCGGAGTATATCGGAAATCATTTCAAAAAGCCTGCGTACATGGACAATGATGTGAAGGTTGCGGCCCTCGGCGAAGCAGTCCTCGGCGGCGGGAAAGGCTATCCGATTGTCTACTATGTGACAATTTCCACGGGTATCGGCGGCGCTCTTGTCATTAATCAGAAGGTGATCAGCGGACAGAACGGACATGCAGGCGAGATCGGTAATATCTGTATTGACCGCAACAGGGAGAAATACAATATCCTCAATGTGGGAGCAGTAGAGAATGAGGCAAGCGGTACGGCGATCACAAGAAAAGGGCGTGAAGTGTTCGGCGACCAGATCACGAACGCGGGCGATGTATTTGAGCTGGCCCGCAAAGGAGATGAAAAGGCGCTGAAGATTGTGGATGATATGGCCTATGATCTTGCCATGATGTTCTGCGCGATCGGCCATATTATTGATCCCCATGTGTTTGTCGTGGGCGGCGGCGTCATGAAGGGAAAGGATGTATTCTTTGAGAAAATGGAGAAATACTACCGCGATATGATCCATGTGGGCATGCAGCCGGTGATATTCACACAGGCAGTGTTGGAAGAGCCGGGCATTATGGGCGCGGCAATGCTTCCGATGACACACAAATAGGAAGACAATACATAAGCAATGAAAGAAGAGCTTCGGACCGTCTGATCCGAAGCTCTTCTCTTGGGAAGGCAGGCTTCCGTATTCATTTAGAATATCGATTCCGTATGAAAACGGAGATTTAGTAATTTTCAGCCTTTCTCTCAAAGTAAGCTCTCGGGTGAGCGCATACCGGGCAGATCTCCGGAGCCTCATCTCCGTCGTAGATATAACCGCAGTTACCACATTTCCATCCCAGAGGAGCCTCGTCCTTGAATGTCTTGCCAGCCTTGTAGTGGTCGAGAAGTCTCTGATAGCGTTTCTCATGAGCTGCCTCTACCTGAGCAACGCCGCGGAATTTTGCGGCCAGCTCTGCGAAGCCTTCTTCTTCAGCTTCCTCAGCCATTCTCTTGTACATATCTGTCCACTCGTAGTTCTCTCCCGCAGCAGCATCCGCGAGGTTCTCTTCTACATTTCCGATGCCGTGGAACTCCTTGAACCACATTTTTGCGTGTTCTTTCTCCTGATTAGCTGTCTCCTCGAAGATATTAGCCATCTGTACGAAGCCTGCTTTTCTTGCGGCGGAAGCGTAGTAAGTATATTTGTTGCGGGCCTGTGATTCGCCTGAGAAAGCTTCCATCAGGTTTTTCTCAGTTTTTGTTCCTGCGTATTTAGACATGATCTTATCCTCCATTCATATGAGATTTTAAAAATGGCTGCCGTTGTGATCTTATAAGATCCCTGCGGCAGCCAGAACATTTTTGCTTATAATATGTAGGCTGACGGATTAGCCAAAGTATCTCTTGAGAAGACCCTCGAATGCTTTTCCGTGACGAGCCTCGTCTCTTGCCATCTCGTGAACTGTGTCATGGATTGCGTCGAGATTTGCAGCCTTAGCACGTTTTGCAAGGTCGAACTTACCTGCTGTAGCGCCATTCTCAGCGTCTACGCGCATCTCAAGGTTCTTCTTTGTGCTGTCTGTTACAACTTCGCCAAGAAGCTCTGCGAATTTAGCAGCGTGCTCAGCCTCTTCGTAAGCTGCTTTCTCCCAGTACAGGCCGATCTCCGGATATCCCTCTCTGTGAGCTACTCTTGCCATTGCAAGGTACATACCAACCTCAGAGCACTCGCCTTCAAAGTTCATTCTCAGATCTGCAAGGATATCTTCGCTGACTCCCTTTGCAACGCCTACAACGTGCTCTGCAGCCCATGTCTTCTCGCCTGTCTGCTCTTTGAACTTATCAGCCGGTGCCTTACATACCGGACATTCAGCCGGTGCAGCGTCTCCCTCGTGAACATATCCACATACTGTACATACCCATTTTTTCATGTTTTTGTCTCCTTTTCTTAAAAAATTTATTATTAAGACTTTTTAATGCAGTCACTGCATTCCCCATAAAAGAGTGTGGAACTGGAAGTGATGATTCCGTCAAAGCTTTCCGCCGCAAGGCGGTTGACTTCGTCTATGCTGTGCATGTCCAGATCCAAGTCCAGTAACCGTCCGCACTTTGTGCAGAGAAAATGATTGTGCGGTTCGAGCCTTCCATCAAATCTGTCTCCTCCATTCGGAGTAGATATTTTTACTGCATCCCCGATGTCTGTGAGAAGATTCAAGTTGCGGTATACCGTGCCAAGGCTGATGTTAGGAAACTCCTGCTTCACTTCCATATAAACCTCGTCGGCGGTGGGGTGCTCTCTGGTTGTCATAAGGTAATTCTTGATGGATTCTCGTTGCCGACTATACTTTAAAGCTGCCAATGGGAATCCCCCTTTCATATCTAAATGAGAACCGTTATTAAAAAATAATAATAGTAACGATTACTGCAACTAGACTATAATACATGAAAATCAATTTGTCAACCGTTATCCTAAAAAAAGTATTTGTTCAAACTGATAATTTTTATCAATAATATATAGAAGAATAATTTCGCCAATTTGTTACAAAATAATTAACGAATATATAAAAAGGGAAGGATATTATAAGTTGAACGCGTAATATATGTCGAGCGGTGTCAACGAAAAGATAAAGAAATTCGGTTGACATGGAATAATTCTGTTGATATAATGTCAGCGTAATAAATTTAACAAATGTGTAACATTTAGAACTTCCTACAAAAGATAAAGGCATGATATAAAGGAGGTTTTATATGGAAAAGACACACATCAGGCAAAGAGTGATCTTTTCTGCTATGGCAGGATTGATCCTGATCCCGGGGAGAGCGCTTGGCGTTTCGGCTGCGGAACAGGCAGATGAGCAGTTGTTCATACAGGCGGAAGGGATCGAGTCGGTACTGGAGAATTGTTATGAGACAGAGGTAAAGGACAATATCAATCTCTATCTGGTGCCAACAGAAGAGGGCGAGTATTTGAATATGGCATTTTCTGATACAGAGGATTATACCTATATCAGAAGTGCCCCGGATGAGAACAGCGACTGGGTTGGCAAGCTCTATGCGGATTCAGCGGCCCAAGTGCTGGAATATCTGGATGGCTGGACGAAGATCCGGTCGGGTTCGGCCGAGGGTTATGTCCCTGCCGACGCGCTTATCACAGGTACGGCGGCGGAGGAACAGGCGCTCGAGTATGAAAATAATACGGTCACAGTTACCGCATATGCCCTGAATGTCAGGGACGGTCAGGGGACTTCCGCAAATATACTGACACAGATCGGAAGAGACGAGACATATGAGGTGACAGGAGAGGCGGTGGACGGATGGTATCCGGTGAAGGTCGGGGAGATCGACGGATGGGTGTCCGGCACCTATGTGACGGCTGATTCCTCTTATTCCTACGGGGAGACAAAGGAAGAAGAGGAGGCCCGCATTGAGGAGGAGAAGCGGAGAGAGCAAGAGGCGCTGGCGCAGGCGGAAGCGCAGGCACAGGCCGAGGCGCAGGCGGTACAGACCGTCGCTTCAGGCTCCGCGTCAGCCGGACAGGCAGTCATAGACTTTGCCTGCCAGTTTATCGGTAACCCCTATGTATGGGGCGGCACGAGTCTGACAAACGGCGCGGACTGCTCCGGCTTCGTCCAGTCGGTATACGCACATTTCGGCATCAGCCTTCCACGAACAAGCAGTGAGATGCGCGGCGCGGGATATGCCGTGAGCTATGAGGAGGCACTTCCGGGCGACCTGATCCTCTATGACGGACATGTAGGACTGTATATGGGAGATGGAAATATTGTCAACGCCATGAATGAGGCGGACGGTATTGGAATATGCAGCGCCACCTATACGACAATCGTCGCAGTAAGACGTGTACTCTGAAAAGAGCAGAAGAAAAAAGAACGGGGAGATGTACTTCAGGATAAGAGGTGCATCTCCCCGTTTTCGACATAAAAAAATATATAAATGAGCAAAATGCACAAAAATGTTTTAATTTGTAAAAAAAAGGCGAAATCAGTGTGGATAGAGTTTTCAACTTATCCACACCCAAAGTAATGAAAAACGTGGAAAAAGTCAGGATTTACCTAAAGTTATCCACATTATCCACATTAAAACCTACATTTTCGGTGGATTATTCAGGGGTAAAAAAAGAACGGACGTTTTGGTAAGTTATTATGAAAATGTAAATTTGTCGAAAAAAAGAGGATTATTTCTTGACTTTTAAGTATTCAAAAAAACGAAAAAACATAATAAACCTGTCAGAAAATTCAGAACGCTAATTCCGCTGCACTGTTAACGGTGTCAGGGGAAAACGAGGTTGATAATTCAGGCGGCAGGGATTATAATAATAACCGTTGGAAAAAACATTATTATATATAAGGAGGAAATAGAAATGGCAAAGATTTCTAAAGATACAAAAATTGGGGAACTTCTTACTATCTTCCCGGACAGCGCGCCGATCCTGATGGAGATCGGGATGCACTGCCTTGGCTGCCCGGCTTCTCAGATGGAGACGATCGAGGAGGCGGCAATGGTACACGGCATTGACGGAGAACTTCTTGTAGAGAAGATCAATGCGGCAATGGCGGCAGCAGGAAATTAAAGGAAGCATCTTTAGACAAAATCAGGGCATCGGAAAATCATCAGGCCAGATGATTTTCCGATGCCCCTTTTGTTTGATCCCACTGAACATTACAGTGTGGATAACTTCTGTACAGCATCCGCTGATACG
The DNA here is from genome assembly GCA_019118545.1 of Candidatus Mediterraneibacter merdavium. Lineage (GTDB taxonomy): Bacteria > Bacillota > Clostridia > Lachnospirales > Lachnospiraceae > Mediterraneibacter > Mediterraneibacter merdavium. Next base: position 855 of record DWYT01000054.1, on the reverse strand, counting down.
ATGATCTTACAGTGCTCCTCGAGGAAAGCAAGGATCGATGAATCTGCCTTTTCGGGAGAGCCGTATTCAGAAAGCATATTGCATATCTTGTTAAATTCGCTGCCGGAGTGTTCGCTGGGCGTGATCGCCAGTATAAACATTCCGTTGCCCTCATCCTTATATAATGTGTTGGCTCCTCTGTATACCGGGGCGAGAAGCCGGCTTGCCCGGATCACGCTGTCCAGAGAATCAAAGGAGTAGAGGCGTACAGAAAATACGGAGGGAGCGGCCTCCGGTTCGGAGATCCGGGTTCCCGCAGCAGCCTCCTTTACCTTATTTAAAAGGTTCAGGAATTCCTCTGCACCCTGAAGCTTCTCCAGAGCCTCCATATTGATCGGTTCTGCATCGCCGGAAGGGGTGAACTTAGAAAACCTTGTATCCAGTTCTTCGGGATCTTCAACCTTCGTAATGATGAGAACGATCGAATCTGCGGAGGAGGGAATGGCCTCTATCATCAGCGGGATATTTTCCGCCTCAAATCCAAAATCAAAGGATGCCTGCTGCATCATGTCGCGAAATAAAGCTTTTGCTTTCTCGGTGCCGTAGGCAAGCTCGCTCAGTTTTAAATGGCGCGCTGCCAGATCGGCATGTGTCAGCGTACAACGAATCTGATTTTCATTGAGTTTCTCAATTTTCATACAATCACATCCTTATACTATATAAGATAATATGCACCATCGATAGATTTGGATACATATTCTCATCATCAGTATAAACAAAAAGCATAGAGATGTAAAGAAGAAATTATGTGGAAAACTTTATCAACGAATCCACAGGGGTTTTCAACAAAAAACACATTGAAATTACGAAATTCTG
>DWYT01000053.1 GCA_019118545.1 Candidatus Mediterraneibacter merdavium | reverse complement strand
TGTCAAGAGGGTAAATTACAAAAAGCAGGCCAAACGCTTGTGTTCAGTCTGCTTTTTGCAATTTATATGGACATGGAATAGTGTATGGCTGTCTTTCAAATTCGTGTGTTACTTTATGGCACATGAGCATTTGCGCCCGGATTGTCATTGCCGTAGCCCTCCATCAGATTGATTACGCCCCAGATACCAAGCCCGGCTCCAAGTGCTACAACAAGGGTCTGCAAAACGTCTACTGCGCTATTGAAAAATGCCATAAATATATCCTTTCTGCCGCGTCTGCGGCTGTCCGGCAAGCGGACAAAAGGCGGTCAGCGTATGGTCGCCGCCGCACAAAAAAACCGCCCTCTGGTAAAGGCGGCTGTCCCCGCGCTGCGTAAGTTCTGCGGCGCGGCGGTATTCAGTTGTAAGGGGTGCGGCTCCTGCCGCTGTGTACTGCGCCGGAAAGTGGGGGCGCGTATCATGTAGCCGGTATGGATAGATGTGATTGCTTCAATCGCTCCTTTCTGTGTTCCGCTGTGCTGCCGGACGTTTTTTTCAGACTTGCGGGAAGTGAATAGCTTGCGTAGCAAGGTGTTCGCTTCCCGCAAGTTCACAAAGGGGTAGCTGCCGCAAGGCAGCGTAGGGGAAGTGTAGCTTCCCCTGTCCCCCGGCGGTCTGCCATGCTGTCACTGTTGCGGGATAAGCCCCCGGCGCGTGACATACTCCGTTGCAAAACGGCGGTGTTCCGCTTCCTTTTCCCGCCAATACTCCCATAATGCAGCGTCGGCGGCTTCCGCAACATTCATTAAAAACCGTTCAAGCTGCTTTTGTTTTTCCTCTGCGCTACGTTTCCTCATGGTCTGCGTCCTCCTGTAAGTCTGCCGCGTCAAGCTCGTAATAGTCAAAAACCTCGTCGGGCTTGACAATGGCGGGGCGGCGTTTAAGGTGCTTTTCCATGTCAAAGGCGTTCTTCGGGTCTGCGTCGGACAGGTACTTGTATTTCGGGTGCTTCGTTATGTCGAATTTGTCCGAAAAGAACGGGCGCACCCCGCGTAGCTGCAAGATACATTTCCCTCCGTCCATGACTGCAATTTCATCTTCCGTCATAAGCTGCTTTCCCAATTTCTGATAGTTCAGCCCATGCGAAAGCTCCCGCCCCCTTGTTTCGGACGTGTTAAAGCTGTCTATCGTTTCTTTTCCTAAAATTTCCGATATTTCTTTAAGGGTGGTTTTCTCCTTGCCGCCCAAGAAAAGCGTGGTGTCGCAGTTGCCGACTATGGTATCGGCGTTGTCTTTGTAAATGGCTTTTAGCTGTGACTGGCTCTGCAAGATGATTGACGCGGATATTTCCCGGCTCCGTATCGTTGCAATGAGCTTTTCAAACTTTGGTATCTGCCCGATATTCGCAAATTCATCAAGTAAGCACCTAACATGGACGGGAAGCCGCCCGCCGTATTCATCATCTGCCTTGTCACAAAGCAAGTTGAATAGCTGTGTGTAAAGGATTGAAACGACAAAGTTAAAAGTGTCGTCGGTGTCGCTGATGATGACGAAAAGGGCGGTCTTTCTGTCGCCTATGGTGTCAAGCTCCATTTCGTCGGTTTCCATAAGCTCCCGCAGCTCCTTAATGTCGAATGGGGCTAACCTCGCGCCGCATGAGATAAGTATGCTTTTTGCGGTCTTGCCCGCCGCAAGTTTGTATTTTTTGTACTGCTTGACTGCAAAATGTTCCGGGTCTTTTTCTTCCAGACGTTCAAACATGAGGTCAACCGGGTTCTGGAAATCCTCGTCGTCCTCGCGGGCTTCCGACGCATTTATCATCTCAAGCAGCGTCGTGAAGTTCTTCTCGTCCTCCGGGGCTTCATACCAGATGTAGCCGATTAGCGCGGTGTAGTAGAGCTTTTCCGCTTTCACCCAGAAATCCTCGCCGGATTTTTCCCCGTCGCCTTTGGTGTTGGCGATAATGGTATTGACTAACTTCAAAATGTCCTTTTCGCTCCGCAGATAGGCAAAGGGATTGTATTTCATGGATTTTTTGAAGTTAATCGTATTTAGCACTTTGATACGGTATTTGTACCGCTGTAACATTTTCCCGGTTTCCAAAATCGGTGTTCCTTTCGGGTCAGTGACGATATACGACGTTGGAAAATCCTTTGACGTACATTGCATGAGCGACGGTTTCACAAAGAACCGGGTCTTGCCGCTGCCGGAACCGCCGATTACAAGGATATTTTTGTTTCTTGCGTATTTCGGCTGCTTCGGGCGGCTGTTCATGGTGAGCCGTTCCGTCTGCGTTAAGGGGATATTGTTCTCAAATACCGGGTCGGTGTACGGCTTTATGTCGTCAGCCCCGCCCCAACGCGCCGAACCGTATTCTGTCCCGCGGCGGTATTTCTTCGCGTTCTTGCCTTTGGTGTAGATAATCAGCCGGACAATGACCGCCCCCGCAATGCCTAAAGCTAAGTCTGCCGGGTGGAAGCTCGGCGCGATACTGGAAAAGGCGGCGGTAAAACCGTCCCCAAGATGTAGCAGCTTTGCGCTTGCGTCCGCGCCGGGGGAGAGCCGGACAGCCGCGCCCACTTTATCAAAGAGCCAGACAAAGAGCAGATACGGGAGATTTAGGATAAGCAGCTTCTTGATTTCCGGCTTCATAGCGATACCTCCCTGTCCTTGTTCTTGACCTTTGCCCGTTCCGCGTTTCTGCCCTGTGCAGCTTCTTTGAGGGTAGAGAGCAGCTTTCGGATTGAGGGCTTTTTCTCCTGTGTCAGCTTTTTTGCGGAAAATTCCTTAAAGGCTGCGGTCAGTACGTCCGCGTCCCGCCCCTTGAAGAAAACCAGATAGCGGGGCGGGCTTTCCGTCGCGTCCTTTTTCAGCGCAAAGTCGATACCGTACTTTTTCGCCGTACTCTCAAAGGCTTTGATATTGCCCTCGGTAATCTCAATGTTGGAAACGCCCGCGTTCTGCTTCATAAGCTGCTTTAAGCTCTGCTTGCCCTGTGGCGGTTTTGCAAGCTGCTTTTTGCCCTTTGACAGTATGGCTTTCATTGCCTTTTGGAGCGTCTGCGCGGTCAGCTTCCCGGTCTTGATGTAAAGGGCTATGGTCTTTTCGTTTACTTCGTCCTGCAATTTGTCGCGTCCTCCTTTCGCGTTTCTTTATGGGGCGGCGGTCAGATACGCACCCGCAGCCCGTTCAAGTCCTCGGCTCTGATACCCACAAGATACCAGTTGTCGCCGTACTCAATCCGGGTCGGCTTCCACTTGCCCCGCACGAATACGTCAAAGCACTCGCCGCAATGCAAGCCCCCGTAGTAGCTGTTTAAGTCAAAGCGGATGTCGTAACGGTCGGTGCGCTCGTCAAATACCAATGCTCCTGTCATTTTCTGTGCCATAATAAAATCCTCCTTTTGTGGTTGTGGGTGGTTACAGGCTTTCGCCCTCATTGCATGAATAATAGTCCGGGTCGCCGTACTGCGGCTTTTTCGGTGACAGTGCGCCGCTTGCCATGTCATGGGCGACAAGGGAAGTGTAGTAGTTGCCGATTGTGGACGGGGCGTTGAAAAGGGCGGCTTTCAGATATTGCTTGATGTTGCGGATTTTGGTTGTGTTCTCCCGCATACAGTCAAGCACAAAGCGGATATGCTCGCCGTCTAGTTTCATAAACTTTGACTTCACAAGCTCTGCCGGGTAGTCGTCCCCCGCAATCCGTACCCGCTTTCTGGCGGTGCATACGGTTTCAAGCATGAGGTCTACAATCTCGTCCAGCCTGTCACTGTCAAACTTCATGTCCTGTTTGAGAATGTGGTAGTCGATATTGTCCTTGATGATTTCCCGGTATATATCAACTGCGCTCTGTGCTGCCGCTTCCGTTCCTTTCCGTTCCGGCGGCGCAGCCGCTTCTCTGCAAGGAGAGGGGTTAGGGGAAAGGATAGGAATGGAATGGGTACTTGATAAATCTGTATTTGATTTTTCTTTTTTTGGTAAGTCAGTTCTTTGTATATCTTTATTTAATTGCGTTGGATTTTCCAACGTAGGTTTTTCCAATGTTGGTTTTTCCTGCATTGGATTATCCAATGTTGGATTTTCCAATGTAGGTAAATCCGGCGTAGGCGGCTGCGGCTGCTCGAATATCACATAGTCCGCGCCCCGCAAGCGTCCTTTCTCGTCGCGCTCCCTTGAACGGACGATATACCCGGCGCGTTCAAGTTCCTTAATGGCTTCGCGGATAGCGTCTATCTTCTCCCGGTTGATAAGGGATAAGCCTTTCAAGGTGTAGTCCCAATCTTCGGGGAGTGACAGCATTTGCGACAACAGCCCCTTTGCCTTTAGGGAAAGCTCCTTGTTGCGTAGGTGGTGGTTGCTCATTACGGTATAGCCCTTGTTTCGTTCCACTCTGAAAACTGCCATAGTTCATAGCTCCTTTGCTTTGGATTTGTTACGCAGTAGAAGCGCGGTTTCGGGGGATAAGGTATAAATCCCTTTCCGCGCCAGATACGCGCCCGGAAAACCGCTTGTAGCAAGGCTTTTTCTGCCCCTACTGCGTAACAAAGGGCATGAAAAAAGCGGCGTTCCTGTTCTCCCATGTAGAGAGTAAGAAACGCCGCTTCTGCGTCGTATTCAGTTTTTAGTACAATACCCTGCTTGTCCGTCGCTCGAAAAACCTTGATTTTCCAGTGTTTTCAAAAGTATCGTTATCTAACGTCAGCTTTTAACCGCCCAGCTTTCAAAAGAATGTTGAAAGACATAAAAGCTGGAAAAGTAAATTGTGTGATAGTAAAAGACTTATCCCGATTTGGACGTGATTACATTGATACTGGCAGATACTTAGAGAGGGACTTCCCAGAAATGGGGGTGCGCTTCATATCTGTCACAGACAGTATCGACAGCATGAAACAGGCGTATGATATGTTGCTTCCTATAAAGAACATCTTCAATGAACAGTACGCAAGGGATATTTCTAAAAAAGTCCAGACTGCTGTCAAAACAAAGCAGGAAGCGGGCGAGTTTATCGGAGCATTTACAAGTTATGGTTACAAGAAATCTCCTGTTGATAAAAACAAGCTCGTTATAGATGAGTATTCCGCTGACGTGGTACGCAAAATTTTCTCCCTTTACATACAGGGATATGGTAAACAGAAAATTGCAAAGTTACTGAATGAAGAAGGAATACTTTGCCCGTCTGAATACAAAAGAGCTATGGGGCTTAATTATCACAATCCGAACCGTTTGGAGAGTACAACATACTGGTCGTATTCCACGATTAACAGCATTTTACACCGTGAAATGTACGTTGGGAATATGGTACAAGGCACAAAGCACCAGCGCATGAGAAGCAAGCAGAAAAAAATGGCTAAAGAAGATTGGATAATCGTGGAAGATACCCATGAGCCGATTATAGATAAGGAAACATGGGAAAAAGCCCAGAGCCTTTTGCATAAAAGGACGAGGGAGCTTGATTTGGAAACGAACAAGAACATCTTTGCAGGCTTTGTAAAATGTGGCGACTGTGGCAGGGCTATGGCAAAAAATATGTGGCGTCGTGCAGACGGAAGCAAAACGTATTCTCTGTATTGCGGAACATATAAAAGAAATGGGAAACAGTATTGCACACCACATACTCTGCCAATGGCAGTCTTGGAGCAGATTGTATTAGAGGACTTAAAAACCCTCGTTCAGAATGTTGGAGATTTGAGAGAGCTTGTCAGCGCACAGCACCTTTCAGCTTCTAAAATGAAACGTGTCGCTGATACGGAAATCAGTAAAATCCGTTCAGAGCTGGAGCGTGTAAAAAGGCTGAAACAATCCGTCTATGAGGACTACAAAGAAGAACTGATAACAAAAGAGGAATTTCTTTCTTACCGTGAGGATTACCAGAAAAAAGAAGAACTTTACTCAAAACAGATTGAAGCACTGGAAGAAAAGAAAAATGACAGTATTACAGATGATGTTTTTGATACTCCGTGGCTCAAAAGGCTGTTGGAATTGAAAGACATTGAAAAACTGGACAGAGAGATTGTGGTTGAGATGATAAGCGAGATAAAGGTGTATGAAAATCGTAAAATCAAAATCACATATAACTTTTCAAATGAGCTGGAACATCTATTTTCCAGTATCTACAGTGCAGATATTGGAGAAAAGATTGTCTAATTGCATTTCAAAATTCCCGATATGTTCTGTCGGGTACATAAATCACTAGCGCAATTAACACCCAGCACACGGCGGCCGCGATCCCGGAGCTGTCTTTAACGGAAGGCAGGAAAAAGACGACACCCTTGCCCTGACGCTTGCCATTGGCGAGATTCTTCAGGAACGCGGGATCGACGTCCTGTACACCCGCACGACAGACGTATACGAATCCCCTTATCAAAAAGCCATGGAAGCGAACGAGGCTGGTGTGGATTTCTTTGTATCCATCCACCGCAACTCCTATCCCACTGACAACACGGTGTCCGGTGTGGAGACATTGGTCTACGATAAGTCAGGAATCAAGCTACAGATGGCGGAGAACATAAACGAACAGCTCGAGGCCGTAGGCTTCGTCAATCTCGGAGTAAAAGAGCGCCCCGGTCTTGTAGTCCTGCGGCGTACCCGTATGCCTGCGGTCCTTGTTGAAGTCGGGTTCATAAACTCCGATACCGACAACCAGCTATTCGATGACAATTTTGATGATATCGCACTCGCTATTGCAGAGGGGATTCTCGACACCTTGCAGATGAACGGGTTAATCGACACCAGTCAGGATGCGGTATCCGGCGGCGGATACGAGATGGATTCCGCCATGCCCCCGCAGGGCATTGTCCCGCCCGCGCCCGGCGCAGGGATGCCCGGAAACAATATAGCGCCGCCCGGAAATCTCCCGCCCCGCCCCGGAAACATGCCGAACACCCCGCCCGGAAATATGCCCGGCGGACAGATGGGCGGTATGCCGGGTTCACAGCCGGGCAGTATGCCGAATCAACAGCCGGGTGGTATGCCGAACCAGCAGCCGGGCGGTATGCCGAATCAACAGCCGGGCAGTATGCCGAATCAACAGCCGGGCGGTATGCCGAATCAACAGCCGGGCGGACAGATGGGGCAGAGACCCGGCCACACAGAAGGGATGCCCAGATATACAGTCCAGACAGGAGCTTTCCGCAACGCTTCCTACGCCCAGCGGCTGCAAAATGAACTTATGGAACAAGACTTCCCCGCAGTCATTGAACCCGGCGACAGGCTTTTCCGCGTCATGGTCGGAGAGTTCCCGACGCTGGATGAGGCGGTGGAAATGGAGAAAAGACTCAAAAGAGCCGGGTATCAGACAGTAGTGCTGAGCCGATAACTTCGCATTCAGCAGGGATAAAAACCAACTGCGGGGCAAGATATATCCTTCACAGACACGTTTTCACTCGGGACGCGACGTAACGGTACATAGGCTCACAAAAAACGTGAGCCAAGTGCCGACGCCGCTCTACGGTCTGCTCAGGATATATCTTGCCCCGCAGCTTTCTTATCCCCCGGCATGTACTTTCTAATTGAATTGCTAAGGGGATACAGGTAACAAAACAGAGAACGGTTTGTATCAGAAAACTACTGAAAGGCAGTCCGCCGGGCTGGCTTGAAGAGTTTTTTCAAAGACGTTTCTGCGGGAATGTGTTGGCAGATGAGGCGACTTCGGAACAAAATGCAGAAAAACTTAAAAGCTGTAATTATGCGTTAAATTTTACATCGGGATTGTCTGAGACGAAGCCGAGTTGCCCGATGAAAAATTTGGTTTTAGCGTAATTACAGCTTTTTTAGTTTTTTCATTTTGTGGAGCGGAGCCAACGCTGCCGATATATTCTTGCAGAATATGTCTTAGATAAAACATCCCCGGCAATTCCGAATTTACTCCTGCACCTTCACCAATGCCTGTGTACTTCCCGCCGACATATTGAAGAAGCTAAGATATGCGTCATCTACGGTATCTTCATCCACTACATACACGAGAGTCGCCGTAACCGTCTCTCCGCTGTCGATGTCAGTGAGAAGGACTTCTTTCCCGTCCGATGTCTGCGGTTCCTGATACATGGGCAACCCGTCCACGACGATTTCTCCGTATGCCCTGCTTGCGGCTTCATAAGAATATCTCTCTATACCACCGGAACCGTTCGGCCTGAACAGAGCCAGATTCGGCCCCACCTGTACCTGCATAGTGTCCGTTCCCTTATTCGTGACTTCTACCTGTGCGACGACAAATTTTGAGCTGACATTTTCAAGGGAATCTTCATCTACTCCCCAGTCTTCCACCGTGTATCGCCCATGCGTCTTCAACGTACCGTCGCTGTTCAGCAACGGCGCCACTGCGCTGTCATAATCTGCGATGTAGTTTTCTTTTGGATAGCGGTCGAGGGAAAGGGAATCTTCGATCCTGATATCTGTCACTTTATAAGTGATCGGGTAATCCTCTGCTTCAGGATAGAGTATCTCCTCTCCTGTTTTATGCAGATCGTATGCCACAGACGCCGTACTCTCCTGATCGTCCGCCGTCTCCTGCCTGATTTTCGCAAGTTCTTCTTCTGTCGGGTATGGAACCGTTTCATCCAATACCGTAATCTTTAACCCTTCCGCGACCTTCAGCGCTTCACCGTCAGCCAGACCGTCACCGCTGACGTGCACATGAACCGCGTATCCGTTGTCTTCATTAAACACGAACACATTCTGGATGCTCTCATCATCGTCTGTGTAGATGCTTTCCCCACTGAACAGATCCACCGACATGCCGTCTATATCGACTGATTTCACATAATCATCTTTGTCAATTTCCGCGAAGAGTCCGTATGACCCCGAGGCTTCAATCCTCGCGAGATCAGCGGCATTATATGGGATAAGTGTCATGCCGCCGTCATTGTCATAGTTATGCCATTTCCCCTGAGAAGGGCCGTCTGTCTGATACTCGTATCCTTCCGGGACATAAGTGGGTTCCACTTTAATCTGGTGAGCCTCTTTAAGCTCCGGCTCTACATTGATCTCATAAGCCAGCTTATCATCCTTTTCGACAAGGTCTACTTTGAGAAGCTGGCTCACCGCAAATGCAGTCACGCCCAGTCCTGTGGTCAGAACCGCAGCGGCCGCCGCAGCCGCCCAGACTTTTCTGCTCTTTCTGCGGATCTTCTTTCGCCCTGCCGGGGAGTGTTTTCCGATTATATGATCATGCCCGGCTGCAGCTCTCTTACCGGACATACGGTTCTGTCCCGCAAAAGGTTCCCCGGCATTCCCCATAAGTCCCAACTCTCTATAAGCCGCCTGTATCCCTTCTTCCACTCTTTTTGGAATTTTCGCCTCTCCTTTTAAGATGCGTTCTACATCTTCCTGTGAGTATTCTTTTTTCAACGCACTCTCTCCTCTCTTTCTTACTATGTCGCCGCGTTCTGCGCAGTCCATATCCGCCTGAATTTTTCTCTTCCTCTTGACAGCCTTGATTTGACGGTGTTCTCTTCCATCTCAAGAAGCTGTGCGATCTCTGATATCTTAAAGCCTTCTCCGTAATACAGGAGCAGGACAGTCCTATATTTTTCATCCAACGCACTCATCAGCTCCTCAAATTCGCAGTCCATCAGTTCCCTGCACACCTCGCCCTGATCCGGAAATATCTCAGCCGGACTTTCCTTTTGCTTCTTCCTCCTGATATCAATACATTTATTGATAAGAATGCGGACAAGCCATGTTCGGAAATAGTTTGCCTGATCCAGATATCCTATCGTCCGGTACGCCGCCTCGACCGTGTCCTGAATCGCGTCCGCGATATCCGCTTCGTCCGGCAGATAACTCCGTGCCACTTTATACATCTGCTGCTTATTCGTCTCTATCAGCTCGATGAAAGCGTTTCCGTCTCCCTGCTGTGCCTTTCGTACCAGATACTCCAGACTGACCGCCTCCCTTCTTCGCATATTCATTTCCTTTTCGCGTCCTCCTCTCCTGCGTTCTTATTTATTAGACGGAGATAAGAGTACAAAAAGTTTCATATGTATTGCATTTATTTTAAATATTTTTTCTGACCCTGTAAATGTATGATAAGTTCTCTGGATATTCCTCTGCTGCTCTGGTAAAATAAATTTTACAGAGAGAATGTGCGTAAAAACATACAATAGGAGGATTTCAAGATGAAAGTCATTGACTTTAAGGACGCAAAGTGCCGTCACTGTTACAAATGCGTACGCAACTGCGCGGTCAAGGCCATATCCGTCAGGGATGAGCAGGCGCGCATCATGGTAGATCACTGCATCAACTGCGGGCGATGTATGGAAGTCTGTCCCCAGAACGCGAAGACATTTGCAAGCGATCTTGACCGTGTCAAAGGCTATCTGCGGCAAGGTTTGAAAACGATCATCTCCATCGCCCCGTCCTATGCCGGAGTGTTGGAATTTGACACCCCGGGACAGGTGGTGGACGCCCTGCAGAAACTAGGCTTCTACGAAGTCCGTGAGACTGCCGAGGGGGCGGCTCTGGTCACAAACGAGTACAAGAAGCTGGTTCGCGAAAACAAGATGCCGAATATCATTACCACCTGCTGTCCCAGCGTGAATGACCTGATCGAAAAATATTACCCTGACTGCGCGAAGCTGATGGCTCCGGTCGTATCTCCTATGATCGCCCACGGACGCTATATCAGGAAACTCTACGGGCCGGATGTCAAGGTCGTCTTCTTAGGCCCCTGTATCGCGAAGAAGCAGGAGGCCATCGGGGACGAACGGGTGGAAGGCGCCATCAACGCGATTCTCACTTTCGAGGAGCTAGCGGAGTGGCTGAAAGAAGCAGACATCGATCTTCATACCTGCGAGGATAAGCCTATGGGTAATCCCGACCCGAACATCAACCGCCTCTATCCGGTCAGCGGCGGCGTCATCCAGTCCGTCATCACCGAGGAGGACGCAGACGGTTACCACAAGGTGTTCGTAGACGGTCTGGAAAACTGTATGGAAATGCTGGAATGTCTCAGAAAGGGCGAACTGGATCACTGCTTTATCGAGGCGAACGTCTGTGAGGGCGGATGCGCCAAGGGGCCTGCTTCCGCGCACTGGAATACTTCTTATGTAAAGACGAAGGTAAAGATCGAAAACGTCGTCTCCTATAAGGCGGCGCGCGATCTCCCGGATATGACCACCGAGGAGCTTGCCAAGGAGTTCGGCGACCACAGCTTATCCGATCTGATGCCGTCCGAAGACCAGATCAGACGAATCCTGCAGTCCACCGGAAAGTATTCCGCAGAGGACGAGTTGAACTGTGGAGCCTGCGGATATTCCACATGCCGGGATAAGGCGATCGCTGTATTCCAAGGGAAGGCTGAGCTTTCCATGTGTATGCCGTACGCGCTCGCGCAGGCAGAGTCCATGTCCAATGTAGTCATGGATGTGACGCCGAACTTTATCTTCGTCATCGGCAGCGATATGAAGATACTGGACTGCAACCGGAAAGGTCAGGAGCTTCTCGGCGTGGGGCATGAAGAAGCGGTGGAACGGTACATATTTGAATTTATTGAGACGGCAGATATTGAGACAGTCTTTCTTACACGGGAGTCGATTTTAAATAAAAAGATTGAGCTTGAACACGGCAGGCTGATCGCTGAGGAAAAGATCGTCTACATCGAAAATCTGGACGCGGTTCTTGTCATATATCAGGATATCACCCATGAGGAAAAGGTGAAGGAACAGCACTATAATCTCAAGGTCGAAACTGTGGAGATGGCACAGAAGGTCATCGAGAAGCAGATGATGGTGGCACAGGAAATCGCAGGACTTTTGGGAGAGACGACAGCAGAGACAAAGGTGACGCTGACCAAGCTGCGGGATTCCATCTTAAACGAGGAGGAATGACCATGAGCGTAAGTATTGATGTGGCTTGGAAAAGCCTGAATAAGCATGAAGAAGAGCTGTGCGGCGATAAGGTGGAAGTCCTCAAGACTTCGGATTCGGATATCCTCATCCTTGCGGACGGGATGGGGAGCGGCGTCAAGGCAAATATCCTCGCCACCCTGACCTCCAAGATCCTTGGCACCATGCTCTACGAAGGAGCTGCCATCGAATCCTGCGTGGAGACCATCGCCAAGACACTTCCCATCTGCAAGGTGCGAAAGGTCGCTTACGCTACATTTTCCATCCTGCAGATCTTCCGCAGCGGCGAGGCATATCTTGCAGAGTTTGATAACCCTTCCTGCGTCTTTATCCGCGACGGCAGGATCGTCAAATACCCATATGAGACAAGGGAAATCGAAGGGAAAAAGATACATGAATACCGCTTTCAGGTGCGAAAAAACGACTGCTTCGTCCTCATGAGCGACGGCGTCATCTATGCGGGAGCAGGCTCCATTTTAAATCTTCAGGGATGGACATGGGAGGCAATGGCAGAGTACACGCTCAAGTGTACAAAAAAGACGCTCTCCGCCTCCCGTCTGGCCGTCATGCTCAGTCAGGCATGCGATGAGCTTTATGAAGAAAAACCCGGGGACGACACGACAGTTGCGGTGGCACGGGTAATCGAGCGCCGGGTCGTCAGCATCTTCACCGGCCCGCCCAAGTCCAAGGAGGACGATGAGCGGCTCATGCACGACTTCATGCACACCGAAGGCAGGAAGGTGGTATCCGGCGGAACCACGGCGAATATCGCCGCCCGCATCCTCGGAAAAGAGATCATCACAAAGGTGGACAGCCGCAACCCCGACGTGCCGCCCATGGCGAAGTTGGAAGGCATCGACCTCGTTACCGAGGGCGTCCTTACGCTGGGAAAGACACTCAAGCTTTTGAAAAAATATGTAAACGATGAATTTGACGCGGAATTTTTCGACGAACTGGACGCGGACAACGGCGCTTCCCGACTGGCGAAGCTGCTCATCGAAGAATGTACGGAGCTGAACCTTTTTGTGGGAACGGCGGTCAATGACGCACACAAGGAATCTGAATTGAATTTTGACCTTAGTATGCGGCAGAATCTCGTGGATCAGCTTATCAAGACCGCAAAGGAGATGGGGCGCACAGTGAGCGCAACATATTACTGAGCTTATGGCGGAACACAGATACCCGGCAGTTATACTTTAATTCATACGCGCACAGGCAGACTCACAAAAAGTCCGCCTGTGTTTTTCCGCTGTTAAACTATCTGTCCATCTCTGTCTGTGATCCCACTTTATGCGCACGTATCACATTTTCTATCTCCTGCAAATCCGAAGATGGAAGATCCCCGGGGATCGTGTTTTTTACAGCGCTGGCCGCGTTGCCGATCTCCAGTGCCCTCCGGCAGTCACCAGCCTGAGAGAGTAAGCCGTAGAGCACACCGGACACATATGCGTCTCCGCTTCCGATCCTGTCTATGACCTCTATATTCCGATACGGCTCTTCCTCATAAAATGCCTCTGTGCGGGAGTCATAGATAACAGAACTGAATGTATGTATCTTCGGACTGTGCACTATACGCTGTGTAGAGGCCACGACCGAGATGGGATATTCCTGTGTAAAGCTTTTCATTATGGACTTTACATCTCCTGTTTTCCCAAAGGTCAGACGGGCAGTGTCTTCCGAACAAAAAAAGATATCCACATACGGCAGAATCCGTCGTATGCACCTCTCTGCCTCTTCGCCCGTCCAGAGATTGCCTCGGAAATTGACATCAAAAGAGATCATCGCGCCTTGTTCCTTAAACCGTTTGATCATCTCTACCGCAGCGTCTCTGCACTGTGTACTTAAAGCCAGTGTGATGCCGCTTGTATGGAAGCAGCCGGCCGAAGAGAACATTTCCTCCGGAAAATCAGAAATTTCGATTTTATTTACAGAGGTATGCCGCCTGTCATATACAACCCCCGGTTTTCTCGGGTATGCCCCGTTTTCATAATAATATACGCCAAGGCGGGCATCCTGTGAATCGTCATATACAAGGAAGTCGTCGCTGACCCCGCAGAAACGGATACGGTTTTTCGCATATGCGCCAATATTATTTTTCGGAAGCTTAGAGATGATCCCCGTTCTAAGTCCCAGCAGCGAAACTCCTGATACAACATTCAACTCAGCGCCGCCCACCTGCTTTTGCAGCGTTTCTCCCTGAACCAGACGCTCATTTCCCGGGGGCGAGAGACGCAGGAGCACCTCGCCAAAAGCCAAAAGTTCAAACGCTTTTTTCATAATCATGTACCTCTCTTTCTGCGGAAAGTCCTTCGGACTGGCCTATGATATAAAAATAATAGCGCATCCGGCCTAGAATGTCAAAACAACCTTCCGTATGGACGGGTCTTTTGAATTCATAAAGTCAAAGGCTTCCTGAGCCTTTTCCAAGGGGAACGTATGTGAGACAGTCCCGGACAGATCCAGTCTGCCTTCCCGGATCAGGTCGATGGCTGCCTGAAACTTTTTGTTCTGCAGTCTTGATCCCCGGACATCTAATTCTTTCGATGTGATGACGAACTGATTTACTTCTGTCGGCGCGACAGAGAACCCCATTGTTATCACACGTCCCGCGTTTCCTGTAACCTCCATCAGTGTCAGCAGCGAATCCTTTGTGCAGGCGGCGTCAATAGAAACTGTCGCCCCATACCCGCCGGTGAGTTCTCTCATGCGCTCTGCCAGATCCTCTTTACTGATATTGATCACATAATCCGCCCCATTATCCAAGGCTTCTTCCAGTTTATCCTGTACAATATCCGCGACAACGATCTTTGCGCCGCTTAACCGGGCGATCTTTAATATCGTGCTTCCCAAAACGCCGCAGCCTAATATCAGAAGAACATCCTCCTCACACAGCCCCGCCCTTGAGCAGCTCTGGATCGCAATCGTTGTAGGCTCGATCATGACAGCTTCCACATCGGAAAGTGTATCCGGGAGAAGATAACAGTCCTGCTCCGGCACTGCTATGTATTCCCGGTAGCCGCCGTCAATATGTACCCCCCGCACCTGCAGGTTCCCACACACATTTCCCCGCCCTTTGCGGCACGCGTAGCAGTGTCCGCAGCTTACTACCTGATCGACAATCACACGGTCTCCCGGTTTTAGGGAAGCCACTCCTTCTCCCACTTCTTCCACAACGCCGACCATCTCATGGCCTATCACACGGGGATAGGTTGCAGCTGCGTTTGTTCCACGGTATATTCCCATGTCTGACCCGCAGATCCCGGCCGCTTTCATTTTTATAAGTACATTGTCTTTTTTTGTTATAACCGGTTTGTCCATATCAATCAGCTTTAACTCTCCCGGTTTTATTATCTGTATCGCTTTCATGATTCTCCTCCTAACCTTTTTTTGCGTCACTGGAGACAGAAGCCACCAGTATGAGCACAAGAACTGCGCCCTGAATCAGTCTTTGCATACCGACTGAGAGACTTGCCGCGTTCAAAAATGTAGTCAGAAGATACATCATGAGCGCCCCGATACACACACCCGCCACATTTGATTTTCCGCCTGACGCAGCGGTTCCCCCTACAAATGTCGCCGCGATGGAGGGAAGAAAATACGTAGTCCCCATATCCTGAAAAGCACCCCCGTTAAACGCGCCGCACAGTGTCCCGGAAAGTCCGCACAATGCGCCGCCGAGTATAAATGCTGTGATCACCACGCGGTTCACATTGATCCCCGCATATTTTGCCGCAACTCTTTTTTGCCCTACCGCATGAAGCTGTTTTCCATATTTCGTTTTATAAAGAAGAAGTCCCAAGAGTACTGCCACTGCAATGCAGATTACAGTCAGCATGGAGAAGCCTCCTGCGTGAAGGTTGATAAATTCTGCGAAGCCTTTATCCGGAAGCGTCTTCATGCCCGGCGCCAAGACAAGTACAACAGTGAAAATAATATATCCTGTCGCAAGCGTGGTCACCATGGCGGGAACTTTCAGATAAATGTTGATCACGCCGTTTAGAAGTCCGCACAGCGCCCCTACCGCCACGGCCGCAACA
This sequence comes from Candidatus Mediterraneibacter merdavium, assembly GCA_019118545.1. Taxonomy (GTDB): domain Bacteria; phylum Bacillota; class Clostridia; order Lachnospirales; family Lachnospiraceae; genus Mediterraneibacter; species Mediterraneibacter merdavium. Next base: position 15,988 of record DWYT01000053.1, on the reverse strand, counting down.
ATGCCGAAGAGTACATTGTACTGCATCAGATCACAGGATATGTACGCCGCCAGAGTCAGTACATACTGCTGTGACAGGTCAATAGCTCCCTCGCCGCTGATCACCACGACCATTTGTCCAAGAGCGAGGAGCAGCGCGAAGGAACAGAGTTTCGCGCTGGAGAAAACCTGTTCTACACTGAACTTCCCTGACACTGCGGATATTGCGATCCACAAAAGGACGGAACCGAGAAGAGGCCATATAAACGGGCACTTTGTCATCATTTTCTTCATAATCATCTTCCCTCCTTTTTATGGGTAATGAGTTTGACAGCCAGCACAACGATCAGGATCAGTCCGGTCACTGCTGTCTGGTAATTGGAATCCACCCTGAATGACGTAAGGATTGTAGTTATAAATGACATTGCGATCCCGCCGCATACCACGCCCGCCGGAGCGACAATGCCGCCTGCCATCTCGCATCCTCCAAGTATCACCGTAGCAATGGACATCATACAATATGAAGCAGACGAGTTCGCGTCAGCACCCATGCAGACTGCCGTATAAGACATCCCGGCAAACACGGCCATGAGGCCGGAAAGCGCGTAGTTGGCCATCTTTGCCTGCAGATAAGACCAGCCTGACCGTTCCACTGCCAGAGGGTTGTTGCCAATCCCCCTTAATATCATTCCGTATTTCGCCCGGTAAAGTACATACCAGCAGAAGAGGCCGGCGAGTATACACAGTACAACAGGCATAGGAATAACCGGAAACTCAAACTTGTAGACCGCGAGGAGCCAGTCCGGGCATGTTCCGCCGGGAGACGGCGCTATTACAAGAGCAATGCCCCACCATACAAACTGTGCCCCTAAGGTAACAACAATAGCCGGGATATTCCGTATATGGATCAACGCTCCCATCAATGCGTATGCGGCAATAAAGATCACAAGGCTTACCACGCCGAATAATGGATTGCCTGTCAGGACGATCCCGACCAGAACATTGACCAACGCGATCGAGTAGCCATTTCCCATATCCACATCCCCCGCCGTGACAATGAACATCTGCCCCAGAGCCGCGAACACAAGCGGGACGGCGGAGGATACAAGCATCCTCAGACCCATATATGAGAGGATACGTTCATTCATGGCGGCATTTGCCAGAATCATGACCACCATGGCGGCGACAGGAAGCAGCACCCGGGAAGACAGCACTTTATGTACCGTACTTTCTTTTTTCTCTTCTGTATTCTTCTTATGTTTTGCGTCTTTAAAAGAGGCTTTTACGATATTGGATACGGTGATCTCATCTTTTACCAGCTCCTCTGTGATCTCTCCCTCGTGCATGATATACGCGCGGTCGCAGATCTCAATCTCTGCATCCTCCGTCGAGTACAATATTATGGCCTTCCCCGCTTTTTTTGCCTCTTTAAGAAGTCCGTAGATCTCCTGCTTTGTCTCAATGTCAACTCCCGCAGTAGGGTCATTTAAGATAATCAGCTCTGCTCCCGAGGCAATTCCTCTGGCGATCAGAGCCTTCTGCTGATTCCCTCCGCTCAGCGACATAATCGGACTGTGGATGCCCTCTGCTTTAAATTTCAGCTTATCGTACCAAGTCTGCGCCAGACCCTCCGACTTCTTCTTATCAAGGAACAGGCCGCTTTTCACCTGATCTAAATTCCCAATAACCGTATTATCAAAAATATCCCACAGATGGAAGACCCCTTCTTTCGCCCTGTCCCCGCTGACATAGGATACAGAAGTATTTAACAGCACACCTCTTTTTTCTTTGCCCCTGTATTTTTTAGAATCATACAAAAGGTTGAGCAGTTCTGTCTGCCCGGAGCCTACCAGACCGGATATACCCACGATCTCACCCCGGCCGACATACATATTTATATGATAAAGGCCTTTTCCGGTATAATCCCTGACCTGTACGGCAAGTCCGCCTGTCTCCACAGTTTCCTCTGAACCTGCCGACGTCTTCTCTCCTCCTGTGCCGCCCAGCATTTCCACCAGCTCGCCCGTGGAGATCTCATCAGGATCACATTCTCCTGAGTTCATGCCGTTTCTCATCATCACGATGCGGTCGGACACTTTCCTGATCTCGTCCAGCTTGTGGGAAATGTAGATTACAGCCACACCTTTTCCACTTAATTCTCTTACTACTTTATGAAGCTGTTCCGCTTTGTCCGTTGAAAGCGCAGACGTGGGTTCATCGAGAATGAGCACCTTTAAGTTTTCCGTCATCAGAGTCTTACATATCTCTACGATCTGTCTTTCGGCCAGAGTAAGGCGCTCAACCTGTCTCATCACATCAATATTGTTGCCCGGAAAATAGTTTTCGAGTAACTTTTCCGTTTCAATCTTTGCTTTTTTTCTCCACCCGGGTTTTGTCAATATGCCATGGTCTACATTGAGCATGGCAAAATTTTCATAGACACTTAGGTTTGTACAGAGTGACAGATCTTGATAAGCACAGGAAATGCCACACTCCTTCGCCTCTTTTGCCGTATATTTTGCCATTGTTTTTCCTTCTATGATGATCTTCCCCGCCGTAGGGTCCAATACACCTGTAAGGACTTTCATCAACGTAGACTTCCCGGCTCCGTTGGGGCCCACCAGTCCAATCACTTCTCCTTCGTATATCTGAAGGCTGATCTTTTGCAGCGCTTTCGTGATCCCAAAAAATTTATCAATTTCCTGTAACTCAATATAAGGAGTTTGCGTTTCCTGCTTTTTCACTTTTCAAGCTCCTTTCTCATGCTTTTTGCGTCAGCGCGATCATTCTTATCGGAGAAGCGGATCCGTCTTTTATCTTATTTGCGAGTCCTATGACATAAGAAAATACTGGAAGCTTTCTCAGATTCGTGACATTTTCTATAATCGGGACATCATTCCCCAATAAGATATAGTGGCATGGATACTTCTCACTTCCAAAAGGATCTAAAGCAAGCGCATCCGTTCCCACGGACGCCACGCCTTTTTCCAGAAGATACCGGGCCGCATCCCCGCCGAGTCCCGGCCAGTCCTTTAAAAATTCTTCCGCGCCTTTTCCAAGTCCATACTTTTCTTCCCAGCCAAAATGCAGAAGCACAACGTCGCCTTTTCGGATCTCACCATTTTCCTGCTCGAATTTTCTAAGCATTTCCAATGTGTAGACTCCGCATGGTTCCAAAAACGCCGCGTCGATTTTGACGCCCCGCCCTATTACAGAGCGGACGCCCACCTCCTCCACCGATGCCCCGTCCTTTATAAAATGTTTCGGAGCATCGAGATGCGTTCCTGTATGTTCCCCAAAGCTCACCTGTCTGTGCAGGGAAACCGCTCCCTCTTCATATGACTCATAAGTAACGGCCCCAAACCGGGCATGTGTCGGCCAGACAGGCATCCGCGGTTCCAGCGTATAACTCAGGTCAATAATCTGTGCACTATTGACTGCCTGTTCCATCAAAGCTACGATCTCATCTTTCATGCACAACACCACCTTTTTTAAGATCAAAGAGTTGCACAGCCGGGCCTTTTGCTCTCTGCCGCCGCCCGGCTGCTGTGTGTCAGTTATTTATACAGGTTCTCTCTTACCCATTCACGGTCATAGGTGGGAGTCCCGATCTCTTCATCACCCATGTCTTTATAATCCTGAACCTCGTCTTTTGTCACAACGGCAAACGGATGTGTCATCTCATTGGGTATCTCATATTCGCCGCTTAAGATATCACATGCTACATAAACTCCAGTAGCGCCGTCCCACGGATTAGATGAGACAGAGAGCGTATCATATCCTTCCGGCGCCTCGTTCGCCCACCATTTAAGGAAATATCCACGATTGTCGCCTCCAATGACAGGCAGATCCATTCCCGCCGCCTCAAAAGCCTGCACCGCCGCGTAGGAATCTCCGCCCTGCGTGACAACGCCGTCTACTTCATCCAAGGTCGGAAGAACGGAAGCCAGCTCTGACTGCGCCTTGGAACCAGTCCAGTCTGTATATACCTCTGCGACAACCTCGATATCCGGGTATTTCTCCAGTGTCTGCATCACGCCCTCATGCGCGATATTGTCAAACTCCGCTCCCGCGGTTCCTCTCAATTCAATGATCTTCCCTTCCCCTCCGATCGCCTCACAGACATATTCTGTCAGAGTAGCCATCTGGTCGATCGTGTCAAAATTGATCTGATAGCAAAGTTCTGCGTCAGACTCAACCGGCCCGTCGTTGATGATAATGCACGGAATCCCCGCATCAGAAGCCTCCTGAATTGCTCCTGTCAGCGCTGTGGCGGAAATCGGGTCGATAATGATGGCATCCATACCTTCAAGAATAAAGTTCTCAATCTGCTGCACCTGCTTGGACGCGTCATTATTCGCTTCTACAATTGTAAATTCCGAGATCTCCCCCGCCTCTTTTAGCTCATCTGCCGCCTCCTGCGCATAGGCCTCCATCTGCTGGCGATAGGAATTTCCGTTAAAGCTGTTTGTCAGTCCGATCTTATAGCCGCCTTTTGACCCTTCTCCTGAACCGCCGCCCTTAGAACCGTCACCACTGTTTCCACATGCCGTCACACCCATGACCATTGCCGCTGCCAAAAGCGCTGCCAGTATCCTGTTCCTTTTCTTCATAATGTTGCCCTCCTTTTGAATTTGTCTATGGTATATATCCATACTTGTATACTAGTATATTAAACCGCAAGTATATATTTTGTCAACTATTACTTTATTAATTTTATTTTTCATACTTTTTTCTATACTTTGCACAATTTATTGCGATATTCCAATATTAATATCTTTCTATTTTCGCCATATTATACAAAGAGCGGTCTGTCAAGTTCCCTTTTAACTTTGGTTCTTGACAGACCGCTCCTGTTTCTTATTCTTTTTGCAGCAATGCTTCCTTTTATGAATACCAGCTATTCTTCTTTAAAATATTGGGGATATTTATTCCGTAAAATATCCTTGTCAATCTCATGTCTTGTCAGATGGAGTTCCATCTCCCTTTCTCCTTTATCAGGATCTCTCCTTCTGACCGCGTCAAGGATCGCCACATGATCGTCGACTACATATCTTTGATCCACTGCTTTCGTCCGAAGCGTTCGCAGACGGTCAAAATGCAGTATCATATTATCCATCAGCCTGTGGATGTGGACTTTATTGGTAAGCACAAATAATTCCTTATGGAATTCATTATCTAATTCAAGCAGTTCCTTGATATCATTATTGTCAATATAGAACTGCTGGAGCTTCACATTTTTTTCCAATACCTCCAGCTTCTCCTCACTCAACCCCTGACATGCAAGACGTATGACGGCCTTTTCCAGCGTCACACGCATAAACTGCGCTTCTTCCACTAACCCCCAGTCTATCCGCGAGACATAACTCCCGCGCTGCGGATATATCTCTACAATCTTACTTTTACTAAGCTCGATTAAGGCTTCGCGAACCGGAGTCCTCGACACTCCGATCTCCGCTGCAAGCTCATTTTCACTGATCCTGCTTCCGGGCTCCAATTCCAGCATAACTATATTCTCTTTTAATATGCGCAGCACATATTCCCTTCCCGTCTCACTGCCATCCCTCTTTTTTACGTTCATTGCTCTTACCATTCCTTTTCCTCTTTGTATACTGTACTACTGTAAAACTAGTATACAAGTTTACCTTTACTATACCCGCTCCTTCCACCTCCTGTCAACAGTTTAAGGCGGACTCATAAAAAGTCCGCCTGTGTTTATAGCTTTTCCATTATCTTCTTGATCACTGCTTCCTCTTCCTCAAGGTCTTCCGCAATCTGTGTGACAGAACGTCCTTTTTCCAGCTTTTTGCGTATTTGCTCCACCAGCTTATCTTCCATACCGGCAGCTTTCCCTCTAGCTTCTCCTTCAGCCAGTCCTTCTTCCCACGCCTGTTCGCGCTCCTGTCTCATATGCTTCTCCTGATCATATTCGAATATACTCATCGTCCTCACCTCTGCTCTGTGTTTCGTAAGGAACTCCCGTAAGATATCTTCTTTGATGCACTCTTCAATGGTGCGCTCCGCCGCCGTTTGGATGTCCATTGTCTTTGTATACTTCCGCATCTTATCCGTAAAGACAGCATACTCACGGAGTGTACGGCAGGCTTCTTTTAGCGCTCTGTTGTTATCCCCGCAGATGTTCAGCAGTTCCGCCTTCAGTTCCAGTTTAAAGTCTGCTTTTTCTGTCTTTCCATCCTCTTCCCCCTGCTCTTTGTCTTTTTCCTGAAAGGTATACAGATCGGACAACTTGAGCGTCTCCCGCTCCGGACGTTCTTCCTCTCCGTTATAGAAGATGATGAACTCCGGTATGGGTATCTGCGCTTTTCTTGTGCCGTACAGGTTCTCGTCCTTTGTTATCCCAGAATAGAGATTCGAGATGTAGAACAAAAACCTTAAGGGCAGGTTCGGACTGTAGGTGGACTGGTGCTCATACAGGGACAGCCGCCCGTCCATCAGAAATGATACGTCATTTTTGATGGACATATAAATGGCGTTCTCCAGTGTGTTGATCTCAAGGAGTTCCGGGTCAGTATAATGCTTCCCGCTCATTGCATTATATAACTCCAGCAGGTTTTCCTTTTCCTCAAACAGCATGATGAATACGGTTGATCGGTAGGTGCGGTTAACGTGCATCACGTTCGTATTGGCCATAGGTAAGCCTCCTTTCTTAAATGGTGCAAAGAGGCTTATCCTAATCCCTGAAAAGATATGCTCTCTGCTTTTGTTCATTGGAAATAAAAGCATTGAGATATCTTAAGATGTGTTTCAGACCCTCTACGCGGTGGCTGCGACCCGCTAAGAAATACAACTGGAAGAAATATAATGCTTTGTTACAGTTTAGCACACGTTCTGTCATTTCACCAGTATGAATATTTTACAAACATGAGACTTCTTTTCTGGTTAAAATTTGGATGATTCTTCCTTTCCGCCCTGTATCAGTTTTACATATTCTTTGTTCAGTCTCCTGTTGCGGAAGAAACCGCCGATCACACGCCCCATCCCTTTGAAGAAATGTCCGTTAACCACCGTCACAAGTCCTTCCGCCATCTCCATGCTCACCATGCCGCCTGTCATCTTGGCGATGGCGCGGAAGGGGATATTGTACTGGAAGAGGAGATTTAAGTCCGGTGTACCCTTTTCCTCATTTTTCTGTTTCTTGTTGGTTAGAATCCGGTAGATCAGTCTTGCCAGCGGACTCTTCGCGTAGTACAACTGACATACTGCGTCGTTAAGTCCTAACTCTCCCGACCATTTCCCGGAAGGGATCGGCCTACCCAGAAGCTCTTCAAATTCCTTGTCGTCTACCTGCTGAATGAGTCCGCTGTAATAGGACGGCATCCGGTTAGTAAAGTAGGGAAATTCTTCTGTGGTGCCCTCCACCCGAACTTCGGTATCAAGACGGATATCCGCGCAGCTCGCGCCGACCATGAGGTGGTACATGCCGCCCTCGATCTCCCAACGGTTGGTTCTTACATTCCAATAACGGAATGTCTTATCATCGAAGGGGATGCGCACCTGAGTGCTCTCACCCGCCTTTAAGAACACCTTTTGGAAGCCTTTGAGTTCTTTCTCCGGACGGTACACCTTGGCGTTTTTCAGGCTTACATAGAACTGCGCCACTTCCGCGCCGTCCATCTTGCCTGTATTGGTCACTGTAAAGGTGATACCCTCGTCGTCTGCCGCAAGATCGCTGTACACAAACTCCGTATAAGACAGACCGAAGCCGAACGGATACATCACACGTACCTTGCTCGTATCATAATAGCGATATCCTACATAGAGGCCTTCCCTGTACTCCGAATTCTTCTCCGCACTCGGGAAATAGTGGAACGCAGGCGTATCCTCGTAGCGCACCGGATATGTCTCGCCCAGTCTTCCGGATGGATTGATCTTTCCGGTCAGGATGTCCAGCATCGCGCCCGCTCCCGCCTGTCCGCACAGACCGCCGTGCAGCAGTCCTTTCAGGCAGTAATGCCATGGCATCTCAATGGCAGCGCCCGCGCTCAAGACGCCGACGATATTTTTATTCACACGCGCCATCGCTTCCAGAAGGCTGATCTGATTCTGCGGGATACGCATATGATCTCTGTCCACGCCTTCCGACTCACTCAGCTCGTTCAGTCCGAAGCAGTACAGCACCACGTCCGCGTTCTGCGCCAGATCCACCGCTTCTTTCTCAAGAACTGTGTCCGCCTGTCCGGTACGGATGTAGCCTTTTGATTTTCCTATAACGATAAGACCTGTACTCTCGATCAGATCGACCATCTTATCCAGAGCAGTGGCATTTACCATAGAGGACCCTGCTCCCTGATATCTCGGCTCAAAGGCGAAATCACCGATAAGCGCCACTCTTGCACCTTCTTTCAGCGGCAGGATGTTGTCGTCATTCTTTAGCAGAACCGCACTCTCTCCGGCGGCCTTTCTCGCCAGCGCATGGTGGGCGCTCCTGTCGAAGTCACCCGGCGCGTCCGTTCCCTGCGCTGCCGCTTCTCCGGCCATCGCAGCCTGTACTGCCTGTATGTCTTTGTCCTGCGCCGCCTGCACTTCTTTGCTCTGCACCGCTTTATCTCTTACAAGTGTGAATGCGGCTTCTAAAAGACGGTCTACGCACTCGTCCACTGCGGACTCCTTCAGACGTCCTTCTTTGACCGCAGCCACGATCTGCCGCGCGGAATCAAGTCCGGGTGTAGGCATCTCGAGATCGGATCCTGCCTCCACGCCTTTGACGTGGTCGTTGGAGCCGCCCCAGTCCGTGATGACCAGACCGTCATACCCCCATTCGCCCCTTAAGATATCCCTGAGCAGGTGCGTGTTCTCATTTGCATAAACTCCATTCACCTGATTGTAGCTGGTCATGATGGCTTTTGCTCCACCCTCTTTGACAGCGATCTCAAATCCTGTCAGGTAAATCTCGCGCAGAGTACGCTCATCTACTACCGAATTCATCGTCAGCCTGCGGAGTTCTTGGCTGTTCACCGCGAAATGCTTGGGGCAGGCATAAGCGCCTTTACTCTGGATTCCCCGCACATACCCTGCCGCCATTTTACCAGCGAGATACGGATCCTCTGAAAAGTACTCGAAGTTCCTTCCGCACAGCGGACTTCTCTTGATATTGAGTCCCGGTCCGAGCACCACATTGACCCCCTGTGCATCCGCTTCTTCTCCCAGTGCCTTGCCGATCTCCTCGCCAAGCTGCGGATCCCAACTGTTGACGATGGTCGCTGCCGTGGGGAAGCAGGTCGCCGGAAGCGACGGGTTCAGACCTAGATGATCGCCTGCCCCTGCTTGTTTACGGATGCCGTGCGGTCCGTCAGAGCAGAAAATCGAGGGAATACCCAGATGCTTAAAATCCCATGTCTGCCATTCGCCCTTTCCACTTAAGAGAGCCGCTTTTTCTTCTAATTTCATTTTATCGATGATATCTCTGTGTTTCACAGCGCACCTCCTGTCTTTTACTTCTTTTTGCCTGCTTCTATTTTGCATCCTTTTTCTCCGGTTCTCCTTCCGGGAAAATGATCTTAAATACGAAGAAAAAGATGATCATGGATACGCCGCCCGTGATAAATGTCACAAGCAGGTTGTAGATCGCAGGCGCCACGTACTGCTGCGCGATCGGCATCCACAGGTTGTTGAATCCATTGCAGATCAGGGAGATCACTACCCACGCGATAAAGTACCACATTGCCTGATAGACCGGATTCCCTTTGCTCTTGAAGGTGATATTCCTCTGCAGCGGAAAGTTGATGCACTGCGCGAGGAAGGATCCCACCTCGTAGCTGATGAAGTATCCGAGTCCGCCGCCGATCATCACTGCTCCCCCGGCGTCTCTGAGCACCTCATATCCGAGAAGGCTCCATGTAAAGGGCACACCGAAGATCTCCATGTCCACCTGCGGCCACATGAACTCCGTGCCCGCAAACCTTTCTCCGAGAAGATGGGGCATAAAGGTAAAGACAAGATACTGGAAGATGGTCACTCCCATGCTGAATACAAAGAAATAGAAGATCTGATAGACCCATTTTGCCAGCTTGGGGTGATTCTCCTCAAAACCGCCCCACTTGTCCGCCCACCATGTTTTTAGATTACTCATATGTTTCCTCCGTTTTCATTATGTGCAAAGCCGGCAGGAACAATCTGCCCTGCCGACTTTACGGCTTATGCACTGCCGTTCTTAAAGTCTACATCAATCTTAAGACTCTGTCTATGCCTGTTCCTTCACTCTCTTGCGGTATTTCATGATAGCCGCCGCTTCAAGCGCGATGAGCGCTGCCGCGAGCACAACGTCGATCACGATCGCTGCGATCTGCCATGACATCAGACCTGTATCAAGATTCTCCGGATCATACGCACGGCTGTTTACAACAGTGTACATGATATTCTTGCAGGCCTGACGCATTGCCTGAACACTTGTCGCGCTCTCTGTATCTGTCATGTGGTTTGTCTCTGTATCATATGCAACAAGCATACAGTCGTTTCCGTTGCGCACCATACGGTCTGCATCCTGATAGCCGTACACGCCGTAGTAGTCTGTCAGAGCAAATCCTCTGAATCCCCACTCGCCACGGAGCACGTCGTTGAGCATGATTGAGCTTGCCCCTGCCGGCTCAGTGCCATAGAAGTTGAATGCGGACATGACAGCCTTTGCTCCGCCTTCTTTGACACAGATCTCAAATGGCTTCAGATAAATCTCGCGCGCGGACTGCTCGTTGAACCATGTGCAAAGCTGCGCGTTGCGGTTTGTCTCCTGATCGTTCAGCGCGAAATGCTTCAGGTACGCATATACCCCTTTGCTCTCTGCACCGATCACAGCCGCACAGGCAATGTCGCCGGAGAGTACCGGATCTTCTGAATAGTACTCAAAGTTACGTCCGCCGAAGGCGCTTCTGTGCATATTCATGGCAGGTGCGTACCAGCCGGATACTCCCATCTCATCCGCCATAGTGCCGATGCTCTCACCGAACGCTTCCGCAAGCTCTGTGTTCCATGTATTGGAGATCATCACGCCCGCCGGGAATCCGATAGAGCCCTGTCCGCTGAAATTGTTGTTGATGGATGCCGGGCCGTCACAGTCAACTGTCTGGACTTTTCCTACACTGCCTGCCGCAAGTGTCTGGTATCCCCCAAGGGCGATCATGCCGTCCATATCCTCGATCGTAAGCTGGTCAAGCAGCTCATCCCACTGCGGATCGTCGTAATCCACGCCTCTTAAATCTGCCAGTGTAAGACCGTTCTTCGCGCCTGTCGTCGGCATCTCGTCCGCGTCGTCATTGTAAGCAGTCGGATCATAGTTGCTGTTGTTGTAGAAAGTTGCCTTCACTTCATCAGACATGGTGAAGTTAGTCGGAGCCGCTGTCGCCTCGTCATAGTTTGCGAAACCATCCGCACGGGACAGATATGTCACGTCGCCTCTTGCCTCGTCAAAGAGGTTGGTGGCTGCCACTTCATCTGTGGAACGCGGATTGCTCTCTCCGTATGTAACCGTCTCATCAACAGTGTATATCTTTGTGTCTACAACTGTGTGAGAATCTGTGCGCAGGGAGATCTCATAGTCACCTGCTTCTAATACATATGCTTTCGCGTTGATGTCGTCGTAGGATGCCATCTCTTCTGCTGTAAATTCAATCGTTACTGTCTCGCTCTGTCCGGGTTCAAGGATGCCTGTCTTGGCAAATCCGATCAGGTTGACAGACGCTTTCTCGATCCCTCCGTTTGTGTACGGCGGGTTATAGTAGATCTCTGCTACATCCTTACCTGCCACATCACCTGTATTTGTGATCGTGACATCAACAGAGATGTTTCCATCGCTGACATTGAGGTCTCCCATCTCCTGCTCGAATGTTGTGTAGCTCAGTCCATAGCCGAACGGATACTGTACAGCATCGTCGTAGTCGATGAATCCTTCTTCTGCTGCTGTCTCCCAGAAACGGTATCCTACATAGATGCCGTCTGTATAGTTGACGAAGCTGGCTCCGCCTTCACTTGTGTCGAACTCCGACATATTATCGTATTTGAAGTTTCCGAAGTTATTGAACGTCGGTGTAGCTGTCAGGTCTCTTACGAATGTATCACTTGTCTTTGCAGACGGGTTGATCTCACCCGCAAGAATGGATCCCAGTGAATTGAATCCGGATTGACCTGTTCCCGGGCACCACAGCACACTGCTGATGGAATCATACTCCTCTACAAAACCTAATTCCATCGCGTTTGCCGCATTTACAACAACTATAACATCATCATATTCAGAAGTAACTCTTTCAAGCATCGCGCTCTCTCTGTTTGTGAGCTCAAGGAAATGCTTGGAAGCGTCCAGATCATCCTTGTTCTCGCTGTAGCGAAGCCCGGATGCTCCGAACATACCGCCTTCCGCATTGAATGTATCCTCTACTTCCGGATCAAGGCTTGTCGGAAGATCCGCGCCCTCTCCGCCGGAACGTGCGATGACAACAACTGCTTTGTCTGAATACTCTTTCGCGGACTCGAATACGCCTGCCGCTTCGTACTCATCCATTGTCGGCTCCGGGATCGTCCAATCCTGTCCCCACATTCCGACCATCGGACGGTCAGCGCGGTATTCTGTATAGAAGTCAACCAGTTCCTGATTCACTTCGAATCCTGCGTTTTCAAGACCTTCCAGAAGAGAAACTGTCGGATAAGAATCAGAAAGGCTTCCCGATCCTGTACCGCCGTATACCGGATTGGTGGAAGACCACCCGAATACGTTTAACTTGGTTCCCTCTGCCAGTGGCAGTGTGTTGTTCTTGTTCTCCAGAAGAACGATACCCTCATCCGCGATATCCTCACACAGCTCTGTCGCTGCCGCTGAGGTCTCCTCTGCGATCGTTCCCGCGCCTGTCGCGAGTGAGATCATACTTGACATCGGTCCCCAGCAGATCATGTTCACGATCACGACCAATGCGGCAAGAAATGCGATCCAGCTCTGCGCGCGGGCGAATTTCTTTTTTGGTTTCTGCAGCTTCATGACCGCAACTGTAATAATGATTACAGCGGCAAGGATCACGCCTAATGCGATCAGATAAGGCTTGCATGTGTTCAGGACGTTGATAACGTCATCAATGTTAATAGCTAACATCTTCACTTTCCTCCCTTTTTTGTATTTTGATGATCTCTCATTTCATCTGGCGTAATTATAACAGTAAGACGACAATATTTTACGTATCCTTCACAAACTGTTCATATTCTGCATAAACTGTTTTGCACTATGTTAATATATTACAAAAATACGCATATGAATTTGTGCGAATTTCACAATCCATATGCGTATTATAATTTTTTCTGAGCTTTTATCCTACTTTATCCTACAGAGCTATTCACTTAACTCCACGCTCTGCCATCTGTATCGGAATCAGTATGCGTAGACTAAACCAGTTATCCTTCGTCTCTATCCACACCTCGCCCTTATACTTGTGAACCGTATAACGAAGACTTTTCAGTCCGTATCCGTGGATGCTTTTCTCCGGCTTGGTGGTAACGGGCAGACCTCCATCAAAACGGATATCCCCTTCATAATAATTTTCACAGCGGATGATGAGAAAATTCTTCTCCGAAAACGCGTCTACATGGATCATCCTTTTTTCATAATCTTTCACCTTCATCTCACTCTCGATGGCATTGTCAAGAGCATTGCCGAAGATCGAGCAGATATCCATGACATCCATAGAGTCAAACAGTTTCCCGTCGATCACGCAGGTCATATCGATCTTATGCTGCATACAGCGCAGGTTCTTACTGGTAAGAAGTGTATCAAGCACTTGATTTCCCGTCTTATTAAGCGCCTCGTAATCATGGATCTCATTCTCCAGTTTATCCAGATATTCCTCCCGCTGCGGGGCGTTTGTCTCACTCCTCAGCGCAATGATATGATTCTTCAGATCATGATATCTGTAATTGATCATATCCACCGTTCTCTGTGCCTGCTTGTACTGTTCGTACTGGCTGTTGAGAATGGTCTGGATGGTTCCAAGCTCCCTCTGGATGTAAGCAGATCTCCACTGCTGCCTGTAAGCATAAAGGATCGCAAGTCCTCCCAGATCTACTAGGGTGCGCATGTTGAAGATCTCCACGCTGTCCCTGCCCGCGAACGGAACACTCACCGGGAGGAAACCGAGATTACTCACCGCGAATGTCATTAGCGCCATCACGACCGTCATCAGAACATCCCTTGAAGAAACCGGAATCTCTTCCTCCCCCTCTGTAGCACGTCCAAGCTGCCAGAGCAGAAAAAATATCACAGCGTACACGATGACCACTGTGCCCGTCTCCCACACTATGCTCTGTAACCCATATACATCCGACACATAACACCAGATCTGCCATTCAATAGAAGCAGCAAACTCCGAAGTAATAAATGCGATACAGCAACAGCATATGGCGTTGTTTCTTGTTGTCTTCGCACACAGACAGATATAACAGAACATCAGCAGTACCGTCGCTGCCATGCACAGATTCCATGCAATCCCTTCGAATCCATCCGTAACGATCATAAACACGCTCTGTATTACAAGAAATCCCGCGCTCACCGCCGTAAGCTTCAGTCCCCGTATCTTCTTCCCAAGCGATAAGATCCAGACCGAACACGCAAGCCACTGGGCGACAGCAGTGATAAGCCGGGGGATATCCGGAAGATCCGTGCTAAATCCTGTCATCATGAACGCCCTCCCCAGTATCTTGTCAGCTCCTGCATGAACTGCTTCATCCTCGGACGGCTGATCAGAAGCCGTTCTCCATGGACAACCGCGTATTTATCCTGAACACCTTCCACATGCTCCAGATTTACCAGATAACACTTATTGATCCGAAAGAAATCCATCTCCGTCATCCTATCTTCCACGGATTTCATGGTACTACCGGCCACTGGCGTTCCGTCTTTTGTATGATAGATCAGATCATGTCCCTGACTTTCAATATAATAAATATCCGCCAGCTCCATCCGCATCACCCCGCCTTTCACCTGTACGGTGATCCACTTCCGCTCACGCTTCTTAAGCTTTTCAACCGCCCGTCCCAGTTTCTGGCTGAAAGTAAAATACGGCACAGGCTTTAGGATGTAGTCGAGCGCGCCCACCTCATAGCCGCGGATGGCGTACTGCGGCGCGTTTGTGATGAAGATGATCGACACCGTGGAATCGACTTTGCGGATCTCTTCCGCTGCTGTCATCCCGTCGATGAACTTCATCTCGATATCCATCAGAATCACGTCAAACTGGGCACGGTAAAAAGCGGCGATCTCATCGCCGTCATGATAGACCGTGACTTCGATATCCTCACCAGTATCCTGCTCGTATTTTTTCAGATATTCCTGCAAGACAGAAATATAGCTTTCCTCATCTTCAACAATCGCGATTTTAAGCATTTTATCAGATCACCCTATTTTCTAAATAACATTCCAACAGGTAAGATGGATTTTCGTAATACATACTGCTGTTATAATCATCGATCTTCTCGCTGATAAACGAATGATACACATTCCACAGCGCATCGATAACCCCCGTCTTTTCAGTCTCTGCCACGCCTTTTATAAGCCTTTTATACACTTTCCCGATATCCCAATAAGAGGGGATATCATAACCACAGGCCTTCACATTGTCAAAATCTCCCGTTTCAATCTCTGACATACTGATAAAATCATCGCTCACACGCTCCATATTGTCACTGTGGTATATGTCTGCTAGATCATAGATTTTTTCGAGACGTTTTTTCCCCAATTTCTCCACGACATAGACTCTTTTATTCTTTGTTTTTCTCGCGATATAATCAATCAGGCTGCACGTAAAAAACAGATCATTATCCTTTTTGTTTTCTCTCCCGATTCCTACCATCATTATTTCTCCTCTTCAAATCCCCTGTATTCAAGACATGCCAGTGCTTCTTCGGTACAGAAATTAATCTGATGTGTAGGATATTTGAATCTTGCCAATGCCCAGAACTGCTCTCTGGTAATGACCCCATCCACATAATCCGAAATAAAATTATACACCTGATCATTCGCCATG
>DWYT01000052.1 GCA_019118545.1 Candidatus Mediterraneibacter merdavium | reverse complement strand
TGGAGGAGGAGAAGCTGAAGGCTGTGCAGGAGGACAGGATAAGCGTTCTGGAGGACTGCATGATGCGAGAGCAGGCCATAGCCCTAAAGATGAAGGGGCTGGAACAGAGGCGGGAAAGGTTTTTGAAAGAGCACGGATACTCCGGAATGACGCTCAGGGCGATCATTGAGAAAACAGAAGGCGACGACCGCACGGAGATGCAGAGGCTGCTTGATGAACTTGTGCTGGCGGCGCAGAATTTCAGTTCGTATAACGATGAGGCAATGAAACTGATCCGGCTTAAGCAGCACACGATCAATAAGGCATCCTCAGCGGACGGCGGACGGACTTATGGAAAAGATACGCAGACTTTGGAAAGTGAGCATCTGCTGAGCAGGCTTCTGTAGGTCTGCGGCAGAAGATACAGCAGTTATTTGATAAGGAGGTAAATTAAAATGGTACGATCTACTTTCGCAGGTTTTTCTGTGGCACAGCTTGCGATGGCGGCGAGCCAGACCGCGCTGGACATAGTAGGACAGAATGTGTCGAATATACACACAACAGGCTATACAAGGCAGAGGCTGGATCAGCAGAGCGTGAGTCCGACAGGGCACAGCGTCATGTGCAGCCAGTACTCTGTTAAGGTCGGTCAGGGAGTCATGGGGACGGGGGTGTCACAGATCAGAGATCCATTCCTAGATATCCAGTACCGTACCCAGCTCTCCGAGGTGGGTACAGTCGACGCGATGGACGCGGTCCTCGCAAGGCTTGGAGATATCTTTGACGAAACAGCAAGTACTAAAATAGGCGTAGCGCTCAACGATGTAATCAGTCAGCTTCAGAATATGGCAAGACCGGATACGGGGGGGCAGGATACGTATGATACGATTGTCCGCTCAGCTATGGAGACGTTTATCAATCTCGTCCATGACAATGCAAAGGAGATCACATCCCTTAAGCAGGAATACATCGACAAGCTGACTGGCTCCGAGAGTTCGGAGATCGAGTCCTATCTTACCAAGATTGTAGAGTTGAACCAGTCGATCAAGAATAGCCAAGTGTTAGGAAATCCCGCGCTGGAGCTCATGGATCAGAGAAACCAACTGATCGACGAGCTGGCCACATATCTTCCCATTGATGTGACATACGAAGAAAAGAACATGGGAGCCAACACCAAGGTGGAGACGCTTAAGATCACGTTTACGGACGGAGACGGCACTGTACATACGCTCATAGACGACAATGAAAAAGGATCGGTTACAATCACGGAGGAGCAGGATATGACAATATCAGTCACCGTTACCAGCGCGGGTACAGGCGCTATGAAGGACGTGACAGATGTTTTGGGCGAGGGCGTACTCAAGGGATATGCCGACATGCTGAACGAGAAAGGCATTTATGGAGGAGACGATACCAAAGGGATCGGTTTCTATGAGGAATACTTCAATAACTATATCAACGAGTTTGCGACAATGCTTAACGACCTTAACGGGGGACAGGGATTCGAACTGTTCGAGACCTCAGACAATAGCGGGACATTTACGGCGGCCAACATTAAGATATCGGAGGGCTGGATGAACGGGACGGTGAAGCTCACCACATCCACTGATCCAAATGCGGGAGACGGGGCATATGAGAACATTCAGAGGATGATCAATGCCCTGAGCAAAGACGACTATCAATTTACTGATCCGAGAACCAACAGCGTAGTGTTCGAGGGAACTTTTCTCGAGGCATACGACTTCCTCCAGAACACACAGGGCATGGAGCGGTCTTCCATAGCTACAATCCTTAAGAACCGGACGACCACGCTTGAACAGATAGCCAATTCCAAGGACTCCGTGTCGTCCGTGTCACTGGATGAGGAAGTGATGAACATGATGAAATACCAGCAGTCCTACAACGCGGCGGCCAGACTTATGACTACGCTGGACGAGGCGCTGAATACACTGATAAATAACACTGGCGTAGTGGGAAGATAGGAGGAAGCGTGAGATGAGAATTACGACGAATATGATCATGCGCAACTACCAGAACAACCTCTATGACAATCTTGGCGGTCTGGAGTCGGCGCGCAAGCAGGTAGAGAGCGAGCAGAGAGTGCTCTCGGCGTATGAGGATCCGGGAGCGGCGGCGAACGCTTCTGTCATCAAGCACCGTTATTCACACAACGAGGATTACCTGAATAATCTGAGCAGTGTCGATAAGTGGTTTATGGCACAGGAGAGCGCACTCTATCAGGTTGGACAGATCGCTACTCAGATTGGAGATCAGTATGGCGTGGAAGCGGCAACGGACACTATGAGCAGCGAGGGGCGTGACACTTACGCGGAACAGCTCAGAAACCTGCAGAATACAATGGTGCAGTTTATGAACTCCAAGTTTGGAGATGCTTTCGTATTGGGCGGAAATACCGGGACAAATGAGGCTCCTTTCGAGCTCACGGACGATGGTAAACTTCTCTACAGAGGACATGACGTCGATGATCCCGCCGTTCAGGCGGAGTTGGATCGCCTTGCGGCGGAGACGTCCTACGTGGATATCGGCTATGGCATGACTTTCAATGGGGCGAATATTATTTCGTCCACTGCCTTGGACGGAGCTCTTCCGGGAATAAATGCCGTAGGATACGGGCTGACTGCGGACGGTACGAGCAAGAACCTGATTGTTCTGGCCGGACAGATGGCGGATGTTCTTGAGGCAGACACGTTTGACAGGGATGAGTATGAGAAGCTGTGGACACAGTTTCAGGAAGCGGCGAATGATCTTCAGGACAGCCTGACACAGATCGGCACGAAGACAAACATGGTGGAGAATACCATATCTAAGCTTGAGGATGAGCAGATCGCCCTTCAGGAGCTGCTCAATGACGAGATCGGAATCGATCCGGCTCTTGCCATCACCAACTATTCATATGCCATGTACACATATAACAGTGCATTGAAGATTGGAACGGGAATCCTCGGGCCTTCGCTTCTGGATTTCCTTGCCTGATCTGCACGGATTATATTATACAGGAAAGGAGGAGAGAATATGGAACCCCTGCTGAAGATTACTAGGATCCCAATGGAATACGAACTCTCCGTCCAGCACGCGAGGCTGGAGCGGGGACGGAGCAGTCCGCCGGTGGTGGAGATCTCAAGGCAGAGAGGCGGTTTTACTATGAGAAGCCGCCCTGCCAAGCTGCAGCTTGACAGCTTCGAAGCGAGAAATACCCTTTCGCCTTCAACGCGGACAGCGATCTCGCAGAATGCCCAGAAGGGGATCCAAGCCGCGTCAGAAGCGGCTGAGAGCTACTCGAGTGAAGCGGCTCAGATGAGATGGTCCAGACCGGGAGAGGGCGGAGAGATGCTTTCGCAGATATTTGCACAGAGGATGCAGATGCCTACAGGGCAGTTCCAGTTGTCATTCCTGCCGGCGGCGGGAATAGACATCACATATCAGGCGGGAGATCTCACCACAACCTATCAGATGGACCGGATGGCGTTCAATCTGAAGCTCAACAACAGTGAGGTGGAATATATCCCGGGCAGCGTTGATATTACGATCACGCAGTATCCCGACGTGCTGATCGAGTACATGGGAAGCCCGCTGTATGTACCGCCCAGCGCGGAAGGCTTCTTTACCGGCGGGACAGTCGATATCGTAGCATGATGCGCGCCGCCGCCCGGAACAGCTCCGGGCGGCACAGACAAAGATGTAAGGAACAGGAGACGTTATGGAGAGTAAGAAACAGGCTGAAAGCACATTATCATGTGAGTATGAAGGGACTGTTTCCTTTGAGGAAGGGCTTTTTGGATTTGAGAAATACAAAAGGTTCCTTCCTGTTCCCGTTGAAGAGGACAGTGACGCGGTTCTGACGCTCTTAAGCATGGATGATAAAGATCTCGCGTTTATCATTATGAACCCGTTTCTGCTGGATGCAGACTATCATCCGGAAGTTGAAGCGGAGGAGCTGCGCTCTCTGGGAGAGGCGGCGGACACAGAGTATTCATGGTATGTGATCTGTACGGCGCATCAGCCGGCGGAGGAGAGCACAGTGAATATGAAATGCCCGATCGTAGTCAATGTACGCACCAGAAAAGCAAAACAGATCATACTGCGCAATGAGGGATATACTTTTCGGCACAGACTGGGAGACCTGACACAGAAGGAGAAGCAGACATGCTGACACTGACGAGGAAAAAGGGAGAAGAGATCGTCATAGGAGAGGATATCGTGATCACCGTCAGGGAGATAGGTTCCGACAGTGTGAAGATATCTGTGGCAGCTCCCCGGGACGTACCGGTATTCCGCCGTGAGCTTAAGATGGCGGTGCAGGAGAACCGGGAGGCGGCAAGGGCAGGCGCCGACGCAGCGGGGCTGGCAGCCCTGCTGGCAAAAACCGGGAATTCCGCCGACAGGAGAGAGCGCGGCAGGAAACAAAAAGATAAGGCAGAAAGAAGGAGAGAATATGAGATATGAAGTAACGCCGGATCTGATCACGGACAACCACCTGATCGACAGTGAGCATATGCAATTGTTCGATGCGGTGAACAAGTTGCTGGACGCTATGTCAGATCCGAAAAGCAACAGCGGCAGACAGATCGGACAGACAGCAGATTTTTTAAGAAGTTATGTGGACAAGCATTTTGGACATGAGGAGGAGCTGCAGAAAAAGCATGACTGGCGCGAGTATGAAACTCATGTCCGCTTTCATGAGCAGTACAAGAATACTCTCTGCGACATCCTTGACAGCATTCCGCTGGACGGAACGCCGCCCAGTGTACAGAATATGAGTGAGCTGAATGTGCATATCGTCAGGCTGATCACACACATCCGCACCATGGACAAGCGCCTGGGCGCTTATCTTAAGTCCAGGGGCGAGGCGTGATCATATATACAGCACAGATAAAAAGGAGAAAGCAGTAATGAAAAGTATACGAACGAAGATTTTGGCAGGGTCCTCTTTGATAACAGCTTTTTTTGTACTTCTGCTCGGGGTGGTCAGCGCTGTCCTGAACTATACGAGTACGTTTGGTGAGGTGGAGAACAATATGAGCAGGCTCTCTACCATCACAGCACAAAGGGTGGAGTGGGAGATCCATAATTATGTCAGTATAGCGGAGTCCTTCGGAGGGCGCAGCGAGCTGGCTGATCCGTGGGTGCCTGTGGAACAGAAGGAATCGCTTTTATCTGCGTGGGCGACACAGTATGGCTTTATAAGAGCTAATCTGCTTGACAGCAGCGGAATCAGCCAATTTGACGGGCAGAACTATTCAGACAGAGATTATTTCCAGCAGTGTATGCAGGGGAACTCATATGTATCAACGCCTGTTGTGAGTAAACAGACAGGGGAGCTTACGATCATCGTGGCGGCTCCGCTTTGGGCGAACGGCATAGCAAACACACAGGTTGTAGGCGTTGTATATTTTGTTCCGGAGGAAACGTTCTTAAATGACATCATGTCAGACATTCAGGTAAGTGCAAACGGCGGAGCTTACATGATCGACAAATCGGGCAACACGATCGCGGATACAACGATGGATACGATTATGACCCAGAATATTGAGAACGAGGCGGCGGACAACAGAGAGCTTCAGACTCTTGCAAATATTCACGAAAAGATGAGACAGGGCGTGACCGGAGTGGAACGCTACAGCATGAACGGCGAAAGCAAGCTCATAGCCTATGCTCCTGTAGACGGTACAGACGGCTGGAGCGTGGGGATCACTGCTCCGAGCAGCGACTTTATGGCGTCTACATATACTTCCATCGTGGTGATCATCATTCTTGTTGTGCTTTCACTGGTGATCGGTGGACTTATTATCAGCATGATTGCCAGAAAGATTGCGAAGCCGGTGCGGACATGTGCAGACAGGCTTAAATCGCTTTCAGAAGGAGATCTCCATTCTGACGTACCGGTGATCAAAACCAGAGATGAGACAGGTGTTCTGGCGGAGGCCACAAAGGATATTGCGGACTGTCTCCAGAGCCTGATACGCGATGAGAGCTATGTGCTTGGCGAGATGGCCCAGGGCAACTTCGACATTACTGCAGATCAGTCGGTATACAGGGGCGATCTATATGAGATATACAAGAGTCTCAAAGGCATCAACCGTACGCTGTCCCTGACTCTCATGGAGATTAATGAGACGGCAGACCAAGTGGCATCCGGCGCCGAACAGGTAGCATCGGGAGCACAGGCGCTCAGTCAGGGGGCGACAGAACAGGCATCCAGCGTGGAAGAGCTTGCGGCTACGATCAATGATATTAATGGAAATATTCAGGCAAACACCAAGTTGGCAGAGAAGTCAAACGAAGTCTCAGAGGAGGCGGGACGACTCCTTGGCGAAAGCATGGAGAAGATGAATGAACTTGTGGCCGCCATGGATGAGATTAATTCAAGCTCCAACGAGATCGGACGCATCATTAAGACTATAGAGGACATTGCTTTCCAGACCAATATTCTGGCCCTCAACGCGGCGGTCGAGGCGGCGAGAGCAGGCAATGCGGGCAAAGGGTTCGCGGTTGTGGCTGACGAGGTGAGATCACTTGCAGAGAAGAGCGCAGAGGCGTCCAAGACGACGTCAGAACTCATAGAACATTCTATCCAGGCAGTGGAGAACGGAACACGTATCGCGGGCGATACGTCAGAATCCATCAAGAATACCGCAATAAGCGCCAAAGAGGCGATCAGCTTTAACGGTGAGATCAGAAAGAACTCCACTGCACAGGCGGAGCAGGTAGCTCAGGTGACAGTCGGAGTCGATCAGATATCGAGCGTGGTACAGACCAATTCCGCGACAGCGCAGCAGAGTTCCGCAGCAAGCGAGGAACTGGCAGGACAGGCAGCGCTGCTCAAGAAAGCTGTCGGAAGGTTCAAACTCAAAGACAGAAGTGCGTTCGACTCGATCGACTATGGGCAGGCACTGCACAACACAGAGAATTGATGGCAGAAACGAAAAGAATAGCATAACCAAGAATAAAAAGGGGCGCTCTCCGCAATGGAGGGCGCCTTATTCAGTCGGTCGCTTAGCTGTATGCTTTTCTTATCGGACGGTATGATACTTAGACCAGATAGTTCATCATAAGCCCGACTGCGTAGAAGTTGTTGTTCAGGTACGCGCTGTTGCGGGAATACATCCCCATCACATTGAACGGGCTGTTCATCATCTCATACTGCGCTTCAGCCATATCATTGTTGATCAGGGAGCGTGAATTCACATTCATCCCGCCTGACGCTTTATTAAAGGCCGTATCCGCGATGCCGCCCGTGCCGGATATGATATCCCGGACAAATGACGGGTCTTCCGCGAAGTTTTTGGCAAAGACCTCTTTGTCAAAATTCAGCGTGGCGTCATCGTTTACAGTGATCCCGACTTTTGCCAAAGACTGTTCGGAGCCGAGCCCTCTGACAAGATTCCTTAACTGGTTGTCCACTCCGCTGCCTCTGCCGTAGTTGTCGTTGAGGACTTTAAGAGCGCTGTTATAGCTGCTCACAAGATCCTGAACAGCGGAGGATACCTTCTCCTCGTCCATATCAGAGCGTATGGTGACTTCCCCGGCGCTCTTAAGGCTCACACCGATCCGTCCGGCATTGAGCGAGATGTCATTGCTTGACGAGGTGTAGCTGCGGGTGATGCCGTTGTCGGTGACAGAGTATTCCGCATTCAGGGCGGCAGTATCTACCTGATCTATCCCGGCCGCCGCACCGAACTGACCTTGGGCGCTGAACCCGTAGACCTCTCCGGTATGCTTACTCTCAAGCTTTAAGGATATCTCACCGTTATCTTCGACAACAGTGGCGCGTACGCCCGCATCCTGACTGTTGATCTGCTTCGCGGCCTCGCGGATCATGCTTGCGCTTGTCCTTGCCGTGCCGTCCTCATTCGTGCTGCTCACCTGAACCACGGCTGTGCCGCTGCTTCCTGACACAGTGAAGTCCATGTCCTCTGTGGCCGCCTCATTCACCTTTACCGCGTCGCTTGTGTTGACCTGTGCACGGGCTGTCTGGCTGACATCCAGTGTGATCTCATTGTAGCTGCGTACCGGAAGCCGCTCTGTGACTGTCGCCACCGAAGTGTCCGAGCTGGTCACGGACAGATCATTCACAGCGCCGGATGCGCTGGAGCCTTTAAGCTCACTTGCCGCCTTCATAAGAGACGACATGCTCGAGGTGTACTCCTTTACAAAATCAAAGCTGTCCGAGAGCGAGGATCTGGAAGACCCATAAGACTCCTTGAATTCATTCAGCTCGCTCAGCTTCGGGTTGCGTGACAGCGCCTGCATAAGCCGCGCATTGTTGATGGATGACTGATAGCTGTAATATCCCATGCCATAAGAATTATTAATTCCATAGATTGACATACAATTCCCTCCTTTCTTCACTTATTTATATATATATCGGCAGAAACAGTTCTGTATATAAGAAAAAGAAAAGTCGGGGGCAAAGATAATAGAAAAGTGGAAGAAAAAAATAAAAAAGTGAAGATTTATAAAAAAAGGACTTAATTTCCTGAAAGTGAAGCCGATATAAAATATAGACAGCAAAGTCCTTTCGCGGTGTCCGCCAGTGCACAGAGGATCCACGGACAGCCGAAGGACGAGGCTGCAAAAACATTAAAAACACATATGGAGCCAAGGATGGCTCCGGAAAATTACCAAGGAGGTAACATTATGAGAATCCAACATAATATTGCGGCTATGAACTCTTACCGCAACCTGACAAACAACAACAGCGCACTGTCCAAGAACCTTGAGAAGCTGTCATCCGGTTACAGAATCAACCGTGCAGGCGACGACGCAGCAGGACTCGCTATTTCCGAGAAGATGCGCGCGCAGATCACAGGTCTTGAGGCTGCTCAGAAGAACGCGAACGACGCGATCTCACTCGTACAGACAGCAGAGGGTGCCCTGACAGAGGTTCACTCCATGCTGAACCGTATGGTAGAGCTGTCTATTCAGTCCGCGAACGGTACGTATGCTGATGCCGTTGACCGCGAGAATCTTCAGGCAGAGGTCACCGAGCTTTTGAGTGAGATCGACCGTATTGCCAACACCACGAACTTCAACGGCATCAAGCTGCTGAATGGAAATTATAGCGGTACACTTCAGATCGGCGATACGGCTGAAGCCCTTAACCAGTTGTCAGTTCCGATCAGCGCTACAACTGTTGATGGTCTTGGAATTAACGGTCTTGATATCAGCACTCAGGTTCTTGCATCCGGGGCAGTTCAGACGATCAAAGATGCTATTAACATAGTATCTACTATCCGCGGTAAGCTTGGCGCGACACAGAACCGTCTGGAGCATACGATCAACAACCTGAGCGTACAGACAGAGAACATCACCGCAGCAGAGAGCCGCATCCGCGACGTAGATATGGCGGACGAGATGATGGCTTACACGAAGAACAATATCTTGGTACAGGCTTCGCAGGCAATGCTTGCGCAGGCAAACATGGTACCGCAGGGCGTTCTTCAGTTATTACAGTAAGCGGGAACTTTTCAGACTCCCATCCCATTTGGGATGGGGGTTTTTCTTATGGAAGATACCAGTATCTTCCATAAGAAAAACCCTGACAGGACCGCACCCGCATAGGGTGAATCATCATGAGATATAAGAGGGAAGAAAGAATGAAGGACAGGATTGAAGGGGTTCGGCTCTCCCAGTGCATGATCGTGAAAAATGAGGAGCAGAATATCAGGCGCGCACTTCTCTGGGGGAAGGGCCGCGTGTGTGAGCAGATCGTGGTGGATACGGGAAGCACGGACCGGACAGTGGATATCGCTAGGGAGATGGGGGCGCGGGTATATCATTTTGAATGGTGCGGCGACTTCTCCGCGGCCAAGAACTATGCCATCGAACAGGCGTCCGGGGACTGGATCGCCTTTCTGGACGCGGACGAGTACTTTTCAGAAGAGGACGCAGACTTGCTTATGGACATATTAAGCGGGCCGGAGTTCCACGGAAGTGAGGAGGACTCTCCCCACTTCCTGCGCTGTGCGTGGGTGCAGCTCGGGGAGGATGGGCGGCCCTTCTCTGTGTCTGTTCAGGACAGGATCTTCCGCAATATCCCGCGGATACGCTATCACGGCAGGATACACGAACAGATCGCGCTCCCTCACGGGGAGGCCATGAACTGCCGGGATGAGCGGAAGCGGCTTTCCATCATGCACACAGGATATGTTCCCTCGGTCATGAAGGAGAGAGGAAAGTGGGAGAGGAACGTGCAGATGCTCCTTAAGGAGATCGAAGACAACCCGGAGGATCTGACCCCCTATTCTTATCTGGGGGACGCATATATCGGCATGGGAGATACGCAGAGGGCGGCGCAGGCATATGAAAAGGCGCTGACAGGCGTTCCCGGGGATACGGTGAACCCTGGCAGATATGAGAGCGCGGGGAAGAGCCTTCTGCGGATCTACGCATATGACCCGTCGCTGGCAGGGACAGAGGAGACAGCGGAGGAGACAGCGAAGCGGATCGGATATCCGGCTGTCGATAACCCGGATGTCTGGTATTATCTCGGACTTTATCATATGAAGCGCCATGACTTCTCCCGCGCCCATGATGAGATCAGGCGTTCCCTTGATCTTCTGGACGTTTACCGGGGGACGGACGACATCTATCTGCGGGGCAGTCTCGGACAGGCGTACACCGCGATGACTGCGCTCTGCCGCTGTCTGTGCCTTCCGGCGGAGGAGCTTAAATATGCGGTTCTCGCCTTGCGCGCTGACCGCTATCAGGAGGACGTGCTCTGCGGGCTGCTCGGCATACTTAAGAAGGACGACCCCGCAGGAGAGCGGACGGCGGGGGCATGGCAGCTTTTGCTTGGAATCTACGACAGGAAGTCACAGAAGGACTTGCTCTTCCTTGTAAAATGTATTAGAACCGTAGGATATCCCGCAGATAAGAGACAGTAGGAGAGTGATGGACATGAAGAAAAAGAACAGGAAGATCAGGCTGTCCCAGTGCATGATCGTAAAGAATGAGGAGAAAAACATCCGCCGCGCCCTCTCTTGGGGCAGGGAGATCGTCTGCGAACAGATCGTGGTGGATACGGGCAGCACGGACCGGACAGTGGAGATCGCCGAGGAGATGGGAGCCAAGGTATATCATTTCGCATGGTGCGACGACTTCTCCGCGGCGAAGAACTACGCCATCGAACAGGCGTCCGGAGACTGGATCGCCTTTCTGGACGCGGACGAGTACTTTGACGAGAAGAACACATCCAAGCTGCTCCCCGTGATCGCGGCGGCAGAGGATATGAGCCGCCCGGGCAAAGTGATTCATGCAATCAGGACAGGGAGGGCGAATCTGGACGAAAAGGGAGCGGCAGGGGTAATCGACCAGCAGGACAGAGTATTCCGCAATATGAAGAATCTCAGGTACGCCAACCGGATCCATGAGGCGCTGCATGTCTCAGGAGGCGGAACGTATGAATGTCTGTATGCCGGCGACGAGCTGATAATTCTCCATACCGGATATACGGCGGAGGCCTACGAGGAAACCAGAAAGCTGGAGCGCAATATCTCCATGCTGGAAAAGGAACTGGAAGAAAATCCCCATAATGCGGCGACGCTGGCTTATCTAGGGGATTCATACATGACGATGAAGCAGTTTGACAAGGCAAAGGAATATTTCCACAAAGCCGTGTCGTATGGGATGGAGCAGGTGGATAAGCGTGTTGGTATAGAGGTGCACGTTCTACGCTCGATCATCATGCTGCTGGCGCTGTATAACAGGGAACCCGACCCGGCACAGGAGGAGACAGTGAGGGAGCTGCACAGGCAGTACGCAGAGGTTGACAGCGCGTATCCGGACGGAGACTGCTACTTCGGTCTGTGGCTGTACCAGAACAGGCAGTATGAGGAGTGCAGAAGGTATCTGGAGTCCTCCCTCGCTAAGATGCGGGAGTATAAGGGGAATATCCCTCTGTATATGAATGTCAACCTGAAGCTGATCTATGTCCAGCTTGCCGACTGCTGCAGACAGATGGGGGACGATCAGGAGACAGTGCGCAACTGTATCCTTTCTCTGGGGGTGGACAAGTATTATACAGAGCCCCTTGTCATGCTTCTGGGACTCTTGAAGGCGGAAGCGGGCGAGGCGGCGTCAGCCGGGGGGACATGGGGGCTTATGTCCAAGCTTTATAATCTTACTGCGCTCAAAGACCAGATGGCAGTCCTCAAGGGCGCGAAGCTGACAGAGTTCAAAGCGCTGGAAGAGCGGGTCTATAACGCGATGCCGCCGCAGCAGCGCCGCGCCGTGCAGGAGGCGTTAGAGAAAAAAAGAGGAGATGAGGGCACGTGAGAAAAGCACAGAAAACACAGATTGAAGACATCTTTGCGCTGGCGAGGAAGGCGCACGAAGCGATACGCGGGGCGCTGGATAAGGAAGACAGGACAAACGCCATGCAGCTTTTGAGCAGTTGTCAGGAGAGCGCCATACAGGCGGGGAATCTGATCGAGCAGACAGAGGGAGAGGACGTCCCGGCCATCCGCGCGATAGAGGATTACTGCGAGACATGCTGGCAGATCTACGAGAGGACGAGGCAGGGGGAGGAGCAGAAGCCCTCAGGCGTGTACCGTCTGCTCCAGAGGAAGCTGGCGGAGATGGACAGCAGCGTGAGGCTGACAATTCCGGTGCGGCTGGAGATCGCCTTCTTCTGCTATAAGGCGGATATGAGCGACTGTCTGGAAAGCATCTATCATGCAGCGAAGGAAGACCCGTCCTGCGACGCGTATTTCATCCCTGTTCCGTATTATGAGAAGTACCCGGACGGAACCTTCGGGGAGATGTATGACGAGGCGGAGAAAGGCTATCCGGGCAATTACGAGTTGGTGGACTGGAGATCGTATAACGTGGAAACGCGCAGACCGGATATCATCTATATCATGAATCCGTATGATGAGGACAACAACATGATCAGCGTACACCCCGATTATTATGCGTTGAAGCTTAGAGATCTGACAGACTGTCTCGTGTATGTGCCCTATCATTTACAGAGGGCGGTGCCGTCGCCGGGAGTGGGGACTTTGGCGGGCGTGTTCTTCGCTGACCTGACGTTTGTACAGTCGGAGAATGTCAGGGAGCGCTATATCGAGAGCTATGTACAGGAAAATGAGATCGAAGGGCTGACTGTGCGGACGGCGAAGCAGAAGATCGTGGCGATGGGTTCTCCCAAGACGGACAAGCTGGTGCGCACAGACAGAGAAGACTATACTCTGCCGGAGGCGTGGCGTGAGGCTGCAAGCTCCGATGACCCGCATCACAGAACCGTGCTCTATAACCTCTCCGTATCCAGTGCGCTGAACATGGTAGAAGACGGCGGAAAGCTGTATTTGGGAAAGATAAGGAGTGCGCTTGAATTCTTCAAAGACAGAAGTGACGTGACGCTGTGGCTGCGCCCCCATTCTCTGCTTCATCAGACGCTTCGTTTCATGGATGGTCAGCTTGCCGATGAGTATGAGGAGATCATACGGGAGTACAAAGAGGCGGGCTGGGGCATTTATGACGATACACCGGATCTGAACCGGGCTGTGGCGTGGTGCGACGCATGCTATGGCGATGAGAACTCTGTGGCGCTGATGTTCGAGTTCCTAGGGAAACCGTCCCTTATACAGAATATAGAGAACGCGGGAAGCGAACCCCGGGAGGCAGGGGATGAAGAAGCGGTCAGAGCCGCTGTGGACGCTCTTGTGAATACAGGAGAGGAGAACAGTTATATCATGTACGAGGCGGCGGAGCAGACAGAGGACGGCAGACTGAGCACAGCAGATTTCCTCGGACATATGGACGTGATCCTTGAGTATGCTCCTGCACAGATGGAGAAGTGCCGGAAGCTGTATGCTAATGCGGACGGCACGGCGGGGGAGAAGATACATGCGTATACGACCTCTCTGTTAAGGAGAGCGAGAAGAGAAGAACTATGACGATCAAAGAGATCGCCGGACTCGCGGGCGTATCCAGCGCTGCGGTGTCAAGATATCTAAACGGCGGCTACATCAGCGAGGAGAAGAAGGAACGGATCAGGAAGGTGATCGAGGAGACGGGTTATCATCCGTCTGCTCAGGCGAGGATTCTGCGCACAAAGAGAGCCTGTCTTGTGGGGGTGGTCGTGCCGAAGATCAACTCTGAGTCCATCAGCCGGGTCACGGCGGGCATCGGACAGGTGCTCTCTTCACGGGGTTACCAGATGCTTCTTGCCAGTACGGACAATCGCCCGGAGAAGGAGATCCAATACTTAAAGCTGTTCGAAAACTATCCGGTGGACGGGATCATCCTCATCGGTACAGTGATCACGGCAGAGCACAGAAAGTTCCTCAAAAATGCAAAGGTTCCTGTGGTAGTGGTGGGGCAGTACACAAAGTACGCCAACTGTATCTATCATGACGATTACGGCGCGGGGAAGGCCATGGGAAAGCTGGCGGCTTCTCTGAATCAGCGCTCCGGCGGCGGGCATATCGCCTACATCGGCGTCACGCGGGATGATAAGGCGGCAGGAGCGGCAAGAGAGGACGGGTTTCGCGCGGGCCTTAAGTCTGCGGGGGTAGAGCTTGACGACGATTATGTCCGTCTGTCGGAATTCCGCACGGACTCAGGATACAATGCAGTCTTAGCTCTTCTGGAAGAAAAGGATGACATCGATATCATATCCTGTGCCACGGATACCATTGCGGCGGGAGCCATCGAAGCGCTGCATACGTATGAGAAGCGCAGCACAGCGCACAGGCGGGTGACGGTTACGGGTTTTGGCGATAACCAACTCTTGAAGGCTGTCAGCGGCGGCATTCCCACGATCCACTTCGGTTATAAGACGAGCGGCATCCGCAGCGCGGAGCTTCTTCTTGATGTGATCGAGCGGGGAGAGAAGATCCCCATTGAGATGAAGCTGGGTTTCCGCCTTGTGCATGGAGATGCGGAAACCAGCCTGCCCCATTCCTGACGGCGGATTGTCATGAAAGTAATATTGCACAAATTTACACCGTAAATATCAGTAAAAATGCCATCTTTACAAATGGCATTTTTTTTCTTATTATTTAATCGGAAAATATGAAATCGATTACATAAAAATAAGGGATTTCATGTATGGTGATTACTGTATTATAAAGGAAGGAGAGGTAATATGGATTACAGAAAAACCGCGCAGGAGATACTGGATAAGGTCGGCGGGAGCAAGAATATCGCATCCGCCGCTCACTGTGCGACAAGGCTGCGTCTTGTCATTGCGGACAACAGCAAGGCGGACAAAGGCGCCATCGAGAACATTGAGGGGGTCAAGGGCGTATTCGAGGCGTCCGGCCAGTTGCAGATCATCCTCGGCACGGGGACAGTCAACAAAGTCTTTGACGAGTTCATCTCACTTGCCGGGATCACGGCAAGCTCCAAGGCGGAGGCAAAGGAAGCAGCGGCACAGAAGCAGAACGTTTTCATGAGGGCAATTAAGCTCCTAGGAGACATCTTCGTGCCCATCATTCCGGCAATCGTGGCAAGCGGTTTCCTCATGGGTATCATGAACTCCTTAGACTTCATGATAAATAACGGCTTCATCAACATGGATACGGGCAGTTCGATCTATGTGTTCGCGAATCTGTTCAGCAACACCGCATACACGTTCTTACAGATCCTGATCGCGTTCTCCGCGGCAAAAGCCTTCGGGGCGAACCCCTATCTGGGAGCAGTCATCGGTATGATCATGATCAACCCGGCGCTCCAGAACGCGTACACCGTGGCGACTGAGGGAGTGCAGCAGACACAGTCCGTATTCTTCGGCCTCTATGACATCGACATGGTGGGATATCAGGGACACGTGATCCCGGTCGTCATCGCTGTGTGGGTGCTCTCCGTGATCGAGAAGAGACTGCACAAGATCGTGCCAGAAGTGCTCGACCTGTTTGTGACGCCGTTGGTCAGCGTCTTCGTGACAGGGTATCTTACATTATCGGTCATAGGGCCTGTGTTCGTGTGGGCCGAGAACGCGATCCTCGGCGGCATCCAATGGCTGCTCACTCTTCCGCTCGGTATCGGAAGCCTAATCATGGGAAGTCTGTACGCGCCGACCGTGGTGACGGGTATCCATCAGATGTACACAGCCATCGACATCGGACAGATCGCGCAGTACGGCTATACATACTGGCTCCCGCTTGCAAGCGCGGCGAACGTGGCGCAGGGAGCGGCGGCTCTCGCGGTGGCATTGAAGTCCAGAGATAAAAAGGTGAAATCACTTGCACTTCCTTCATCCTTAAGCGCGTTTATGGGAATCACAGAGCCAGCCATCTTCGGTGTGAACCTGCGGTTTTTCAAGCCGTTCATCGCAGGATGTATCGGAGGAGGCTGCGGAGCGCTATACGCGTCTTTAGTACATCTTGGAGCAAAGGGAACAGGCGTTACAGGTATCTTCGGCGTCCTGCTATGCCTCGAGACTCCGGTGCAGTATATCATTGAGATGGCGATCTCCGTGGGTGTTGCATTCGTCATTTCCTTCATGATCTACAAGGACAAAAAGCCTGAGTCAGCGGCGGAGGGAACTCCCGTGATCGGGGGAAATACAGCGGCGGACGCAGCATCGGAGCCAGCAGATAAGGCAGGAGCGGCAGACAAGGAAGAAGCGGATGCGGCAGCAGTGACAGAGGAGACGTTAAACAGTCCGGTAAACGGTCAGGTGATCCCGCTCTCAGAGGTCAGCGACGAGACCTTCGCCTCAGAGATGCTCGGGGCCACCGTTGCGGTGGAACCTGCGGACGGCAAGATCGTGGCACCCTGCGACGGCGAGGTGATCAATATCTTCGACACAGGCCATGCGGTGTGCATCGCGACACAGGGCGGCGGGGAACTGCTGATCCATGTGGGCGTTGACACGGTGAAGCTGGAAGGAAAAGGGTTTACAAAGAAAGTATCTGACGGCGATAAGATTCACGCCGGAGATGTGCTGATCGAGGCGGATCTGGATACGATCAAGGCGGCAGGATATCCGGCTACGACCATGGTTATCCTGACCAATGCGGATCAGTATTCCGAGGTGAAAAAGGCAGAGCCGAAGGCAGCGGATACGCGGACGGCTGTCATGACGCTGAGGAAATAGCGGGAGCAGAGACGGTTGTCTGCAACATGGGAAAATAACAGAAAACAGGAGATGCAGTATGAACGCATTGACAAGAGATCTGATTAAACTGACTAAGCTGGCGGAAGGGGCGAAAGCCTCTGCCCCCTTCCGCCAGAGCTTTCACCTGATGCCGCCTGTGGGGTGGCTCAACGACCCTAACGGACTATGCTGGTTCAAGGGCGTGTATCACGCGTTCTTTCAGTATTCCCCCTTTGACCCGGAGGGCGGGGTAAAGCTGTGGGGACATTACACGAGCAATGACATGATCGGCTGGGAATATCAGGGCGTGGCTTTTTATCCTGACCAGCCATTCGACTGTCACGGCGTGTACTCGGGCTGCGCGTTTATCGAGGACGGGGAGATGTATATCTACTATACGGGCAATGTAAAGCTTGAGGACCGGGAGGACTACGACTACATCAATACTGGGCGGGAGGCCAACACCGTGCTCGTGACAAGCAAAGACGGGATGCAGTTCGGACGGAAGAAAGAGCTGATGCGCAACACGGATTACCCGTCTGACCTGAGCCGCCATGTAAGAGATCCCAAGGTGTGGAAACAGGGCGATACCTACTATATGATACAGGGTGCAAGGACAAAGGCCGACGTGGGTCAGGCGATCATCTTCGAATCAAAGGATATGCTCAACTGGACATTTAAGAGCCGTGTGGAAAGCGGGGAGCCGTTCGGTTATATGTGGGAGTGCCCGGATTATTTTGAGATTGGCGGTGTGAAGGTGCTCTCTGCATCCGTGCAGGGATTGGAAGGGGGAGTATGGGAGCACAGAAATGTCTACCAGTCGGGATATTTTACGGTTGAAGGGGATATCCTCGAGAAGTATGCTCTGTCGGAGTACCATCTGTGGGACTATGGGTTTGACTACTACGCGCCGCAGAGCTTTGAGACCGGGGACGGCAGGCGTATCCTGATCGCGTGGATGGGGATGCCGGACTGTGAGGAATATACGAATCTGACTATTGAGGACGGATGGCAGCACTGCTTTACATTTCCAAGAGAGGTGTATGTAAAGGACGGGAAGGTACGCCAGCGCCCAGTGAAGGAGCTTGAGAAAAGAGAACGGAAGCTGCAGGACGTACAGGATCTTCAAGATGCGGAAGATTTTGAGATAGAGGGGTGCCGGACTTGTGATCTGACCGTAGCCGGGATCAAAGACAATGCCTTTCGCGCCGTATTGGGCGGGGAGCTGATACTTGAGTACCGGGAGGGCAGGTTTGAGATGCGGTTTATAGATCAGAATAAGACTTCCGCATCCGCAGGACGCGGACTCCGGTACGCAGAGATGGAACGGATTGAGGATGTGAGACTGCTCGTGGACGTCTCTTCTGTAGAAGTATTCGTAAATGGCGGGGAATATGTGTTTACGACAAGATATTATCCGAAGAGTGCGCATATCCGTGTGGAAGCGCCGGGAGCACAGGCAGAAGTCAGTGAGATCATCTGACGGAGTGATAAAAGAAATGTCCATTTGGCGGTGCTGTGTGCCAGCGGCACACGGTTAGCACCGCCGAAGTGGAACGTAGACGTGCTGCGAGGGTCTAATTGAACCTGAGGCTGATATAGGTCAGGCGCCCTAGGTTTTAAGACTCGCCGCCCGCATCACTCATAACCGCGCGCCGGAGCTGTACCAGCAGAAGTACCATGCTGACGCCCAGCAGGATATGACCGATCCCGGCAATCCCGGAGACGGACGCGTCCATGCCGGAGGACATCGGGGTTTCTAATGCTTGAAGGACACCCCGGATTACCAGCATCGCGCAGGTCAGATTCAGTCCGATATGGTAGACTGCCACCACACGCCCGGTTTTAGGCCGGGTGAAAGAAAAGCTCTTTTCCAGTACGAGCAGCAGCAGGAAAAACACCATACCCATCAGAAAGTAGTGCGTATGTACAACAGAAAGCGTGGTTTTGCCGGTAAAACCAAGGAACTTGGTAAATTCCCGGTAAAAAACTCCCCCGACCATCGCTAAGACGGCGTATAACAGCGCGACATTCATATAACGTTTCATATTCAGTTCTCCTTGTAAAATTCTTTTCATAATCTTAATGTGATTAATGCACAGTATAATGACTTTCCCCGCATTTTGTCAAGTATTGCGCAATACAGCCTGCAATCCATGGTAAGAGTTTAGTCATTTGATTCGGCGGCATCTTCGCCTTTAAACAGCTTCTCAGCTCGTTAGATATTCCCAGATTCCGGAACGGAACAGCGAAACCTCTCCCTGACCGCTGACTGCATTTCAAAATCTCCTCCGCTTCCAGACGTTATCACAAAGAAATGCCATCGAAGCAAATGGCTGAGCTGTTGCAATCTATGGCTTGAAACCGTTTTTATAATCAACTATAATATAGACAATTATGAGCAGTTTTTTACTGCTTCTTAGGTTGGAGGGGAAAATGAAAGCTGGCGTAAAACGTATTACTTCCGCGATCCTTTTGGTGGCGTTAATTTTCACATTGGCAGGAACGGCTTTTGCCGATGAAGAGACAGACGAACGGGAAGCAGAGAGAATGGCGTCCTATGGAATCACACCGGATACGAACAATATCGAGGGTTGGCCGCAGGGGCCGCAGGTGTATGGCGAGTCCGCGATTGTGATGGACATGGAGAGCGGGGCGGTACTGTACGCGAAGAAGCCGGATGAACGGCATTATCCCGCGAGTATTACGAAGCTTATGACAGCGCTCGTCGCTCTGGAAAATGCAGAGCTTGACGCAGAGGTTTATTTCTCTGAGGACAGTGTATCCTTTCTGGAGTACGGGGACGCCCATATCGGCATGAGGCCGGGGGAGATTTTAAGCCTGAACGATGCCATGTACGGTATGCTCCTTGCGTCCGCCAACGAAGTGTCCTATGCGATCGCGGAGAGTGTGGGGACGCTCATGGGCGGCGGCTTTGACACCTTCATACAGAGGATGAACGACCGGGCGGCGGAGATCGGCTGTACGGGTTCTCACTGGGTAAACCCAAACGGACTGCACGACGACAACCACTATACTACGGCTCACGATATGGCGGTGATCGCCTCGGAAGTATATCAGTTTGAGGAGTTCCGCACGGTCATGCAGTCACTGCAGTATACCATCGGCGCGACGAATCTGGTCAGCGAGACGAGGACATTTCAGCAGAATCATAAGATGCTCTGGCCGGAGAACGCTAATTATTATGAATATTGTACCGGGGGAAAGACCGGATACACAGATCAGGCGCGCACAACCCTTGTCACCATGGCGGACGACGGAAATTTGCAGCTTGCCGCAGTGGTGCTCCGTGATTATGGAAATGATTCGTATATAGACACAAGGGCAATGTTCGACTATGCGTTTGCCAATTTTACAAAGGTGCCTTTGACAGAGCAGACAAAGCCGGAGGGGGTCAGCTCCTACATAGAGGAGAACCCGTATGTGGTGCTTCCGTCGGACGCGGACTTCTCAGAAGTCCGGACAGAGATCACGGTCACTGATGAGGCAGCGGCGGCAGGTACGGTTACGTATACTTATCGCGGACAGAAGGTAGGGAACGCGGGGGTAGTGCTCACGGAAGAATATATAAAAAACGGGATGAACAAAAGCACTGAGCCGGAGATCTCGGCGGGCGGATCGAAAGCAGATGATAAAGATGATAAGGGCGAGATCCCCATGCCTGTAAAGGTGGCGGCCGGTATTGCGGCGGGACTGCTCCTGCTGGTGGTGATCCTGTTTGCAAGGTATGTCTCCGCCAAGCGCAGGCGGAGACGGCTGATGCGGTCGAGACGCCGCAGACAGGCGCAGCGGCGCGCTCAGATGCACAGCGCCCGTCCCCGCCACGCGCGGGGAGCGCAGAGGGAACACCGCCGGGAAATACAGTAACAGCAGAAAACAGGCTGACAGAGGAAAACCCACTGACAGCTCAAAACAGAATAACGGCTTCACATGTGCTGTCTGCGGTAATCCGTAGGCAGCATTTTCATCACGTCCTTGAACGCTGCCGTGAATTTGCTCTGGCTTTCGTAGCCTACGGAAGAGGCGATGTGCGCGATGCTGTCGTCCGTATCCTGCAGAAGCTGAGCCGCCTTCTCAATGCGGTACCGCTTCATGTAGGCTGCGATGGGCATGCCGTACACGGACTTGAACAGGCTCTTAAGCGCTGCGGTGTTGATAAGGTATGTGCGGGAAAGCTCCTCGATCGTGTAACGCTTCTGCAGGTTCTCTGTCATGAGAGAATGGATGCTGCGGATCGTGCGGAGCTGTTCTGTGCCTTCCTCCTGAGGGCAGGTGATCTTGCCGATCTTCTCTATAATAAGATGGAGAGCCTGAGCCAGTTCCGTATCTGCTGTGCGGTAATACATTTCCTTCCCGTCTCTGCGGCTTACGATGAGGCCGCTTCCTTTTAAAAGGCGCAGGTGATGTGAGACCGCAGGACTTGTCATGCCGACGATGGCGGCAATATTTACCACACATTCCTCGCAGTGGCAGAGCAGCCAGAAGATACGCAGTCGGCTCGGGTCTCCGAGCTGCTTCATGGCCTCGGATACGCCTGCGATCTCATTTTCGGCGGGCAGATGCTCCATGATATCTCTTTCATTGCGGTTGCCGTGATTGTGGGGAAGTTTTGTCATGCCGGACAGCTCCTTTCTAAAATCAAATTGTTCCGTTCGGAAGTAGTTTTCTCCCAAAAAGAAGAAAGCGTTTCATTTATATTGACTTATTATAGAGCGGGATGTACAGTATAGTCAACAATTAAACAATTATTTAATTGTAATATAAAAAATCATAAGGAAAAGGAGACGCGATATGAAAAAGACATACAAGATCGAGGTTGACTGCGCGAACTGTGCGAACAAGATGGAGCAGGCGGCAAAGAACACGGATGGAGTAAAAGACGCGGTTGTGAATTTCATGACTTTGAAGATGAAGGTAGAGTTCGAGGAGGGGCGGGACCCTAAGGCGGTCATGGAGGAGGTTCTTAAGAACTGTAAGAAGGTCGAGGATGACTGTGAGATCTACTTCTAAGATCTGCTTTAAGATCAGGTACAATACATATGTTGAAGGAAGACTTGCAAACATTTATGTATCTAAAAGATATTATACTAGGGAGGTGGCGTTATGAGTAAGAAACAGAAAAAGATGCTAGCGCGTATTCTTGTATCAGCGGCGCTTCTTGTTGGGTTTGGCTTTCTGCCCATTACGGGGGTACTTCGTTTCTTCTGTTATCTCATCCCCTATCTTGTCATTGGATACGATATCCTGATAAAAGCATTTAAGGGGATTAAGAACCGGCAGCCCTTTGATGAAAGCCTTCTGATGGCCGTCGCTACGATCGGGGCATTCGCTATCGCGGTCTATGACAGCGCTCGCGGCGGGGGTGCAGGGACTTTGGCAGGACATGAGGGCGGCGATTACACGGAGGCTGTGGCGGTTATGCTGTTCTATCAGGTGGGAGAGTGGTTCCAGAGCTATGCCGTTGGCAGAAGTCGGAGGAATATCAGCGAACTGATGGACATTCGCCCGGACTATGCGAATATCGAGTCTGGCGGAGGTCTGGAGCAGGTCGATCCCGATGAAGTGGAGATCGGCTCTGTGATCGTGGTTCAGCCGGGAGAGAAAGTCCCTATTGACGGGATCATTTTGGAAGGAAATTCTACGCTCAATACTAGCGCGCTTACAGGGGAGAGTCTTCCGAGGGAAGCGTCCGAGGGCGACGAGGTATTGAGCGGGTGCATCAATATGACGGGTGTGCTGAAGATCCGGACGACGAAAGAGTTCGGGGAATCAACGGTGTCAAAGATACTGGATCTGGTAGAGAACGCAAGCTCCAGAAAATCAAAGTCTGAGGAGTTTATTACAAAATTTGCCCGTGTCTACACCCCGGCGGTGGTCTACAGCGCCATTGCCCTTGCGGTGCTGCCGCCTCTTGTACGGATGCTTGCTCTTGGAATGTCAGCAGAGTGGGGGACATGGGTGTACCGGGCGCTGACATTTCTGGTCATAAGCTGTCCGTGCGCGCTGGTGATCAGTATCCCGCTGAGTTTCTTCGCGGGCATCGGCGGGGCAAGCAATGCGGGCGTACTCATCAAAGGCTCCAACTATATGGAGACGCTCGCCCAGACGAAATATGTGGTCTTTGATAAGACGGGAACACTGACTCAGGGAGTGTTCGAGGTGGACGCGGTCCATCACAACAAGATGGAGGAGAGGAAGCTCTTGGAGTACGCGGCTCTGGCGGAGAGCGCGTCATCCCATCCGATCAGCCGCAGCCTGCTCCGTGCTTACGGCAGAGAACCCGACCGCACCCGCGTGACAGAGATTCAGGAGATCAGCGGTAACGGGGTGACCGCCAAAGTGGACGGCGTGTCCGTGGCAGCAGGCAACGACAAGCTGATGAGGCGGCTTGGTATAGACTATATTGACTGCCACCGCGCAGGAACGATCATCCACATGGCCATTGACGGAGAATATGCCGGGCATATCGTGATCTCAGACGTGATAAAGCCTCACGCGCAGGAAGCCATAGCGTCTCTGAAACGCTCCGGCGTGGAACGCACGGTCATGCTCACCGGGGATATGAAGAAGGTGGCGGAGCATGTGGCGGAACAGCTTGGCATCGATCAGGTGTACAGCGGACTTCTCCCGGCGGATAAAGTGTCAAAGGTGGAGGAGCTTTTAGAGCAGAAGCCTGAGAAATCAAAGCTCGCTTTCGTGGGAGACGGCATCAACGACGCTCCTGTTCTCTCGCGGGCCGATATCGGCATCGCCATGGGAGCCATGGGGTCAGACGCGGCGATCGAGGCGGCGGACGTGGTTCTTATGGACGACGACCCGCTCAAGATCGTCAAAGCCATCCGTATCTCAAGAAAGTGCCTGCGCATTGTCTACCAGAACATCTGGTTCGCCATCGGCATCAAGATCATATGCCTGATCTTAGGAGCGGTCGGCATCGCCAATATGTGGCTGGCAATCTTCGCGGACGTGGGCGTCATGATCATTGCAGTGCTCAACGCCATACGGGCGCTGTTCGTGAAGAAACTGTAGATATATTAAACTTTTAAGAAGCTGATTGTTTCCAGAGTGCAGGGACAGATACCTTTCCCATCTGGGATACAGAGAGGCAGTTCTGCCAGATATGAAATATCTTGTGATTTATAAAGTCAGGAAGGCTAAGGTATATGTTGCGGGATCGTACTGCGGCGGGCTGCATTAGCAGCCCGCCGCAGACGGAGAATCCTGTAGAAAAGGATTCTATTTTATGCAGTTTTCGAATAATCAATAACAGAAATTTCCTGCATAAGTTTTTTAGAGGATTCAATAATTTTTTCTAACTGCTGCACAACATCCCCGGTATACAAAATCTCATTACATTCTGTGCATTTATAGCAGGGAACATTCCGAACAATTACAAGACAGTTTTCGAGGTCTGTAACGCTTGTTGTCACGCCTTTTTCTGTAATTGCACCACATTCTAAGCACCTCATTTTTTACGCTCCTTTCTGGTTTTTAAATCATCTTCAAATTTTTCTCTGCTCGGAATATATGCTGTTATTAAGTATATAAATTCCTCATCTCTGCTAACCACGACATGTATATATCTGTTTTTGACTGTCATTCCCAAAACCAAACAACTTGGAAAAGGCTTGTCATCTTCGTACTGTTCTATAATTTCTCCGTTTTCTATACACAAAACAACATCATCGATAGTTATTCCGCGCTCTATCAGTCGAATTCTTCCATGTTCTGTCAGCGCTATTCTTTCTACGCAATTTATCTTTCTAAGATCTTCAATATTTATCAATTTATCATCTCTTCATTCCTGTATATATTGATAGAAAGAATAGCATTTGACAGAAAAAATGTCAAATAAAAAATTTAATGAAATTAGGTAAAAACATCAGTCTGGAATTGAAAACCCCTTCCATTCTGGTATAATTATATTATGGTGTATGAACAGGTAATAGAAGCAACAGGGCTTCTATTGCCTTTTTTATTTAATAGGAAACGAAGTTCCCTATTAAAT
Organism: Candidatus Mediterraneibacter merdavium; assembly: GCA_019118545.1. Classification (GTDB taxonomy): domain Bacteria; phylum Bacillota; class Clostridia; order Lachnospirales; family Lachnospiraceae; genus Mediterraneibacter; species Mediterraneibacter merdavium. The sequence goes on along the minus strand of DWYT01000052.1, from coordinate 4,138 downwards.
AAAACGCTCTGCGGGGCGCAAAATGTCCGGGGGACATTTGTTCTGCGCCGACCGGAGTGGAACGGAGAGCGCACTCGCGCGAAGTGGAAATTTGTCGCTAAAGCGACCGCGCTCGGCGCGGGAGTTCCGCGAGCGGAACTCTTTGTTAAGGAACGATTTAAACAGAACGGGAATTTCCGGTGAGGAAGGGGGATTTTAGTATGGACAATACCTTAAAAATCAGGCAGAAAAGCTTTGAGGAGCTCTTGAAATGTGGGGGAGGAGAGAATGAGAAAAACTGGGAGAAGCTCTGCAGTTCGGAATTTCCTCTGGTTCCGTTTTTGGGGGCGGGGATGTCGGCATGGTGCTATAAAACATGGAACAATCTTCTAAAGGATATTGTGGCCGAAACCTATTCGCCCAAGTGTGCGGACATTGTAGCGGAAGCCATGGAATGTGACAAAAAACCTAAATTTAAAGATGGCGTCAATGAGGAACATTTTCACTGGATGGAGGAGATTGCGGAATGTATTTTCGACGAGGATGAGAAAGAGTATAAAGAATACGTAAAAAAATTTGCGCTGCTAGATAAGAACAGCATGAGCGAGGAAGATCTCATCCTCCGCCAGTTAAGATATTATGTTGGGAATGAGGGGAGAGTGAAAAAAAGCGCCGCTGTAGGCGCTCTGTATCGTGAGTTTGACTCCGAGCGGATGAACGGGCATGGGAGGATTCCTGAGTATCAGAGCTATTTCCACAGGCTTTTTAAAGGGCTGTTAATCACAACAAACTATGATAAAGCGCTGGAAAAATGTTATCCCTCAATATTCAGTTACTCTTACAAGGATCTTGAGCAAAAGGGCGCCGCTGATAAAAGCTGGCTGTATCAGGCTGTGACCGCGAAAATTAATCACATGAAAAGCCGGACAGGGCAAAATGATTTCACACCGGACGAAGAGGTGACAGTTCCTGATATTCCCATGCTGCTCAAAGTTCATGGCAGTATCGAGCAGGCGAGCAGCGTGGCTTTGTCCCGCAAAGGCTATGATGATGCCTATTCAGGGGCGATGCCTGCCCTGCTTGAAGAAATTTTTAAGGAGACAACAATACTTTTTCTCGGGTATTCATTGGTAGAAGACAGAGTGCTTAACGTGCTTAAAGAGGCTAAAACTGATGGAAAAAACAAAAAGTCTCCGCATCACTTCGCGTTTCTAAATAAAGATGACAGGTATAATGAAACATTTGTTAAGAATCTGGTAGAAGCCTACGGTGTGTATCCTATCTTTTATAATGAGAATATTATGCCACTGGAAATATGCAATGATAAGGAGAGGAGAGCATATTTTCATGATTACTGTCTTGGTTTATTGATGGAAAATCTGTTGAGGCGCAAGATGTATTATCCGCAGCCGTTGGAAATGCTTTGGGATCAGCGCAGGTATGATGATCTGGCAGCGGCGGAGCTTGTCAGCCAGTCCCAAAAGGCTGTAATTAAGAGGCGTGATTCGTCTTATGTAAGGCGGGAGGAGGCCAAAGAGATATGGAATTTATTAAATATATCCGGCGAATGTCCCCTGATAGCAGTTACGGGCGAACACGGTTCCGGCAGAAGCACCCTGTGTAAAAGCCTGACGGAGTTTCAGGAGGGAGCCATGGAAGCATTGCAGTTCTTCTATATATCTCTTCAATACTGCAGGAGCTGGGATGAAGTGTGCAGACAGTTGTACCAGTCTATGAACATCGTTGAACCGGTGATTCCGCCGATGGCGGATTGGAAACTGGCCGCTGAAAAGGTCAGTGAAAGATGCGGAGGATATTGGAGAAGCGTACTTGTTTTAGATGGAATCGATGAACTGGAAACTCAGAAAGCATTTCCCGGGTTATGGAATGTTTTTAAAGCGATGCTCACTTATTGGAAAACTCATCAGACAAGAGTGATCTTTATCTGCCATAAGTATCCTGCGGATATACCCTGCTATGTCTGGCATGTAGGGGGATTAAAAAGTGCAGACGCTAAGGAGGTGTTTTTCAGCGCCTGTATTTCCGGGCGGTACAGAGAGATTTCGTATCTGGAAGATAAAGTAATAAACAAGCTTGTGTCCAGACAGGATTTTCGCGCATCTACAATAGAGCAGTTAGGAATATATGCCAACAGTAAGGGTGATCTGACGAGCCTGTATGAGGAGTGGGAATATTATTACCGCCTTGGGGATGACGGAGAGCAGACCGTAACGAGAATCTTATGGAACCATCTGCTGGATGAGCATAAGTTCAGACAGCAGGAGAAGGCCGCGAAGATTAATATTATAAAAAATATTTTATGGATATGGGGAATACTCGGCGCGTATCCGGGAAACTTCCCGGTGGAGTTTTTTAATACTTATTTTGAAGATAACAATAAAAGAGCAGGGTATCAGAATCCTGAGCTGTCAGCAAAGACATTGCGCTTTATGAAAAATATTGGTCTGTGTGTTGAGATGGAAGAAGAAAAGGAAGTTATATTGCTCAGGAATATGGTGAAATGCGTAAAAGACTTTTTCCTGAATCCGATGTCTGAGAAAAATGAGAATATAAAGAAATTATCAAAAGAATTTATTGCGGAAATATGTGATGAGACGGAAATACATGGGTCAAAGGGTCTGCGTAATTTCAGAGTGTACACCATGCAGCCAAGTCAGGAAGAGCTGAGAAAGTATGCTTACAAAGAGGCAAAAGAGAATATAAAGGACTCCGGAGGGCTGGTGGAAGATCTGAAAAATGAAAGCGATCTGAATCCCCGGAAGGCCATTATCAAAGTGTTAGGTTTTTTGGGAGAGAAGATAAAAGACAATGAAGGGAGGATGAATAATAAAAAGCTCAATCTGGTATTGCATTATGAAATAAAGTCAGTTATACGCTTTTTGACGGGATGTATTCTCAGCAGCGAAGATAAAGATCAGCCAAAGAAAGCCATATTGGAGATCGGATATAATTTTTCCCACTACTACCATTACGCGCCCCAGCACGCGGCTATGCTTGTCAGACGGTTTTTAGAGGAATTTCCAAAGCAAGGCATGGCGCTGTATAAGACGGCGGGCATGAACCGGGTAATGGGGGATATCCAGAGACTGTTGGGCAGACAGGACGATGCGGTACAGTATTACGATAACGCTCTTAAACTGTGTAATAGCTGTCTGGTTGAAGGATTACAAATCAAGAACAATGGCGAAAGACGCAAAGAGTGCATAAGGATTAAAGCGGACGTTTTGTTGATCCGGAGTTATTCAAAGAATAAAATCGAGGAAGAAGAGCCTTCCATGCAAAAAGCAAAAGAGCTGTATTCGGGCATAAACGACAGGTGGGGCGAAGCATATTACAATCAACGCATCGGCGAACTGTACGCGAAGCAGAAAAAAGACGGAGATGATGATGATAAAAAGTTCTTCTATTTTTCTAAAACGGCTAAATATTATAATTCTGCAGCGGAATTGTATGCCGGAAACAGCGATAAAACGGGAAATGCGTATATTTTAAAATGTATGGGCGACTTAATTACGGAATTTAGAGACACAGGGTGGGAAAATAAAAATAATCAGCAGCAATACTTCTTGAAGAAACACGCCGCAAATGAAGGGAATGGAGATCAGTATGCGTATTATACGATTGAAAAATGCAGAGCCGTGCCGAGGGATAATAAAACTGAACCTCTTTATGGATGGGTTTATGACGCGGTAAAGTGCTATATTGAAGCTTTTCGCTGCTATTACAGCCATATTAACTGGAGAGGGTTTGCGAATGTTATTCAGGCAATGGAAACCTGTGCCCGTACAAGCGGGCAGAGCGGGACTCCGTCATCTCTTAAAAACGCGGAGCATATGTACGGTCTGGCTGAGCAATGTTACCGCTGGCTTGGAGATATAAGAGGGCTGGCGGATACATTAGGTTTCTGCGGATATGCTTATCGGGCTATGTACGAGAGCGTTCTGGAAAAGAAAAAGAAAGGTATTACATCAGATTTTTCTTTGGATCAGAAAATTTATATATATAAGTCTGCGTATAAGTGGTCGGAAAGTGAATTGATCTGGGAGAAATTAGGGGATGAGGAGAAGGCACGTGAGTGCCGCAAAATGAAGGCAGAGATCAGACAATGGCACTAGGGAGTTGACCGGGTATGAAGAAA
>DWYT01000051.1 GCA_019118545.1 Candidatus Mediterraneibacter merdavium | reverse complement strand
AGTTAATTAAATGGTTTAGTATCTTCGCTGTCATCGGAACAGCGGTCGGACTTGCCGTTGCATATTTCTTCAAAAAGGATTCCGACAGTCTGGACAACGATGACACAGACTTTACAGAAGATGAGGATTTTGACCTTGACGCGGACTTACAGCCTGCGGCGGGAAGAGAATACGTATCTCTTAATAAGGATTCCAAAGATCCGGAGGACGTTTCCTCAAAAGAAAAAGCGGAGGAAGAAAAACCTCAGCAAGACTGACAATCGCACAACAGCAGTACGCCGGGACAAGCTCCCGGCGTATGTTATGCCCGCGTCTTTTTCCATGCCTCCCCCAAAAGGGTTACTGCCTCTTTGATCTTTTCTTCGTTCATATTCGCGTATCCGAGGAGAATCACCGTCTCCTTTGATCCATTTTTCTCTCTACTCCCGCCGCCCGTTTTTATATGGTTCTTAGCCTCATCCACATAATACTCTGACAGACCGTACACCTTCACGCCTTTTTCTGCTGCCTTTCGAATCAGTTCCGCTTCGCTTCTCCCGTCCCGGAAGTGAAGCAGCAGATGGACGCCCGCATTTTCACCTGAAATACGAATGTCAGGAGCCAGCTCTTTTAAGACTGCCAGCAGTGTGTCGTGCCGGCTCCGGTAGAGCGCCCTTGTCTTGTTCAGATGTCTCTCGTAATAGCCGTCCTCAATAAACTTCTGTAAAATGAGCTGATCTACTTTGGATACCGTAGAATTAATGAACCCGCATCTTAACCGGTAGAGTTCAAGAACCGGCCGGGGGAGTACCATGTAGCTCATGCGGATGGCCGGGGCGATTGATTTGGAAAATGTCCCGATATAGATAACCTTATCGCCTCTGTCGTACCCCTGAAGCGCCGGGATGGGTTTTCCCTTATACCGGAACTCGCTATCATAATCATCTTCGATAATATAACGTCCCTCTGCTTCTTCCGCCCACTTTAAAAGCTCCATCCTCCTCTTGATCGGCATGACAGTTCCCAGAGGATAATGGTGGGACGGCATGACAAACGCAATATCCGCCCCGGACTTTTCGAGGCCGTCAGAGCGCATCCCCTTGCCGTCCATGTCCACAGTGCACACTTCATAGGACAGATTCACAAAAAGCCTGTACGCCTGACGGTAGGTCGGGTTCTCAATCGCCACCCTGTGGCTGTTGCCCAGTGCTGCGCAGAGGAGCATCAGCAGATAGTCGTTTCCCGCGCCCACAATGATCTGCTCCGGCGCACAGTTGACCCCTCTTGCCTGATGAAGGTAGCTGCTGATCGCACTGCGAAGTCCATACTCGCCCTGAGGGCATCCCAGCCGGAAAAGCTCCGCCCTGTCGTCCACAAGGCACTCCTTTGAAAGCTTCCGCCATGTATTATAAGGAAAGCTTTTCAGATCCACGCCGTTTGGCGTGAAATCATAAGCGTACTTTTTCTCATCCCTCTTTTCGCCCTGCTTCCCTTCCGTCTTCGGCTGTATGATCTGATAGAGTCCATCGATCTGGGAGACAAAATACCCTCTGTATGGCTGCGCCTCGATATAGCCTTCGGATAAAAGCTGCTCGTAGGCAAGCTCTACTGTGCTGCGGCTCACCTCGAGATGTCGGCAGAGCGCCCGGGTAGATGGTAGCTTCTCCCCGCTTTTGAGTGTGCCCTTCCGGATCTCTTCCTTTATATAAGCATAAATCTGTTCATAGAGAGGCATTTTATTTCCTGATTTAAGGCTGATCGTCAGTTCGTTCATCTGTTTCCCCTTTTGCGGCGGTTTTCAAAAAAACTGCCGCACCTTTTGTACAGCAGTTTATCTTTGTTTTCCGCGATTTATTATTGATTTCTCACTTCGGCAGCTTAAAGGAACTCTTTAATGAAACGATACGGTTAAACACAAGCTTATCCGGCTTAGAATCATGCGCGTCGATACAGAAGTATCCGTTCCTCACGAACTGGAAGCTGTCATACGCCTTTGCTCCCTCAAAGCTCGGTTCCACATAAGCATCTTTGATGACTGTGAGGGAATTCGGGTTCAGGTTCAGAGAGCCGTCCTCTTTATTGTAAACACCCTTCTCCTCATCGACCAGATTCTCATACAGCCTGACCTCCGCCTTCTGCGCGTAAGCCGCAGGAACCCAGTGGATAGTACCCTTTACCTTTCTTCCTGTAAAGCCGCTTCCCGCCTTCGTCTCCGGGTCATACGTACAGTGCACTTCCGTCACATTGCCGTTTTCATCCTTTACAAAGCTTTCACATTTCACAAAATAAGCGTGCATCAGGCGGACTTCATTGCCCGGGAAGAGACGGAAATACTTCTTCGGCGGCTCTTCCATAAAGTCTTCTCTCTCAATATAAAGCTCCCGTCCAAACGGCACTTTCCTTGAGCCAAGCTCCTCGTTCTCCAGATTGTTCGCCACATCCAGATACTCGACCTGTCCTTCCGGGTAATTGTCAATCACTAACTTGATCGGGTCAAGCACTGCCATCATACGCGGCTTTTTCATCTTCAGATCCTCACGGATACAGTACTCAAGCATGGCGTAATCCACAGAACTCTGCGCCTTGGATACCCCGCACAAATCAATGAACATCTTGATGGATTCCGGCGTAAAACCCCGGCGCCTTAACGCCGCGATGGATACAAGGCGCGGATCATCCCATCCGTCCACGATGCCGTCCTCGACAAGCTTCTTGATATAGCGCTTTCCAGTCACCACGTTCGTCAGATACAGCTTCGCGAACTCGATCTGTCTTGGTGGATTCTCAAACTCGCACTCTCTTACCACCCAGTCATAGAGCGGCCTGTGGTCCTCGAACTCCAGTGTGCAGATCGAGTGGGTGATGCCCTCGATCGCGTCCTCGATGGGATGTGCGAAGTCATACATCGGGTAAATGCACCACTTGTCCCCTGTATTGTGATGCGTCATATGCGCCACACGGTAGATGACCGGGTCCCTCATATTGATGTTGGGAGACGCCATGTCGATCTTCGCCCGGAGCACCCTTTCACCGTCTTTGCACTTGCCTTCCTTCATCTCCTCAAAGAGCTTTAAATTCTCCTCCACGGAACGCTCTCTGTACGGACTTTCTTTTCCCGGCTCTGTGAGGGTGCCGCGGTACTCTCTGATCTGCTCCGCCGTCAGGTCGCAGACGAACGCCTTGCCCTTTTTGATCAGCTTTACGGCGCACTCGTACATCTGGTCAAAATAGTCAGAAGCAAAATAAAGATGCTCTCCCCAGTCCGCGCCCAGCCACTGGATATCCTCTTTGATCGAATCGACGAACTCCATCTTCTCCTTCGTGGGGTTCGTGTCGTCAAATCTCATATGAAAGGTTCCGTTATACTTCTGAGAAAGACCATAATTCAGAAGAATAGCCTTGGCATGTCCAATGTGAAGATAGCCGTTCGGCTCAGGCGGGAACCGTGTGCATACATGATCGTAAACCCCCTCTGCAAGATCCTTGTCGATCTCCTGCTCGATAAAATTCTTTGAAACAACTTCGTTTTCCATTGTCTCCTCCTCTTACATAACGCAAAACTTCATGCTGATTATCTTATCATAAAACAGTGGTGACCACAAGTATTTTCAGCTTTCCGGTCTTTCTCTTTGGCGATCTCTCCATCAACGATTTGTATAATATCATCAGCATTTTGAGATAGGAGGAACTAATACTATGGAGCAGAGCTATTATCATTGGCAACGGGAATTTGTAGGCTCATGAGCTTTGCTACACCACTTCCTCCGCCCATGCCATTACTACCGGCTTGTGGCAAGCATGACCCTGCATCTTTTCTTATAGCATGCAACACCGTATTTTAAGATATGCTCCATGCCTTCTTCACGAAGCGCTTCTTCATAACGGTTTGCCTCTATCTGCTGCAAGGCTTTTTTACAACCGTCCTCCAGATTTCCGTTCTCTGCGTATTTTACCTCGATCACAATGCCCGTCTCTTCATCGTCCAGCGCCAACAGGATGTCGCTATACCCGTCCCCCGCTTCCCGGTTGGAAGATACAATCCAAGCATTGTAACAACTAAGGATTCCTAACAAAATGCCATGATAAAAATTTTCTTTC
>DWYT01000050.1 GCA_019118545.1 Candidatus Mediterraneibacter merdavium | reverse complement strand
TCAGGATAAATCCCAGACGGGAGCCGAATTTTTCTCTCTGCATTTACTTTTCCTCTCTTCCCTTTTATAACATGTATTCTTTTGAAGATATTACTTCACTTTAACCAATTCATATTCCCTGCTTCCAAGTCCGATCTTTTCCGCATGTGCCAAACATGTCTCCCACTCGCTCTCCGGCGTTGTATTCACAAAGTGATCGTGATGGTCGCAGAAGCCATTCTCGTGCATATGGTCATGGAGCAGACTTCCCGGCATCGGCTCCTGCGCATTGCATGCGTCCGCGCATGCCTGATCCAGAGCCACCGGGTCAAAGCTCGCGAACATTCCCACATCCGGGAGTATAGGAGCGTCGTTTTCCGCGTGGCAGTCACAGTAGGGCGACACATCGATCACAAGGTTGATATGGAATGCCGGGCGGCCCTCAACAACGGCCTTCGTGTACTCTGCCATCTTTATGTTCATTTCCTTTACTGCCGAGGAATTTTCATTATAAATAGCGTCGAAATTGCAGGCACCTAAGCACCGTCCGCAACCCACGCATTTATTATGGTCAATCACTGCCTTCTTCCCCGGGAATGAAATTGCACCGTGAGCGCAGTTTTTTGAACAGGCACGGCATCCCACACAGAGCGAATCGTCAACTGACGGTTTCCCGCTGTTGTGCTGCTCCATCTTCCCCGCGCGGCTTCCGCATCCCATACCGACATTTTTGATACATCCGCCAAATCCCGCCATCTCATGTCCCTTAAAGTGGCTCAGGCTGATGAATACGTCCGCATCCATAATGGCCTTTCCGATCTTCGCTTCTTTCACCAACTCGCCGCCCTCGACAGGCACAGCCACATCGTCCGTCCCTTTCAGTCCGTCTCCGATAATGATATGGCATCCCGTAGAAAGAATGTTAAATCCGTTCTCGTAAGCCGCGCTTAAGTGCTCGAGAGCATCTTTCCTCCTGCCCACATACAAAGTGTTGCAGTCCGTCAAAAAGGGGCGTCCGCCCAACTCCTTCACCACGTCCGCCACCGCTTTGGCGTAGTTTGGGCGCAGGAAGGATAAGTTCCCCGGCTCGCCGAAATGAATCTTGATGGCTGTTATCTTCTTTTCAAAATCAATGTCCCCGATTCCCGCTTTTTTGATGAGTTTTTTCAGCTTATCCGGCAGGCTTGTGCCCGGAAGCGCTCTCATATCCGTAAAAAATACTTTTGATTTTTCCATGTCTTTTCCACTCCTTTTTTCTTTTTATTTTGCTGCGCAGGACATTCCCGCCGCCGCAGCGTCCACATCAGTCCGCTGCACAAAACGTTGTCATTCTCTCAGCATCATCTCAGCGCGCCACACAAAACGTTGTCGCTGTCACCGCAGCAGTCAGGTTCCCGAGATCATCCTTCACGTCGATCCTGTAATAGCTTGTCGTTTTTCCCTTTTTCACGCAGACCGCTTCCGCTATCAGACGTTCCCCTTTGGCCGCCGTAAGATATGTAATCTCAGAATTCAAGGAAACATTGCCCATCTTCTCCCAGTTGCTGGCCACCGCAAGGGCAAAATCTGCGAGGGTAAAATAGACACCTCCCATGACCGCACCCATGGCGTTCCTGTGCCTGTCTTCGATCTTGAGACTGCATTTTGCGTAATTAACGTCCACCTCGTCAATGACCGCGCCGTTGTCCGTGGCAAAACGGTCGTTCTGAAACAGACGCCTCGTTTCCTCTGATGGCTTCATATCATCCGCCTCCTCACATACTTATTCAAGAAAAGCGCAGCTTTAAAATACGCTTACTTTCACTCCTGCTTTTCGTCTTGATTAAATGCTGACTAAAATTTTTCCAGAAAAATGATACAATATTTTCCCCGAGGAATCAACCTCGGGGTGTTTCAATTCTGATATCCGCTCTGCTTTTGCAAGCCATTTGCCCTGTAGCTTTTGCGTTTCCGCTTGCTCATCTATTTCTCACCTCTTTATAAAATATAGTATTATAGGATTTATCATATTGCAATGCCTTTACAGATATTTAGGGATTTTTCTTGTATAAGAAAAGCACCCTCGAAGGGCGCTTTCCCGCATTTATACTAGTATTTGCTTACTCCCAGCTTTGTCATCAGTGCTTCCTGAAGAACTTTGGATACATTCAGATGTGCTTCTTCCGCCTCCCTGTTCAGCCAGTTCGGTAACGTAACATTTCTCCGTACAGTTTTTACATCAACCTTTCTGCGATAAACATCAAAATCAATATCTACTAAAGATAACTGGCTTTCACCATCAGCGGCAAATGTCCCCTTGCTGACGTCCACTTCTCGGAAATTTCTCGGTTTTGGAATCATCTCTCCATGATCCTGCATCGAAATACCCGTCAAGCCGATCGCATCTCTTGCCATTTCAATAGCATCCTGCATGTCTTTCCCTTCCGTAAGGATTTCCAGATCCGGGACCTCGACAAGGATTGCATTTTCTACTTCTGTAAAAATCACAGGATAAACAGCTTTCATCTTAATCTCCTCTCTATACATAAAACTTAATAATATATGACCGGAAAGGGGAATTTACGCTCCCCACTTCTTTAGTATTGCCTTTGCTAGCTTCTCGTTAATCTCTTTGTGCCTTGGCACCTTTTCTATGTCACCGCCTCGCCTGTATATATCATGGTTTCCACCGTGTCTTTCAAAGATAAACCCCACTTGCTCTAGCCTCTTTACTAAGTCCCTTTGCTTCATCCGCGTCTCCTTTTTAAGCAAATTATACACACTCAATACATACTCGTCAATATATTATACACATTTTTCACGCATTAAAAACCAAAAAAGAAGCGCAATCCCTTGAATACACTAGGATTACGCTTTTTATTAAAAGCCGGAAATCAGACTTGAACTGACGACCCCTTCATTACGAGTGAAGTGCTCTACCGACTGAGCTATTCCGGCTTATGGTTCCTCTTATTGAAGAACCTTGACTATTATATCTCGTTTCACATAAAATTTCAACTACTTTTTTTCAACCCGACTACTTTTCATCCGAACTTTTTATCTGAACTGCAAGATGGTTGTATGGTATCTCGATTCCCTCTTCATCAAAAATCAGCTTGATCTCTTCTAAAAGCCGCCATCTTGTATTCCAGTATTCCTCTGTGCTGACCCACGCGCGAAGTCCGATCACTACAGAACTTTCAGCCAGAGAGTCGACGAAGACTCTTATCTCCTCATCCTGTTTGACCGACGGGTCATCAAGGAGCATCTTCTCCACAAGAGCCTTCGCTTTCTTAAGATCCGCGTCATACGATATCCCCACTTTCAGATCCAGCTTACGCTCCGGTCTTGCCGTCACGTTGGTCAGGCTGTTGTTGGTCAGGATGCTGTTCGGCACGACCACTCTCTGATTGTCCACGGTGGCGAGCTTTGTATAAAATATCTGTATCTCTTTTACTGTGCCCTCGATATTCTCCTGCGTGACGATCACATAATCCCCGACTGAAAACGGCTTGAGCAGAAGGATCAGGATACCGCCCGCAAAGTTGGAAAGACTCCCTTGGAGGGCGAGGCCAATCGCCACTCCGGCAGAAGCAATAAGCGCTGCCACAGAAGAAGACTCCACCCCGAACTTGGTGGCAATGATAAAGATCAGTATCGCGTACAGGCCGAATTTCAGCATAGAATCAACGAACTGACTTACCCCCGCATCCGCCCCGGTTCGTTCAAAAGACCTCCTGACAATCTTTCTGAGCCATTTGATAACCTTGCTTCCTATAAAGAAAAATAAAAGCGCAAAAAGTACCTTTAATCCAAACGCCACAAGATCCGGAATATGATTCTCAAAATACCGGACAAGCTGGTTGACCTCCTCCGTAGCCTGAGAAGTCACTTCCCCTACAGATTCCTGAACATCCGTTCCCAGCGATTCATCCATTACATCCGTAACGCCTGCTGCCATCACCGCAAATTTCTTCGACGCCATAAATGACAAAAAATTCCCGCTCATGCAATCCCCTTTCCTGACAATGTGTTTTTATTATCTTTCCCCTCTGACTCATTTTCCCCTGTCACATAGTTCTGACATAACTCCCATATTCGCTCTCTTCTCACACTTCCGCTTATTTCAGCGCGAGGAACGCGCACAGATTCCCTCTCTTATCCCCCTGTGTGCGGTGTGAGTAAAGGATACGGCTGTTGCAGTGGGTGCATACGTTTGTCACCGCGATGTGCTCTGGCAGGATTCCCGACTCCAGAAAAACTTCTTCGTTTGCTCTCCATAAGTCAAGCTGATATTTCCCGTTTTCTTTTTTATAAAAAAGACGATTCCAGAACGCACGGTCAAATACTTCCCGTACCTTTTTGATCACATCCTCGCTGACTTCATAGCAGTCCACGCACACAGACGGGCCTACACATGCAAGTATATCCGATGGCTTCGAGCCGAAGCGCTCTGCCATAAGCTCTACAGTCTTTTTCCCGATCTTTCCCACAGTCCCCCGCCAGCCGGAGTGGCTCAGGCCGATGACATTTCTCACCGGGTCTGCGAAGTAAAGAGGGACACAGTCCGCATAGGAAGTCACAAGACAAAGTCCCTTTACATTCGTAACAAGACCATCCACGTCTGTGTAATCCCTCTCTCTGGTAATACCTTTTCCGCGGTCGTCCTCAGTCACCACACGCACATTCGTGGTGTGGGTCTGCTTTGACATGACCATATCCTCTACAGCCACGCCGATAGCTTTCCCGATACGCCGGAAATTCTCCCGCACGGCCTCCGGGTCGTCCCCCCTGTCAAAGCTTAAATTCATAGAAGCATAATATCCTTGGCTCACTCCTCCAAGCCGGGTGGAGAATCCATGGCGTACCAGACCTGTCTTTCGCAACATTGGGTACTCCAGAAATGGAACTTCATCTCCGGCCTCGTCAAAGACATGCTTATCATTTTTATAGATCAACCCTAAACTCATCTGTTCACCCCTCAAACGCATTTTTAATATGTGTCACTTTGCCGCCTTCTATGCCGATCACATCAAACCGGCACGGCACGTCTCCTATCCTCCGCTCTGTCAGATAACACATTGCACAGCGGAAAATGGTCTTCTGCTTTCTCACGCCCACAGCCTCAAGCGGACTTCCCTTTCTGCTGTCAAAGCGGTATTTCACCTCACAGAACACTAGACAGTCTCCATCTTTCGCAATCAGGTCAATCTCGCCCGTCCTGCACCTGTAATTGTATTCTAACACAATATATCCGAGCTGTTCCAGATAATATGCGGCGGCGCGCTCATAATCCGCACCAATTTGCCTCCGATTCTTCCCCATACCTTTCCCCCTCTTGAATTATATAAGGAAATTCCTTATAAACGACTGTCTGTGTATGGGCGACGCTCCCATCTGCCGGATGGCCGCGATATGCTCCTGAGAGCCGTATCCTTTATGCTTAGCAAATCCATATCCGGGAAGAATCTCGTCATACTGTACCATGAGACGGTCCCTTGTCACTTTGGCGATGATGCTGGCCGCCGCGATGGACACGCTCTTCGCGTCTCCCTTTACGATGGGTACCTGTGGAATATTAACATCCGGTATGGTAACCGCGTCGTTTAAGAGGATATCCGGCTGTACCCGCAATTTTGATACAGCCTCCCGCATGGCCTCGTAGGTTGCCTGAAGAATATTGATCTCGTCTATGCGCGCAGGGGACGCCATGCCAACGCCCACGGCGAGCGCTTTCTCCATGATCTCATCATAAAGAGCCTCCCTCCTCGCGGCGGAGAGCTTCTTCGAATCATTGAGGTACAGTATCTCGCAGTCAGCGGGAAGGATCACCGCTCCTGCCACGACCGGGCCTGCAAGAGGCCCGCGCCCCGCCTCGTCGATCCCGCATATGTACCGGCAGTCGGCATATTCCCTCTCATAGCTTCTCATAGCCAAAAGGCGCTCCCTCTCTACACGGAGCGCCTCTTCTCTTTTGCGGTATGAATGGATGAGCTTTTGCACTCCTGCGCGCTCATCCGGCGCATACAGTTCAGACAGCTCCTTTCTTTTAGCCGGGTCTGCCTGTTCGAACTCTTTTTTTATCTCTGCAATGCTTTTACTCATGCTTTATCACCCCAAAATCACTGAGCGGCCATATCCTCACCCACGCGCGGCCAAGAACCTCGTCTCTGTGGATCACTCCTACATTCGCGGTGCGGCTGTCCTGACTGTTGTTCCTGTTGTCTCCCAACACAAAATATTCATCCGGCCCGAGAGTGAGCGGTTCAGCCGCAAGTCCGGCCTCATTCATGACGTCATTTCCATAATGTTCATCAAGCTGAACTCCGTTTATGTATACGTAACCATCTACAACCTGCACAGTCTCCCCCGGAAGTCCGATGATGCGTTTGATATAATACGTATTCTTCTCCAAGCGGTAAGGGAATACAATAATATCATAGCGCTGCGGCTCGTTAAAACGGTAGGATATCTTGTCCACAATAAGATGGTCTCCGTCAGAGAGTGTCGTTTCCATGGATTCTCCGCTGACCTGTGTTCTCTGGCCTACAAAAGTGACGACCAGATATGACGCCGCCACGCCGACGGCAATCACCATCAGCCACGCCAGCAGCTCCTTTAATATGCTTCTCATAAAATGTCCTCTCCCATGTCTGCCATTTTGCAAACCAGTCATTGTAAAGACCTGCCCTTTTATGGTCTTTCCAACGTAATACGTCCCAGCCTCCCGGCGCGGAAATCCTCCAACAGGATCGCCGCCGCTTTTCCGGTGTCAAGCTCACTGCCGCGGACAATACAATTTCGGCTCTCTGCAATATCACGCAGACATCCGTAAATATCTCCCACCGCAGGGATGCCGTACTTTTCCTCCAGCACACCCGGATAAGCGCCATTCATAAACTTCACAAGCTCCGCCGCCAGTTCTTCCGTCTGGAGGATCTCATCCTTGATAGACCCGATAAACGCCAGCTTCAGGCCCACCTCCTGATCCTCAAACTTGGGCCAGAGGATTCCCGGTGTATCCAAAAGCTCTACATTCTTGTTAAGCCGTATCCACTGCTTTCCCTTCGTCACTCCCGGCTTATTCCCGGTCTTAGCACACGCCTTTCCTGCCAGCGCGTTGATAAATGTCGACTTTCCTACATTCGGGATACCGACGACCATCGCCCGCACAGGACGGTTTAAAATGCCCCTCTTTCGATCCCTCTCCGTCTTTTCCTTACACGCCTCCTGAATGACGGACTGGATGGATTTGATCCCCCCGCCTTTCTTGGAGTTAACTTTTACCGCAGAGTACCCTTTTTCTTTAAAATAACTGATCCACCGGTCATTGAGCGCGTCCTCCGCCAGATCCGCCTTGTTCAGCAGGATCAGGCGCGCTTTGTTTTTTCCAAGCTCGTCGATATCAGGATTCCTGCTGCTAAGAGGAATCCTTGCATCCACCAGCTCGATAATCAGATCAATCAGTTTGATATTTTCCTGCATCATCCGGCGCGCTTTTGTCATATGCCCCGGGTACCATTGAAAATACATGTCATTTCCCCCTGTTCTCAGATAAATCCCATATCTTCCCACGGTCCGGCGATGAACCACGCCTTCCCGTAAATGTCGTCTATATTCACATTTCCCACTCCCGGAACGCGGCTGTCGTCGCTGGCGGTGTGGTTATCTCCTATAACAAAGTATTCTCCATCTGAAACTTCTACCGGCTCTTCCGCCAGTCCCGCGTATTCAATGTCAGACACATTTATATTTTTTGTCAGCTCTTCCCCATTGATCAGGATTACCCCGTCTTTGATCTGTACGGTTTCCCCCGGCAGACCCACAACCCGTTTCACAGAATAATGCGTGTCCCCGCTCTGTGAAAAAACAATGACATCTCCTCTGGCAGGCTTTATGAAACGATAGACAAGACGGTTGACAAGTGCCACATCTCCGTTTTTGAGCGCCGGTGACATGGAATCACCCGCCACGCTCACCCTTTGTCCAAAAGCAGCGACCAAAAACACTGCCGTCATGCAGATGATCAGTATCTCCACGCCCCAGAGAACAGTGCTTTTTATTCCTGCCGGACTGCCAAGCCTCGTCATCGCAGAACGAAGCTTCTCGCCTTTGTCTTCAAACCTCAACCCTTTGCGGGCAGCTCTTCCTTTTTGTACGCGGGGTCTATTCGATGATCTCCTGCGCTTCTTACGAAAATCCAAACCCTGCATAGCTCCTCCGTCTATGATAGAAAAAGGGACAATATACAACTCTGTAATTGTCCCTCTCATAGTTACTATTTTACTAATTCTTTTACCTTTGCAGCTTTTCCGACACGTTTTCTTAAGTAGTTCAGTTTCGCTCTTCTTACTTTACCTCTGCGGACAACCTCTACCTTTTCAACATGCGGGGAGTGAACCGGCCATGTCTTCTCAACGCCGATTCCGTTGGATGTCTTTCTCACTGTGAAAGTCTCTCTCGCGCCGCCGCCCTGTCTTTTCAGGACTGTTCCCTCAAAGACCTGAATTCTCTCGCGGTTACCCTCTTTAATCTTAGCGTATACCTTTACCGTATCGCCAACACTAAATTCCGGCGCCTGCTCCTTTAACTGCTCAGCTTCAATCTTCTTAATGATCTCGTTCATTTCGTGTGACCTCCTTCATATTTGACGTTCTTAACACATTTTGTGCCAGAGGACCATCGCTCTTCTTTTCACAACTGTTGTAGTTTACCATATTTCAACAGGATTTGCAAGTCCCTGTTTACCAAAAATTCGCCCAAAAATCCGGCTGTTTGTTCGGGAGCTTCATATCTGGTGGGTTTAAGGAAACGAAATGCTTGAAAAACCTTTCGGAGCGGGTGAAGGAGCTGTCCGGGTGACTTCGGAAGAAGAGTAGTAAAACTTAAGGCTCCGGGTATGTCCCTTAGGCCTGCCGATGGAATTGTCTGAACGAAGTGAGTTGTCCATCGGCAGTCCTTGCTTTTCGGACATAGCCGGAACCTGCTAGTTTTTCTATCTTCTGTAGCGGAATCCCGGCAGCCATTCATCCGCTCCGAATATGTTTTTAGAACTTCGGTTTTCAGATTCTGCAAAAAGAAGTTACAGAATTAAATGGCCGAATTGTCGCGCCATTCCTGAAACCATTTCTCTTCTTTCTTCGTCAGTTCGCATTTTTCAAACAGATCCGGCCGCCTTTCATAGGTGCGGATGATGGACTGCTCCCTGCGCCATTTCTCAATATTCGCGTGATGTCCCGATAGAAGCACCGGGGGGACTTTCTTCCCGTGCCATTCCTCGGGTCGGGAATACTGGGGATATTCCAGAAGGTTGTCCTGAAAGGATTCGAACTCTGCGGACACATCATTGTGCAGAACTCCGGGAACGAGGCGGGAGATGGCGTCCACCATAACCATAGCGGGAAGTTCGCCGCCCGTGAGCACGTAATCTCCGATCGACACATAATCCGTCACGATCTCCTCGAGCACACGTTCATCGATTCCCTCATAATGACCGCAGAGCAGGATCAGATCCTCTTCCCGCGACAGTTCTTCCGCCATCTTCTGGCTGAACACATCCCCTTGCGGGGAAAGATAGACAACCCGAGGCTTCTTCTCTACCGGGGATGTCTGCGAGACCACGGCTGCCTGCCCGTCCGGGACTTCCTGTGGAATTGATGTCGTCTGCCCATCCGCTTCCCTCCGCCGTATTTTCTCTGTCACCGCCTCATATGCGAGATACACCGGCTCTGCCTGCATAAGCATCCCCGCCCCGCCGCCGTATGGGTAATCATCCACACTCTGATGCTTATTGAACGCATAGTCGCGGATATTCACAGCCTCAATCGAGAGCAGTCCCGCGTTCACCGCGCGGCCGATGATACTTGTATTCAGACCGTTCATAACCATGTCGGGAAATAATGTGAGTATATGAAAATTCATGTCATCCTTCTCCTTTTACGAAAGTCCGTCCCTGCCCAACGGCAAATCCGCCCCCCGCATCTATATCAAGCCTTCCATCAGGCGTATCTTCATCCTTTTTCCCTCAATATCCACATCGAGGATACATTGTTTGATCGCCGGGATCAGCACCTCGCCGTGTTCGTCGGAATCAATAACGTATACTTCGTTCGCTCCGGTCTCCATGACATCTTTTAAAACACCGAACCGACCTTCTTCCGTAAATACTTCCATACCGATCAGATCCCCAATATAATACTCGTCTTCCTTAAGTTCCACCGCATCTTCCCTTGGAACAAACAGGCTTTTCCCCTTATACATCTCAATGTCATTTATATTGTCAATGCCCTTGAACTTCGCGATCACGAACTGCTTAAAAAACTTTACTGACTGGAGCTCTAGTTCAAGCTGTTCTTTTCCCGTATCAAGAAGCACTTTTTTCAGTTTTTTAAACCGTGCCGGGTCATCTGTCGTAGGGAATACCTTCACTTCGCCCCGGATACCGTGCGTGGAAGAGATCACTCCCACCTGAAGAAACTGTTCCATCGCTTAAATTCCTTTCGCACCATTATGAAAAAGAAAGGGGCAGACACACCTGCCCCTTATGGTTGTTCCCTTCACCTCATGCGCCGAGCCGCTCGCTCCAGTGTGCAAGCACACTGTCTGCTCCCGCACCACGCATGGCTGCTTTCTGCCACAGTTCAGCCGCGCTATTCGCAAAACCGCACTACCGTGCTTACTGCGGCTTCGCCGCTGTTTTGCTCATATTCTTGCGCTCTCCTCATGCGCTGTTACGCTCGCCTGAGCGTACGAGTACGCTCTTTGCTCCCGCACCACGCATGGCTGAACTGTTGCTATACGATATCGACAACTACTCTCTGATCTTCTTTTGCCGCTGCCGCCTTTACGACGGAACGGATCGCTTTCGCAATGCGGCCCTGTTTGCCGATGACTTTTCCCATATCGCCTTCCGCGACATGAAGCTCGAGCACTGTAGTCCTTCCTTCTTCTTTCTCAGTAACTGATACTTCGTCCGGATGGTCTACGAGCGCCTTTGCGATTACTTCTACTAATTCTTTCATTTACGCGCACCTCCGCGGAAATATCTTATTTCTCAATGCCTGCGATCTTAAAGATCTTTCCTACAACCTCTGTCGGCTGTGCACCGTTGTTGAGCCATTTTTTTGCTGCTTCCTCGTCAACCTTGATTGCGCTCGGCTCACAGTTCGGATCGTATGTTCCGATCTCCTCAATGAATCTTCCGTCTCTCGGGGATCTTGAATCAGCTACCACAATTCTATAAAAAGGAGCTTTCTTCTGTCCCATTCTTCTTAATCTGATCTTTACTGCCATTTTTGTCACCTCTGTTTTTTATTTTTTGTTTCTTTGTTCTTCTGCCTTTGGCACGACGTATCCTGCCCGCTGCCTCCGGCATGATCTATGTGTCAAAAGGGAAGTCTGAACCTGCCCTTCTTGCCACCTCTGCCGCCCATCATTCCCGGGAGCTTCTTCATCATCTTCCGGGATTCGTTGAACTGTTTCACCATGCGGTTTACTTCTGAAATATCCACACCCGCGCCCCGCGCGATGCGGTGTTTCCTCGATGGATTTAATAAATCAGGATTCTGTCTTTCCTCTGGGGTCATGGAACGGATCATGGCCTCCATCCTTGCCATGCGTTTTTCATTTTCCTCGGAATCAAGATCCGGCATCTTGCCTTTTCCGCCGAGTCCTCCAAGACCGGGCATCATGCTCATGATGCTGGACAGGCCGCCCATCTTGCGCATCTGCTCCATACTCATCAGATAGTCGTCAAAATCGAACTGGGCTTTCTTCATCTTATCAGCCATCTGTATGGCTTTCTCTTCATCCAGTTCCGCGCCCGCTTTCTCGATGAGGCTTAAGACATCGCCCATACCGAGAATACGGGATGCCATCCTGTCAGGGTAGAACTGCTCCAGATCAGACAGCTTCTCTCCCATACCGACATAGAGGATCGGTCTTCCCGTCACCGCCTTGATGGACAGAGCGGCTCCGCCTCTTGTATCACCGTCCAGCTTCGTGACGATGACTCCGTCAATGCCGATCTTATCGTTAAAGGTACCGGCCACATTCACCGCGTCCTGACCTGTCATGGCGTCTACAACAAGAATCGTCTGATGGACGTCAACCGCTCCCTTGATCTCCTGAAGCTCCGCCATCATATCCTCGTCAATATGCAGCCGTCCCGCCGTATCAAGGATCACGAGATTATTCCCGTTCTTCTCCGCGTGACTGATCGCCGCTTTGGCGATATCTGCGGGACGCATCTTATCTCCCATGGAGAAGACTTCTACTCCCTGCTTTTCACCGTTTATCTGTAATTGTTTGATCGCTGCCGGACGGTACACGTCACACGCCACGAGCAGTGGTTTCTTTCCTTTTAATTTGAACTTTCCTGCCAGCTTTGCCGTGGTCGTCGTCTTACCGGCGCCCTGAAGGCCCGCCATCATGATGACCGTCATCGCGCTCCCCGGCTGGAGCCTGATCTCTGTCGTCTCAGATCCCATGAGCTTTATGAGCTCTTCATTTACGATCTTGATGACCATCTGCCCCGGATTCAGTCCGTTCATCACGTCCTGACCGACCGCGCGCTCCTGAACATCCTTTATAAAACCTTTGACGACTTTAAAGTTGACGTCCGCTTCAAGAAGAGCCATCTTGACCTCCCTTAACGCGGCTTTTACATCGTCTTCCGTAAGCCGTCCCTTGCTGCGCAGGTTTTTAAAAACATTTTGAAGTTTCTCTGTTAAGCTGTCAAATGCCATCCTATAACTCCTCAATGATCGTGGCTGATATGCCGCGTATCTCTTTTATGATCTCTTTCGGATCCTGCTTTCTCTCTTCCCAATCCGTGAGAATACTGTCTATCTCGCCGACCTTTTCCTTCACCGCGAGGAATCGCTCTACCAGATGGAGCTTTTCTTCGTATCCCTCCAGCGCCTTCTGACACCTTCTGACAAGGTCATGTACGCCCTGACGGCTGATGCCCTCGCTCTCCGCGATCTCACTTAACGAAAGATCATCCAGAACGAACTGCTCATACACTTCCTTCTGGTGCGGAGTCAGTAATTCACCGTAGAAATCATATAATAATGCCTGCTCTAAAATCTTATCCATTGCTGTCACCTTTGCTATCATACACGAAGCGCAAAATACTGTCAAGTATTTTTTCTTTACAGCTCAGACATAAACAGATTGCGCAGGCAGTCATGCTTGCATGAACTTGCAAGTAAGCCTGTGCATGATCGGAGCGCCCGCTAATGAGTAAAACAGTGGCGACAGCCATGATTAGCACGAAGTGCGGTTTTACGAATGGCACTCCCTGAACTATAAACCTTATTTATAGATTTCATTCCATTTTTCTTTTTATTTTACATAATTATGGAATAGATTCCATTTTTATGTTGATACTATTTTATAAAAAGGATATACTCTACTTAACGGAAGGAGAGCTGATTATGAGACGATTAGAAAGACCGGATTACCTTAACTGGCTTATACGCCAGAAAGATAAACAGATCATCAAAGTCGTAACCGGAGTGCGTCGCTGTGGAAAATCAACCATTTTTGAGATTTACCGGGATTATCTTTTGGCACACGGTGTCCAGAGAGAACAGATCATCCCGATCAATTTTGAGGATTTAGAATATGAAGAATTATTGGACTATCGTTCCTTATATAAATATGTGAAGGAACGGCTTCTCCCGAACAAGATGAATTATATCTTCTTGGATGAGATTCAGCATGTAGGGCAGTATGAAAAGGCTGTGGACAGTCTCTTTTTAAAGCGGAACTGCGATGTATATATCACCGGATCCAACGCTTATTTCATGTCAGGAGAACTCGCTACGCTT
>DWYT01000049.1 GCA_019118545.1 Candidatus Mediterraneibacter merdavium | reverse complement strand
TTACTCTCTGTATCACAAATCTCATACGATATGCTCTCCTTTTGTAACTGCTATTTTCTTTTCACCGAACCGGAAATGAACCGCCGCCAGCACAATGGCCAGAAGCGGGACGCTCCCGAGTACAATCAGTCCCTGAACAAAATCCGGCAGGATTCTTGTCTCAAGCTCTATCAGCGCCGTGCCGAACAGGTTATAGAAAAAGTGCATCGCCATGGGCACAAGGATACTGTCATACCTGTATGCCAGATAACCCAGCAAAAGTCCGAGAAAGAAGGTGTAAAAACCTTGCACAAGGTTCATGTGGAAAATACCGAAAAAGACCGCCTGTATGATATTTGCCGCGAAAAATTTCGCCCCCGTTTTTCCAAGATACTGTAAGATCAGCCCCCGGAACACCGTCTCCTCCAGTATCGGCGGCAGGATCAGTGTGGAGACCGCCCAAGCTATGGAATACTCTGTCATTCCGGAAGTCTCTATAAGCTCCATATAATCATTCATGACAGAGGGGGCCAGAAAATCGACAAGGGTCATGACAAGAGAGGTAGCATGCTGAGCCGCAAATGTAAGCACTGCAACCCACACGAAGCAGATGGGGGAAAGCTGTCTTGTATGTGCGCGAAGCGTCTGCCTGAACCCTTTCTTTTCAATAAATGCAAAATAATACCACGGCAGCATTATGGCAGTGGGAATCAGATAGACGGCGATACTGAAAAAATTCGGATAATCCATCAGGAAATTGTATGCCATGTCTATCCCTCTCTCGCCTGCAAGCAGGATACCGCCAATGACAACCTCGAATGAAATAAGCATAGAGCCTCCGTACATCAGTGCCATCAGCGCAATGAATACCAACAATGCAATACCATAATATATTTTCCTCATCCTGTTCCTCCTTGTCTTTCTGAATCGTCTCTTTCGTACCCTGTTTCTTTACCTGTCTCTTCCCAGCATCTTCTCCGCCTTGTTCCTGATCCTCTGTAGCGCATTGTCTATGGATTTCGGACTTTTATCCAAAAGCTCCGCGATCTTTTTATAATCCGTCCCCATAAGGTGGAGATACAGCACGTGATTTTCCAACGCGCTTAAATTTCCCTTGAGCTGTTCGATAAAGGCTTCTGTGTACTCCTTTCCAAAATAAAGAGCCTCCGGGTCTGTCTCCTGTTCAGGCTCAATCGTATCAATTAACTGCATTGTCCTGCCGTCCTTTTCCACCTCGCTCTCCTCATACAGAGAGATGTAGGTATTAAGGGGCAGATGCTTCTTCCGTCTGGATGTCTCGATGGCGCTGTACATCTGCCGGGACACGCACAGCTCGGCAAAGCTCGCAAAGCTCGCGCCCTGAGAGCTGTCGTAATCTCTAACCGCCTTGATCAGTCCGATCATGCCCTCTTGGATCAGATCTTCATTCTCTCCGCCAAGAAGATACATGGCGCGCGCCTTTTTGCGCACCATAGACTTATATTTGACCATGATATAATCCGTGATCTCCCGGTTTCCGGCCCTTAATTCCTCCATGAGCTGTTCGTCTGTCAGCCTGTCATACTTCCCCATAACCGCCTCCGTTTTGTCATCGCCTCTGTGGCGGGCATCCTTTACTCTGTGCCTTTCCTCACATCTGCTGTATCCAAATGATCTGACATGTCTGCCGAGTCTACCGCATCCGCTGGCGCACGATCTCGTAGGCCAGCACACCGCCTGCCACCGACGCGTTTAAAGAGGTAATCTCGCCTTTCATGGGAATTCCCGCGATGAAATCACAGTTCTCTTTTACAAGGCGGCTCACACCCTCGCCCTCACTTCCAATGACAAGTCCGATGGGCCCGGTGAGGTTTAACCGATACATTGATTCTCCGTCCATATCCGCGCAGACGAACCAGATCCCCTTCTCCTTTAGCTCTTCCATCGTCTTCACCAGATTTGTCACCTTGGCCACCGGAGTATAATTGAGCGCTCCGGCTGATGTCTTCGCCACCGTGGCTGTCAGTCCCACGGCACGGCGCTTGGGAATGATGACGCCGTGCGCCCCGGCGATATTCGCGGTACGGATAATCGCCCCTAAATTATGCGGATCTTCAATGCCGTCCAACAGGATGAGGAACGGGTCTTCCCCGCGCTCCTCTGCCAGCCTCAGCATATCTTCTACCTCAGCATAGTCATAAGCCGCCGCGTATGCGATAACCCCCTGATGTCTGCCCGTCTGGGTGAGCTGTCCCAAGCGCTCCTTCCCCACAAAATTCAGAATCGCCCCATGCTTCTTCGCCTCGCGCACAATGGTGCGCACCGGGCCGTCCTGACAGCCGTCTAAGACAAACACCTTGTCAATCGTCCTCCCAGAGCGGAAAGCCTCAAGGACAGCGTTTCTCCCCTCGATGACAAGGGTGTGCTCATGCTCCCGGTCTGTTTTTTCTATGTTCTTTTCCAAATTACGCTCTTCCTGCATCCTGTGAATCCCTCTCCTTTTGACCTTCCCGCGAATCCTTTGTCTGCGAATCCCTCTCCTTTTGACCTTCTCGTGAATCCTTTTCCTGCGGACGTTCTTCATCTGGCTGCGGACTTTCCATGCTCGTCAGTCCGATTGTCACAAGCTCTGTCAGCCTTTCGTATTCATGATTTAAATACAGGTATCCCAGCAAAGCCTCGAATCCGGTCGCCCGCCGGTAATCTGTGATAGACTGGTTCTTTGCCGGGGAAACACTCCTTGCATTTCTTCCCCTGCGGTACACGGCATGTTCCTCCGCAGTCAGATGCTCCTGCATGGCCCGCATCATAAAGGACTGGGCGGATGCCTGAACGTAGCGGCTTGTCTCCTCATGAAGCTTGTGTACCTGACGGTTTCCGCCGCCCGCCACCCGCATCTTGATGATGAGGTCAAACACACAGTCCCCGATGTACGCAAGAACCAGAGGCGAACTCAGCTTCGGGTCCGCCTCCTCCATCCCCGGTATCTGTTTCATATAGTGTTCCAATCCGAACTCTAAGCCTTTTTCCATTTTACTCCTTCTTTCGTATCCTCAAGGATAATGCCTTTTGCAAGAAGCTCATCTCTGATCTGGTCAGCCAGAGCAAAATCTTTTGCCTTTCTCGCAGCCTGACGCTTCTCGATCATGGCCTCAATGTCCGCGTCAAGCATTTCCTCTTCTTTCTCAATGATAATACCGAGCACGTCCGTCAATGTCTTAAGGCGAGCGAACAGGCTCTCCAGATAGTCCTTTGAACGGCTTCCGTCCGACGTGGTGTTGATGTATTTTACAAGATCAAACACTGCCGCAATGGCGTCCGCTGTGTTAAAATCATCGTCCATGGCCCGCTCATAATCCGCCACATACTGCGCGGACTTCTCAAAAAGCGCCTTCTCCTCCTCAGTCATGGCCTCTGCGGACGCATTTCCCGCAAGGAACTTTAAGTTCTCCGCCGCGGTCACGATACGCTCCAGACCGTTCTTCGCCGCCTCCATCAGCTCCGCGCTGAAATTGAGCGGACTTCT
This sequence comes from Candidatus Mediterraneibacter merdavium, assembly GCA_019118545.1. Classification (GTDB taxonomy): domain Bacteria; phylum Bacillota; class Clostridia; order Lachnospirales; family Lachnospiraceae; genus Mediterraneibacter; species Mediterraneibacter merdavium. The sequence goes on along the minus strand of DWYT01000049.1, from coordinate 6,169 downwards.
GTAATGCGCGCTCAGCATGAAGAAACGAAGCACTTGAAGATCATATTTTTCTCCCACTTCTCTTACTGTGAAAAAGTTGCCCAGTGATTTTGACATCTTTTTGTTGTCAATGTTGAGGAAGCCGTTGTGCATCCAGTATTTCGCGAACTCCTTGCCGTTCGCCGCCTCGCTCTGGGCAATCTCATTTTCATGGTGCGGGAACACAAGATCCTCGCCGCCCGCATGGATGTCGATCTGCTCTCCTAAATACTTCTTGGACATCTCGGAGCACTCGATATGCCAACCCGGGCGTCCCTCGCTCCACGGAGACTCCCATGCGGGTTCTCCCTCTTTCTTCGGTTTCCAGAGCACAAAGTCAAGGGAATCCTCTTTTTCATCCTCTCCTGTCACGAGCAGCGATCTCCCGCCAGACTGGAGATCGTCCAGATTCTTGTGGGAGAGCTTTCCGTAACCGTCAAACTTTCTCGTGCGGTAGTATACTGTGCCGTTCTTCTCATAAGCGTATCCCTTGTCGATCAGCGTCTGAATCATGTCCACCATACCGCAGATTTCCTCTGTGGCCAGCGGATTTTTCGTGGCTGGCTTGATGTTCATGGCCTCCATATCCTTTTTGCACTCCTCGATATAACGCTTGGAAATCTCGTCCGCAGTCACGCCTTCCTCGATGGCTTTCTTGATGATCTTGTCGTCCACATCAGTAAAGTTTGACACAAAATTCACGTCATATCCTTTGTACTCAAAGTAGCGTCTCACCGTGTCAAACGCGATCATGGGACGTGCGTTTCCAATATGGATGAAATTGTATACGGTCGGCCCGCACACATACATCTTCACCTTACCCTCTTCCAATGGAATAAATTCTTCTTTTTTCTTTGACATCGTATTATAGATCTTCATCATAGTCTCCTCTCTTTTCTACGCATCTTATATCTTTCACAAGCCTTCTAAGCTCCGTGTGAAGCCTGATATTTTCCTCCTGAAGTTTGCGGATATCCTCCAGCACCGGGTCCGGCAGATGCACCTGATCCATGTCCATGCGCGGCACTTTCTTATTATCCATGCGCACGATGCGTCCCGGTACGCCCACCACAGTACAGTTGGGCGGCACCGCCTCCAGTACGACAGAACCCGCGCCGATCTTGGAGTTTTCCCCAATGGTAAACGAGCCAAGTATCTTCGCTCCCGCGCTCACCATCACATTGTCCTCCAGCGTGGGATGGCGCTTGCCCTGCTCCTTCCCCGTACCGCCGAGGGTCACGCCCTGATACAGTGTCACATTGTCACCGATGACCGTGGTCTCTCCAATGATCACGCCGCTCCCATGGTCGATGAACAGTCCTTTTCCGATGGTCGCGCCGGGGTGGATCTCGATACCCGTCTTTCTCGCCCCCCGCTGGGAAATCCAGCGCGCAAGAAAGTAATGCTTCTTAAGAAACAGTCTGTGCGCCAGACGGTATCTCAGGATCACGCGGAAGCTGGGGTATAAAAACACTTCCATGTTGGACTTGATCGCCGGGTCACGCTCTCTTACGACCTGTATCTCCTCTTTTATATAAGATATGATACCCATTTTCTCTCCTTCCATATAACAAAGACTCCGTCCCATACTAGAGACGAAGTCATTTCCGCGGTTCCACTCTATTAAAAGAATCTCTTCTTTCACTCATATACATGTAACGTATGCCAAACGTACCCCGCTACTCGCGAACCCGCTTTCACAGGATCAGCTCCCGGGCGCACTTCACAATTCCTCCGCTTGAGGATGCTTCCAGCCAGTGGCATCCCCTCTCTGACAGCTTCCAGAACTGCTACTCTTCCCGCTCTCCGCCTTTGCTCTGATCTCGCATATATAACGCATATCCCTATATTATGCAAGAATTGGGATTTTGTCAAGAAACAGTTCAGCCACAGTTAGCACACAGTGCGGCTTTACGAATGGCGCTCGCCAAACTGTTTCTTCTTTCGGCCATTCAATTTACTAACACTTCTTGGATCTAACAGGCGAAAATAGAGCCTGTTTTCTCGGCTACCGAAGACGGAAGTTAGTAAATAAACATCTGGAAAGCAACACGGGCGCGGCGGAAGAACTATTCAACAGATGAAAGTCTTAAAGCCGCGCCGTCTGTGCTTGTGCCCATTTGATTCGGAGCATTTTTGATTTACAATGCGCAGGAAGCGGTCGATGAATTTGAAGAAACGGTCAGCAGCGGGGAGGCGCGGCTTCTGTGACTTAGAGGAATCAGTTGGAGCGGCTTAGGGATAAGGGGATGTTGTTAAGCGGCACAATGGGGTTGTCTGAATGAAATGAGTTCCTCATTGTGCCGCTTCGCTCTTAAACAGTCCCGCAACCCTTTAGTCCGCTCCCGGATTCCGGCCCGGAACAGAAACGCGCCTCCCTGCCGCTGACCGTATTTCAAAATCTTCTCCGCTTCCGGACATTCTTATAAAGAAATGTTCCCGAATTAAATGACCGTTAGCACCCACTATACATCACACGACTTCATTAAAACACACTTTTTTAAGCTTCGTGATCTTCTCCAACTCCTCTGCCAGCCTCTCCGACAGGATCACACCCTCCCGGTCTTTCACTTCCCTGATCATACACCGGCCAAAGAGAATCTCCGTCAGCTCCGCTATCGGCAGGACACCCTCTGAGTCCTCTGTCTCTCTTACGTGAAGCTCTGTCTCTCCTTTTTCGCTTGTCACCTTCCACACCCGGCTGTTCTGCGTGATGATCGTGTCGATCACCGCGAAGGAACAGTCCACAGACAGTTCTTCCGGCACTTTCAATGCGGACAAAAATTCTGCAAGGCAGACGATCCTTGCCATAATAAGCGGTTTTGCCTCAGATGCGCACTCCGGGGGACACGCGTGGACTTTTATGCGTTCCCCATCCGCCGCCAGCTCATTTACTGACTGCAGGAACGCCGCCTCATATCCGTTCAGAAAGAGCGGCTCTCTGATCTCAAGTCCGTCTTCCCCTGCATAAGCATATATTCCTTTCAGGACACCGCCTTCTTTTACCATGCGAACGCCGCCCCTCTCGCTCTGCTGCTCCATGACCATCGTCTGATAATAGGCGCTGTCCCGCACAGTACACACCTGATATTGCCTAGCAAAATGCTCTTCATAAAATGCAGCCATCTCTTCTGCATCCCACAATCCCGCGTCGCTGAAAACGACCGCTCCGTTTCCAACTCCCGGCGTCATTGATGCCGGTTCCACAGGCTGTATTTCTGCGGCCTTCAAGTGATTGTGCTGACGAAACCGCCCTGTATCCGATTCCTCCAAAGCATCTTGCAGATACCGCTCGCATGGAACACTGTTCCACCAAAGCTGCCCTTCATCTGCACTGCGGACAAGTTCTCCTCTGTCCTGACTGTAGATGAACCGGAAATCATAAGGCGTATAGATTGCCTCTGCCGCCGGCATGAGAAACGTAAAAGGAATTTTTTTGGCATACATGTCATTTAAGGACGCCCGAAGCAAGGCTCCCATATACCCCCGCCTTCTGTACTTCTCCTTTGTCGCCACCGCAATAATATATGCGGACGGAAACTCCTTCTCCTCCACACGCACTATATAGGGATTAAGCTGAAGCATGGAGCAGAACTCTTCGTTCTCTTCTATGACATAGATCTGATTATCTCTTGTCTTAATATAGTAATAATAATCGAGAAATATCTTTGTATCTTCCGGAAATACTTCTTCCCACAAAGAACGCGTCTTACCATGCTCATCCTGCTCTAATATCCGAAGTGTCATCTGTCCTGTTCTTCCTTCCCCGCCGCACGTGCGCAGCATCCGCCGCACCCGAAATTCTCCTGTGTCACATCGATGCTTCCGTAATTCGTATATTTTTCCACGGCGCATATTGCCTGTGAGGAGATCCCTTCTCCTGAACCTGTGAAGCCTAAACCCTCCTCTGTGGTTGCTTTTATATTTACCTGATCAGTCTCGATATTAAGGACTTTGGCGATATTTTCCCTCATCTGATCGATATGCGGGCGCATCTTCGGGCGCTGGGCAATGATCGTGGCGTCGATGTTCTCGATCACATAGCCAGCCTCATCCATCAGTTTTCCTACGTGCTCCAGAAGCCGGATGCTGGATATTCCCTTATACTGCGGATCTGTATCCGGGAAATGCTTACCAATATCGCCGAGGGCCGCCGCTCCGAGAAGCGCATCCATCACCGCGTGAACAAGGACATCCGCATCGGAATGTCCCAAAAGTCCTTTTTCATAAGGGATCTCAACTCCCCCAAGTATCAGTTTTCTTCCTTCTGTCAGTTTATGAACATCATATCCCATACCTACCCGCATCATCATTTCTCCTCATAGTCAGTCTCAATCTCTTCTATTTCCTGCAGTTCCTCGCCGTCAGAAAGCTCTACAACCTCTGCTTCCGCCTTTGCAAAATCCGCATCTTTTGTTGCTTTTTCCTCTTCCGCCTTTGCTATTTCTTTTATCTCTTCCGTTCGCAGCGAAATTGTTTTCTCAATTCCGCCCTTGTCCGGCTGCGTATTTTCCCCCGGCTTTGTCTCCGCCGATTTATTCATTCTGGGAAATTCCACTGTGTCCGCCGGTAGTTTTATTACCGCCTGCGTAAGTTGGTGTGTGCGCTTTTCTGGCTGATGCCGGGCGGACGGAACTTCTCCAGCAATTTCATTTATAGGTTCATCCTCAGATACTGCTTTCTTCCTCAGCTTTATCTTCATACTCAGCAGCTTGATCAAACTATATACCGCGTATACGCCGCCCACCCCAATAAAGAAAACTGCCGCCGCACATACAAATTCCGTATTGGTCGGTCTTGCATCTAAAACCTGTATCAAAATATTGATCCCCAGCCATATCAGATATCCTCCCAGCGCAATCCGTAAGACATATCCTGTATTTTTGTTCATGCACTTATCCTCCGTAGTTATCCTGTGCATTATTCTACCATAATCTGCAAGCCAATACCATATATATCAAAAACGAAAACCTTGTTTCAACTTAGGGTTAAAATCCCGGTTAAAATCTCTGCTAAATTTCTCTAAAAAAAGTGTTGACATTTGACATGTGGTGATAGTATAATAGCAAAGCGGGTTGCGGAAAAACCGCGAAACCCGCTCTAATATGGGGTCTTAGCTCAGCTGGGAGAGCATCTGCCTTACAAGCAGAGGGTCATAGGTTCGAGCCCTATAGGCCCCATATATAACCAAATATGGCGGAATAGCTCAGTTGGCTAGAGCACACGGTTCATACCCGTGGTGTCGCTGGTTCAAATCCAGTTTCCGCTACTTAAAGCCTCCGCTTACGCGGAGGTTTTTTCATTTCGTAGTAGGAAACTTGCTTGCTAGTCTAGCTATCCCCTGTTCTGTAAAAACCTTGTTTTTCAATGATTCGATATCCATACGGTCATCCCTTATGGGGTTCTATCCGGTTTTCGGGGAAATCAATACCTATCATTTAATAAAAAATCTGCCAAATGCAGGATTTTAACACCGTTGATATTTCCGGCAGCCAGTTCGTCCAGCGTTACCACATATTTTGGATAGTGGTCTTTGACTTCAAGGAGATTGGCAACCTCACGATCCGATTCCTCCGGCAGTCTGCGGCACACTTGAACATAAATACGCTCGTCGCGGCGAACCGCTGCAAAATCTATCTCTTTTGTTTCGTTTTTGCCAATATAGACATCATAGCCTTTCCTCCGCAGTTCAAAGTAAACAATGTTTTCGAGCACAGCCGCAATAGACTTCGGGTTAAATCCCATTATGCAGTATTTGAGAGAAAAATCGGCAAGGTAGAATTTCTCCTGCGTTTTCAGCACAGATTTACCCTGCAAGTCGTACCGCTGGCAGCGATAGATTACAAAAGCCTTTTCCAGCCAATTCAAATAGTTGTAAATCGCTTCCACAGACAGGGAACGTCCCTCGCTTTTCAGAAATTTCACGATTGCGTTTGCGGAAAAGGTTTTTCCTACATTTTCAACGATATAACGGACAACACGGTTAAACAAATCAAAATTCGCTATGTTATGCCGTTTTGTAATATCACTTGCTATGACAGAGTTATAAATTCCCTCTACGATCTGATAGGCAGAACGCTCGTCAAAATTGCCGAATGCCACAATGGGGAAACCGCCCATACGGATATATTCATTCAAAAGTTCTCTTGGT
>DWYT01000048.1 GCA_019118545.1 Candidatus Mediterraneibacter merdavium | reverse complement strand
AGGGGGAAGAGGATGGAAAGACAGGAAAAGCAGACTTTAAGCTGGAGCTGAAGGCGGAACTGCTGAACATCTGCGGGGACAATAACAGGGCGCTAAAAGAAGCCTGCCGTACACTCCGCGAGTATGCCGTCTTTACGGATAAGATGCGGAAGTATACAAAGACGATGGACATCGAAGCAGCGGCGGAGCGCACCATCGAAGAGTGTATTCAGGAAGATATCTTACGGGAGTTTCTTACAAAGCACAGAGCAGAGGTGAGGACGATGAGTATATTCGAATATGATCAGGAGAAGCATATGAGACAGGAGCGCGAACAGGCGTGGGAAGAAGGCTGGGAGGCCGGAATGGCTGAAGGAGAAGCCAAATGGAAAGCTGTCGGAATTGCGGAAGGACTTGCAGAGGGGAAGGCCGCCGGTCTTGCTGAAGGCGGACAGAATAAGTTACTTGAGCTGATAGGGAAAAAACTTCGAAAAGGGAAGACTGCCGCTCAGATAGCGGACGAACTGGAAGAATCAGAAGATGTGATAGAAGAACTGATCAAGAGCATTTAAGTGTCCTATGATTCCGGCACGACCTTCCTGTCACGGATTCTGGGAGGGAATGGAAACAAGCACCGGAGATATTTCGAAAATGTTTCTGAGAGAATGTGTTGGTAAGTGAGGCGGAGCCAAAGTTACCTCCATATTCTCTCAGAATATGTCTTAAGGATATTTCTTCTGCGCTTATATTTATCCTTTTATGAAATCCGCATTTAGAATCGGAAATCCCTGCGGTTATCCTGCTCGATGAGCCTGAGGTTTTCCAATACGACTGCCCGTGCTTTTTCGTTCGGCACGTTCAGCACTTCTTTGTCAATCAATTTGTCTCCGATTGCTTTTGTCTCAGGTGAAGCATAATCCATGAGGTATTCTTTCAGCGTCATCAGTGCGTTTGGATGGCAGCAGTTCTGGATCTGTCCGCTCTTACACAGGGACATGAAACGGTCTCCGGTGCGTCCTTCCCGGTAGCAGGCAGTGCAGAAGCTGGGGATATAGTCCATCTCCATGAGCCAGCGCACGACCTCGTCCAGTGTGCGGTTATCGCTGACATCGAACTGCTCGGATTTGGCGTCCTCCGGCTCCGGCTCACAGTAGCCGCCCACGCTTGTGCGGGAGCCGCCGCTGATCTGGGAGACGCCCAGATGAAGGACGCGTTCCCTTGTCTTCTGGTTTTCCCTTGTAGAGATGATCATGCCTGTATACGGGACGGCGATACGGATACATGCTACGATTTTGGCAAAGATATCATCGTCGATGCCGTTGTCAAAATCATCCGGGTTGATATCGTCCGCGTGTTTCAGTCTTGGCACACTGATGGTGTGCGGTCCCACGCCGAAAGCCGCCTCCAGATGCTCCGCGTGCATGAGAAGTCCCGCGAATTCATAGCGGTATTTGTCAAGGCCAAAGAGTACCCCCAACCCTACGTCGTCGATGCCGCCTTCCATGGCGCGGTCCATTGCTTCGGTGTGGTAATTATAGTCGTGCTTCGGGCCGGTGGGGTGGAGCTGGAGATAGCTTTCCTTATGGTATGTCTCCTGAAAGAGGATGTATGTACCGATCCCGGCCTCTTTTAAGAGACGGTAGTTGTCCACAGTCGTCGCCGCGATGTTGATGTTCACGCGGCGGATGGCACCGTTTTTATGCTTGATGCTGTAAATGGTCTCAATGGATTTCAGATAGTAGTCCATCGTATTGCGAACCGGATCTTCTCCCGCTTCCAGTGCGAGACGCTTGTGCCCCATATCCTGAAGGGCAATGACTTCTCTCCTGATATCCTCCTGAGAGAGCTGTTTTCTCGGGATGTGCTTGTTCTTCGCGTGGTAAGGGCAGTAGGTACAGCCGTTGATGCAGTAATTGGACAGGTACAGCGGCGCGAACATGACGATGCGGTTGCCGTAGAAATCCTTTTTAATCTGTTCGGCAAGCTTATAAATCTCATCATTCTTCTCCTCGATGGGACAGGCGAGCAGGACGGACGCCTCGCGGTGGGAAAGACCTTTTCGCTTCTTGGCCTTCTCGATGATAGCGTCGATGAGTTCTACATTTTCTTTGTTCTCGTCCGCGTAGGCGAGGGTCTCTAAGATCTCCTCGTGGCTGATAAATTCATCAGCGCATTTTGAATTTACGTCGTACATAATAGTTTCCTCCTATCGTTTTTATGTTATATAAAATAGTTCCGTTTTTATTGTGCGGAGATGGCAGCGGCGCTCTCTTTGATTTCCGCTGCCCGGCATAACGCGGTCACATATTCAGTGAATCGCCTCGGGAAACAGTGACCTGATAACCGATGCTTTCCATTCTGCGCCTGAGGTCTGCCAGACTTTCCGCGGCCTCGCTCCCGGTACACAGCTTGTTGTCATAGAGAAGGTACTTTTCTCTTACGGAAGCGGGGGAGAGATTGGGCATGACTACATTTGCTCCGGCGAGGATGCCTTTTTCCCTGCCCCCCGGCGCGATAGTTCCCAGCGCTGTGGTGGCGGGCAACAGGACTTTCGGCAGCATCAGACGGATCAATCCCAGCATGTAGAGCGTCAGATCTGCTGTGCCTGCGGGTTCCTTCGCGAAAGGGGTATCATGGTGAGGGATGAAAGGCCCGATTCCCACCATCTGCGGGTCCAGCTCTTTCAAAAAGAGCATGTCGTCCGCCAGAAGCTCCGGTGTCTGGTAAGGTGAGCCTACCATGAAGCCTGTTCCCACCTGATAGCCGATCTTTTTTAGATTCCAGAGGCACTCCTGACGGTGCGCGGCAGTCAGTGTGTCCGGGTGCAGTCTGCTGTAGTGCTCATGGTCATAGGTTTCATGCCGCAGCAGGAAACGGTTGGCGCCTGCGTCAAAGAGCCTCTGATAACTGTCCGCAGAGCGTTCTCCCACAGAGAGGGTGATCGCACAGTCTTTCCAGCCGCTGCGGATGGAGGCGACGATGTCCGCCAGCCGTTCATCCGTGAACCATTTATCCTCGCCGCCCTGAAGGACAAAAGTGCGAAAGCCGAGGGCGTAACCCTGCTCACAGCAGGAGAGGATATCCTCTTTTGACAGACGGTAGCGCTGTGCGTTGGAATTGCTCTTTCGTATGCCGCAGTAGTAACAGTCGTTTTTGCAGTAATTGGTAAATTCGATCAGTCCCCGGATATACACGTCGTGTCCATAGTGACGGATGCGGATTTCTCTTGCGCGTTCAAAGAGATACTCTGTGGCTTTGGGTGTACGTCCGCGGATGAGCTGCGTCCACTCTTCCCTTGAGAGGGACTGGGTCTGTTCCAGTTTGTGAATCAGCCGGATGAGGGTATCTTCCGCCGTCACTTTTTCAGATGTCGTTATCATAGGCAGTTCCTCCGTGTTTTCAGATTTGGCGCTCAGCTCATATATTCTTCCCGTAGATCGTCTTCGTGCTCACTCCGGGAAGCATCCCCAGCTTGCCGGAGAGCGCACTGATGACATTATTCGGTGCGTCTACTGCCACACTGATGACGTGGATTCCCTTTTCGCGGTAGGGAAGTCCCATTCTGCCGATGACATAGTCGCCGTATTCACTGAGCAGATGGTTAAGCGCTTCCACCGATTCCCGGGATTCTAAGATGATGCCGATGAGCGCGATTCTTGTGTCCATATGTAACCTCTTTTTGACATGGATTTTCGTTCTGAAAAGGAACCTATTTCTGATGGAATAAAAAAGACGCCTTACGGCGCCAAAATATGAAAAGAAAGGGGAACTCTCCCCTGTCTGTTACGTATTTGCGCCTTTTTGCTCAGGTCATTATCCACATGGAAATGCCTTTGCAGTCAGAACGAATGTCTGTACCAAGTATATCACGGCAAAATGGAATATACAAGAAATACTGTCATTGATTTTCTCTTATCTACAAGATAAAATAGAAAAAGGAGGACAGACATATGGCAGATGTAAGAAAACATATCGTATTTCACGGGCGTGTTCAGGGTGTAGGCTTTCGCTATACCGCGAAATCTCTTGCACAGGCGTTAGACCTGACAGGCTGGGTGCGCAACGACTGGGAAGGGACTGTTACGATGGAAGTTCAGGGAAGTGAGATACTAATCAATAAGCTGCTCAATGGCTTGAACGGCGGACATTTCATTTCTATTGAGTGGATGGACACGAAAGAGATCCCTTTGGAAGAGGAAAGCAAATTTTTATAAAAATGCAGTGATATTCAGAGCAGACAAAAGCAGGAGGCAGACACAATGAAATTAGGATTTATCGGAACAGGCAACATGGCAGGCGCGATTATGGGCGGTATCATTCAGAATGAGATCTTCAAGCCGGAGGAGATCATTGGATCAGATATCTCGGAGACGGGGCGCCAAAAAGTGCGGGAAACATACGGGATACAGGTGACGGGCGACAACAGGGAAGCGGCGGCGGCGGAAGTAATCGTGCTCTCCGTGAAACCGCAGTACTATGCGGAAACAATAGCGGAGATCAAAGACTGTGTCCGCGAGGATCAGCTTGTTATCACCATCGCACCGGGCAAGACACTTGCGTGGCTTGAGGAGCAGTTCGGGAAAGCAGTGAAGATCGTGCGCACGATGCCGAACACTCCGGCGTTGGTGGGCGTGGGGATGACCGCGGCCTGCGTCAATGAATATGTGACAGAGGAAGAAAAGGCATATGCCCTTAAAATATTGGGTTCTTTCGGAAAGGTCGAAGTGGTTGCAGAGAGTCTGATCGATTCAGTAGTCGCTGTCAGCGGAAGTGCCCCGGCATATGTATTTATGTTCATTGAGGCAATGGCGGATGCAGCGGTGGCAGAGGGAATGCCAAGACCTCAGGCGTATCAGTTCGCGGCACAGGCTGTATACGGCAGCGCAAAAATGGTACTTGAGACGGGGAAGCATCCGGGCGAGCTCAAAGATATGGTATGCTCTCCGGCGGGAACGACGATTGAGGCGGTCGCTGTATTAGAAGAGAGAGGCTTTCGAAGCGCAGTGATCGAGGCGATGAGAGTGTGCGCAGAGACCTCACGTACAATGTAATCGAGTTGTTTAGTGTCATGGAGCCGTTCACTGCCATGTAAAATGCACGGCGGTTTCAAGAGAAACGGCAGATGAAGGACAGTTGAGAGGAAGGGTTGAAAGGAGGGGGAAGATGAATGTACAGGGTTTACAGAAGCTGACGCTTCTGGATTATCCGGGGAAAGTAGCGTGTACGGTCTTTCTGGCGGGATGCAACTTCCGCTGCCCGTTCTGCCACAATGCCTCTCTGGTGACTCATATAGATGCAGAGGCAGAAATCCCCAAAGAAGAGGTGCTTTCTTTTTTGAAGAAACGTTCAGGGGTGTTGGACGGGGTGTGCATTACAGGCGGGGAACCCCTGCTTGCGCCTGATCTGGCAGATTTTATCCGTGAGATAAAGAGGATGGGATATGCGGTGAAGCTGGACACCAACGGCAGTCACACGGAGAAGCTGAAGCTTCTTATAGAGGCGGGCCTGATCGATTATGTGGCAATGGATATCAAAAATGCCCCGGGGAAGTACGCGGTGACTGTCGGTCTTTCAGACTATGATCCTGCAAATGTCATTGAGAGCGCGGCCTATCTGATGGCAGGTGATATCCCCTACGAGTTTCGGACTACAGTGGTCAGAGAGTTTCATAAGCGGGGAGACTTCGAGGAGATCGGAAGATGGCTGAAAGGAGCCGGGAGATATTTTCTGCAGGGGTTCGTGGATTCCGGCGACCTCATACAACCCGGACTTCGCGGCTATACAAGGGATATCATGGAACAGGCGCTGGACATCGTGAAAAAATATATCCCTGCGGCAAAACTGCGCGGCGTGGATTGAGGCGGACAGCGGAATACTGAAAAACAGCGACATCAATATCTAGTGTGTAAAAATTATGTGAAAAACTAGATATTGATGTTTTCTTGTTGACATGGATCTTTGCAGAGTGATAGAATGGGCATACACAGACAATAAGTGAAAGTAAAATAAAAGAAGGGGGGGTCATGACGATGTATCAGGTCAAAAAAAGGGACGGAAAGATCACGGAATTTAATCTGGCGAAGATCGGAGAAGCGATCAGAAAAGCATTTGAGGCGCAGGATAAAAACTACAATCAGGATATCATAGACATGCTGGCTTTGAAAGTTACCGCGCGTTTTGAGCCGAAGATCCGGGAGGAGCTTATTTCCGTTGAGGATATACAGGACAGTGTGGAATCTGTTCTCATTCAGGCAGGGTATGACGACGTGGCGAAGGGTTACATATTGTACAGGAAGCAGAGAGAGAAGATCCGCAACTTAAATTCCACGCTTCTTGATTATAAGGAGATCGTGGACAGCTACGTGAAGGTCACCGACTGGCGTGTGAAGGAGAATTCCACGGTGACCTACTCTGTGGGCGGTCTTATCTTAAGCAACTCCGGGGCGATCACGGCAAATTACTGGCTGTCAGAGATATACGACGATGAGATCGGCAGGGCGCATAAGAACGCTGACATCCACATCCACGATCTGTCCATGCTTACGGGGTACTGCGCAGGCTGGTCTTTAAAACAGCTCATTCAGGAAGGCTTGGGCGGGATTCCCGGAAGGATTACAGCCGCTCCGGCGAAGCATCTGAGCGTACTGTGCAACCAGATGGTGAATTTCCTCGGCATCATGCAGAATGAGTGGGCAGGCGCGCAGGCATTTTCCTCATTTGATACCTATCTCGCGCCCTTTGTCAGGGCGGATCATCTGAGCTACCGGGAAGTAAAGAAAAGTGTGGAATCCTTTATCTACGGCGTCAATATTCCCTCACGCTGGGGCACACAGGCTCCGTTTACGAATATTACGCTGGACTGGACAGTGCCCGATGACCTTAAGAATCTTCCCGCGATTGTAGGCGGAAAGGAGATGGACTTTACCTACGGCGACTGTAAGGAAGAGATGGATATGATCAATAAGGCGTTCATTGAGACGATGATCGAGGGAGACGCGGAAGGACGCGGCTTCCAGTACCCGATCCCGACCTATTCCATCACAAGTGATTTTGACTGGTCCGAGACAGAGAACAACAGGCTTCTCTTTGAGATGACGGCAAAATACGGCACTCCGTATTTCTCAAACTACATCAACAGTGACATGGAGCCAAGCGATGTGCGCAGTATGTGCTGCCGCCTGCGCCTTGACCTTCGCGAGCTTCGCAAGAAATCAGGCGGATTCTTCGGAAGCGGCGAGAGCACAGGCTCGGTCGGCGTTGTGACCATCAATATGCCGAGGATCGCATATCTGTCGGAAAATAAGGAAGACTTCTATAAGAGGCTGAACCGTCTGATGGATCTTTCCGCGAGATCGCTCCACATCAAGAGAACGGTCATTACAAAGCTCCTCGAGGAAGGCCTGTATCCGTATACAAAGAGATATCTCGGCACGTTTGAGAATCATTTCTCCACCATCGGCCTTATCGGAATGAACGAGGCATGCCTCAACGCAAAATGGCTCCGGCAGGATCTGACCCGGACAGAGGCGCAGGAGTTTACAAAAGAAGTATTAAACCATATGAGGGAGCGACTGTCTGATTATCAGGAAGAGTACGGCGATCTCTATAACTTAGAGGCGACTCCTGCGGAATCCACCACATACCGTCTGGCAAAACACGATGTAGAGCAGTTCCCGGACATCATTACAGCGGCGGAGAAGAACGGTACGCCGTATTACACGAACAGCTCCCATCTCCCGGTGGGATATACGGACGATGTATTTGAGGCGCTGGATATTCAGGACGAACTCCAGACATTATATACATCAGGCACCGTGTTCCATACATTTCTGGGAGAAAAGCTGCCTGACTGGAGATCCGCAGCGTCGTTGGTGCGCAAGATCGCAGAGAACTATAAGCTGCCCTATTATACGATGTCGCCCACATATTCGATCTGTAAAAATCACGGGTATCTCCCGGGCGAACAGTTCAAGTGCCCGCACTGCGGCGGGGAAGCGGAGGTTTACAGCCGCATCACCGGGTATTACCGTCCGGTCAAGAACTGGAATGACGGAAAGACACAGGAGTTCAAGGAGCGCAGAGTATACGACGTCACTCATTCCCATATGCGCCAGAGGACAAAAGCCGCTCCAGAGAAAGCAGAAAAGGCGCTGGCAGATACGGGCGCCACAAAGACACTGCTCTTTACGACAAAGACATGTCCGAACTGCCGTATAGCGACCCGTTCTCTTGAGGAAGCGCACATTCCTTATGAGGTGGTAGATGCAGAGGAGAATATGGAGCTGGCGGAGAAATACGGGGTCATGCAGGCGCCGACGCTTATCGTAGTAAAAGACGGTCAGGTGAAGAAGCTTGCAAATGCCTCGAATATTAAAGATTACGCAGAAAAGGAAGGTTAAACTATGTATGATATCGGTATTATCGGCGGCGGGACTGCCGGCATGACAGCCGCTGTCTACGGACAGCGGGCGGGAAAAAAGACACTTATCATCGAAGGCGGGGCATTCGGGGGACAGATCACTTCGTCCCCCAATGTGGAGAACTATCCCGGAATCGCCAGTGTGAGCGGCAGTGAGTTTTCTATGAATCTGCTCGATCAGGCGACAAAGCTGGGGGCGGACACCGTGACAGAGCAGGTGACGGGCATCCGCGACGAGGACGGTCAGAAAGTCATTGTGACCACAGGAAAAGAATATCCGTGTAAAAGTATTATCTTAGCCACAGGCGTAACCCACAGACATCTCGGAGCGCCGGGTGAAGAGCGGCTGACAGGAGCGGGCGTGTCCTACTGCGCCACCTGCGACGGCATGTTCTTCCGAGGGAGAGAGGTGGCGGTAGTCGGCGGCGGCAGTACAGCCCTTCAGGACGCGGAGTTTCTCTCGAATTATTGCAAGAAGGTTTATCTTATTCACCGCAGGGATGAATTTCGCGGTGAGGACAGCATCGTAAAGCGTCTCAGGGAAAAAGAAAATGTAGAGTTTATCCTAAGCGCCACGGTTAAAGAGATCGTCGGGGACGACGTAGTTGAGAAGCTGATCCTAAACCATAAAAAGACCGGGGAAGAATCTGAGCTTCCGGTATCCGGCGTCTTTGTGGCAGTGGGGCAGATTCCGAAAAATGAGATGTTCGCGGACGTCGTAAAACTGGACGCGGGCGGCTTCATCCTTGCGGCGGAAGACTGCGTCACCTCACATCCGGGAATCTTCGCGGCGGGTGACTGCCGGACAAAAGAAGTAAGACAGCTTACGACCGCAGCGGCGGACGGCGCTGTGGCGGCACTGGCGGCGTGTAAATATATCGCGGAGTGATCATGCAGAGATACACATATATCAAACTGACAGAGAAACCGGAACTGAAAGATAAAGCTGCATCGTGGTTCCATCAGAAATGGGGCGTACCCAAGGAAGAATACCTAAAGTGTATGGAAGCATACTTAAATAGCGAGACAGAATACGGCTGGTATTTATGTCTGGACGGAGAAAAGATTGTCGGCGGACTTGGCGTCATAGAAAACGATTTTCACGACAGGAAAGATCTCGCCCCGAACATCTGCGCTGTCTACACGGAAGAAGACTACCGCTGTAAAGGCATTGCGGGGAAACTGCTTAATATGGCTGTGGAGGATATGCGGTCAAAAGCAATATCTCCCGTCTATCTGGTCACCGACCACACTGGATTTTACGAAAGATACGGGTGGGAGTTCCTTTGCATGGTACAGGGAGACGGCGAAGATCATCCGTCAAGAATGTATATCCACAGAGGAAAATAAAATCCGATGCCAATGGGATCGATTCTATCGATACGCGCTTTCTAATTCGGATATGTTGTGGGAAAAGGGATTCTGCAAAGATATTTTGAAAACGTTTCTGAGAGATTGTATCGGCAGATAAGGCGACTTCGGAACAAAATGCAGAAAAACTTAAAAGCTGTAGCCATGCGTTATATTTTGCATCGGGATTGTCTGAGGCAAAGCCGAGTTGCCCGATGCAAAATATGATCTTAGCATGATCACAGCTTTTTCAGTTTTTCCATTTTGTGGAGCGGAGCCGAAGCTGCTGATACATTCTCTCAGAATATGTCTTAGATAAAATATTCCTGCGGATAATCATTTTCCCCGACCAATCCGTAATCCCCTCTTAAAGCTGTCTCATAGTCTCGAATGTATTGTAGAGATTCAGTTGTCCATACCCCCACTCCCGGTTGGGATATTCCATAGTTTTTGGCCGTATGGTTCCGAGTATGAGCAGGCTTTTAAGCTGGAGAGAGTCCACGCCCGGCACTTTTTCGATATAGATGAGCCATTCCAGCATGAGTGCCACTGCTCCGGCGGTGACGGCGGTGGATACGCAGGACCCGGAACGCGCGGCGAAGCGCCCGCCCGGAAGAGCGCCTGTTACGTTGATGCCGGGAGCGGTGATGTCGGGTTTGATAAGCTGTGTGCGGGTGTAGCCTCTTCCTGACGCCTGCGCCACACCGTCGTTGCTCCCATTGTAATAAGAGACCACCACCGGACTCGCTGCATTGGCGGGATTTGTGAGAGTGTAGTACGGATCAGATTCGAGAAAATACACTTCTCCGCTTAAGAATTCTGTCACGGGGAGCCACATATGGAACCGTCCGTCGATCACTGTCAGAGGCTCCACGACGATCTTCCATATGCCGGGCGCAGGAGCGTTGAAGCGGAAGAAAATAAGCTCTGAATTGCTTTTTTCCACAAGAAGCCGATAGTCAATGGATACCCTTGTGAGTTCAAACAAGAAGTCGATCTCAGCGTTTGCCCCTACACGGAATGGGATACGGGATGTATTTTCCCCGGAGGGGGAGATGATAGAGATGGAGAGGATGTTGGGAATCTCTGTCCACAGCTCCAGTGAAAATCCCAGCGTATTTTCGCCTACCCGAAGTTCTACGGTCTTTGTGTCTGCCTCATTCTCTATGACATTATAGTAATGATGTCTCTTATCCGCTTCATTCCCGGTACCGATGACACAGATACGGTTCGCGCGGGTGCTGTATTCCTCAATGAGAAATGAGAAAGGCTGTGTTCCGATATGTCCGCCCATGTTCGTGCCGACCGTGATACATGTGACGAGAGGAAGGCCGAGAGAATCGGCCAGATCGTTGAGATACTTCAGTCCCAGCATCAGATCTGTCTCCTGATAGCAGACGGCGTCCTCGGGTATGAAGTAATAATTCCGCAGGTAATTTTTGGCCTGTTTGAGTTTCACTACAGCGAGAGTGGCTTCGGGAGCCGCGCCTAAAAACTGCTCGGCAGGGGCGGCAGACCCGGCGGCAAGACTTGCCACATAGGTGCCGTGTCCGCTTTCATCTACCGAGGGGACGATCTCCACAGGCGTCTCTGAGCGGAGCGCCTCGTTGATGCGCTCTTCCGTAAATTCGCTCCCATAGGCAAACCCGTCCGGCGGTGTTCCTGTCTGTACGGTCTGATCCCATATGGCGGCGATCCGTGTCGTTCCGTCAAGTTTTCTGAATATTTCATTTGCATAGTCAATGCCGCTGTCAAGAAATCCGATCAGGACTCCGTTTCCCTTCAACTGCAGCGTAGGATAATTCTGGACAGGGAGTATGCCTGTCTGGTTCAGCGTCTCCATGCTGAGGGGCGTATAGCATTTTGGAATGGAATTATAGGAATAGCGCGAAAGCGTGATGGGGTCTGCGACATTTCCGGGCAGATAGATACATTTGTAGCCATAGCCTGCGTCTTGTTCACAGCGTTCCTCCTGCATGATGCTGTTAAAAAAAGGTGTACGCACATGATTTCCAATGAAATCACGGTAATCTTCGGACAAGATCTGCTCCCGGCAGACAGTTGGATCTGGCATAGCGGTCACCCTGAAAGGTGTTTTCATAATCATATGAGAGTCTGTGTATCAGTATGCCATGTACCCTCTCTTTACAAAGATACACACTATGGTTAAAAAAGTATAAATTCCTTCCATATCGGTTGAAGTTGGCGGTCAATGGGGTATAATGAATATAAGCTGAAGCACCGTCCTATGTTGTGCGGTGTCCCATATGTCCGGGAAGGACAAAAGAAGAAGGGAGAAGATTGACAATGAAGGATTTTTTTGAGGATTTGGGAAAACGCCTTGGAGAGACTGCGGAAACAGTGACAAGCCGGGCAGGCGAAGCGATCGAGATCCAGAGATTAAAGAGCCAGATCAGAACACTTGCAAGAGGAAACGCTGTAGATCTGATGGAGCTCGGACGGACGATCTATGACAGATATAAAGCGGGAGAAGAAGTGGAAGTGAATGCGAAAGCGCTCTGTGACGCGATCAGTGACAGAGAGGACACAATGAAAAGCTATGAGAAGAAGATTTCCCGTATTAAAGGATCTTCCGAGTGCCCCAACTGCGGGAAGATGGTCGCAAGAGACATGGCCTACTGTCCGTACTGCGGCGAAAAGGCTCCGGAGTCGGAAGCAGATGAAGAAGAAACCGAAGCCGGATCAGGGGAGGATACAGTGGAAGATGCTGTTGAAAATGTGAAGGAAAAGGTTGAGGACGCTGCAGAGACAATGGCGGAGAAGGCCCATGAGGCGGCAGAAAAAGCCGGAGCAGCAGCGAAGCATGCGGCTGAAAAGACTGGGGAAATGGCAGAGAAGGCAGCCGAAAAGACCGGAGAGATGGCAGAGAAGGCGGCGGCGAAAGCCGGGGAGATGGCGGAAAAAGCGGCTGACAAGATCAGTGAAGCAGTAAATAAGCAGTCGCAGCAGTAGAAAAGCAGAAATAATAAGGCCGCCGTCAGGGACAGGCCTGTGATACATTCGCATCACAGCATCCCGACAGCGGCTTTTACTTTGTCAATATCGCCCGTAAACACAAGACCATCCATGCCAAGGGTTTCCCCGGCAGCGATATTTTGCTCCAGATCATCAATGAAGAAACATTCCCGCGGATCAAGGGAGAAGGTTTCAAAAAGGTACTCATAGATGGCGGGATCAGGCTTTGCCATCCTGATAGGGGCGGAAAAAACAATGCCCCGGAACTTTTTAAGCATATCATAATGGGTTGCCTGATCCGCAAAATATGTGGGTGCGTTGGATAGAAGATACATCGGCACATCATTGTCATATAGTTCGTCAATGAAGGTGAGCGTACTTTCCAGAGGTTCCACATACTTGGGCCACTCGCGGAAGAATTTACGTGTGGCGTCCCTGAGATGACCCGGGACAAGAGAGAGCGCATGCTCTGCGTTTTCATCATAATCAATCGTTCCCTTGTCAAGCTCAGGCCAGTTGGCAAAGACCACAGAGGAGAGTATTTCATAATCCTCATCATTCGTACAGAACTGACGGAGGATATATTTCCCGTCAAATCTTCCGATCACATTTCCAAAGTCAAACACAATGTTCTTATATTTCATAGCTGTTTCTCTTAAATGGTTTTCTTATAACAGGTTGATCCCGTTTTCCCTTGCTTCTTTTACAACATGCTCCGGCCAGAGAGAGGACTGTACTTCTCCGATGTGTGCTTTCCGCAGATAATACATACAGATACGTGACT
Source organism: Candidatus Mediterraneibacter merdavium (assembly GCA_019118545.1). Lineage (GTDB taxonomy): Bacteria > Bacillota > Clostridia > Lachnospirales > Lachnospiraceae > Mediterraneibacter > Mediterraneibacter merdavium. The sequence goes on along the minus strand of DWYT01000048.1, from coordinate 1,178 downwards.
GTCCGATGCCGCCGCCCACAGTATAGGGAAGCTCTCTGTTCAGGAGGGATTTCTGGAAGGGGAGCTCGGCGCGCTCCTCACAGCCAGCGGTCTTAAGCTGGCTCTTTAACGAGTCCTCATCCACGCGGATTCCCATGGAAGAGAGCTCAAGACCCATATCAAGGACAGGGTAGTAGACGATGATGTCACCGTTTAACTCCCAGTCGTCATAGTCCGGGGCGCGGCCGTCATGCTTCTCACCCGAAGCCAATGCCTTGCCGATCTGGGAGATGAATACAGCGCCTTTGGCTTTGGCGATGCGGGTCTCCCGTTCTTTGGGCGTACAGTCCGGAAACATATCCTCAAGCTCCTGCGAAGTGATGAAGAAGATGTCGTCCGGCAGCAGCGGTTCAATATAATTATAACGTCTCGATATGTAATCCTCGGTGTCTTTCAGCGCGGAATAAACTTTGCGGACAGTGTACTCCAATGTCTCCATGTTGCGCTCTTCTTTGGAGATGACCTTCTCCCAGTCCCACTGATCTACATAGAGGGAGTGGATGTTGTCTGTATCCTCGTCGCGGCGGATGGCGCTCATATCTGTATAGAGTCCTTCCCCGGAGTGGAAGCCGTAGTTTTTCAGGGCGTAACGTTTCCATTTTGCAAGTGAATGTACGATCTCTGCGGGAGCCTCATCCTGTTCTCTGATCCCAAATGATACCGGCCGTTCTACTCCGTTTAGATTGTCGTTCAGACCGGATTCGGGACGGACGAACAGCGGCGCGGATACACGCGTGAGATGCAGGGATTTCGCAAGCGCCCTCTCAAAATGATCCTTTACTTCTTTTATGGCAACTTCCGTCTCACGGATTGTGAGAGGGGAAGAGTAGCCTGCGGGTATTTTTAATTGTTCCATTTCAAATGCCTCCTTTGCGAGCAGTTCTGATTTTTCTATTTTATCGGAGCAGAGTGTAAAAGTCAATCTTTAAATTAACAGATAATTAAAAATAAATTTTAAAAAAAACTAAAAACTTATTGACAAATAAAAAGAAGAGTGTTATCATCCGATTTTTGACACTAAAAAAAGAAAAAAAGCTCTACACCCCTTGATTTTACTGGGCCGTAGAGCTTTTTCAAATATTGGCTCTTGCACGTTACGCCGACGGTTTTTTTGTATCCGCACAAATTTTTTTCATCTT
>DWYT01000047.1 GCA_019118545.1 Candidatus Mediterraneibacter merdavium | reverse complement strand
CTCCACAGTTCAAATTATATCTTATCAAAGAATTTGAACGGTTAAAGAAAGAAGAACAGGCTTTACTTGGATGGAGTGCCAAGAGAGAATTAGCAAAAATTAATTACCGAATACATACCGATGCAATCAAGGTTAATCTTATTCCGCCAGAACTTACGCCGCAACAGACTTCTATCATTTATGCGTCTGAGGCAGATGTTCTTAATATGGCATTATTTGGAATGACAGCGAAACGATGGAGAGATAAGAATCCTAATAAAAATGGTAATATCCGAGATTATGCAAGTATAAATGAACTGATATGCCTGTCAAATATGGAAAATATCAATGCAGTGCTGATTGAAGATGGCTTGAGCCAAAAAGAACGCTTGATAAAACTTAATAAAATCGCCATACATCAGATGTCCATTTTGGAAGAACAGACTACAAAGGTTTTGAAATAATTTTAATTCCCCCGAATTCGGGGGAATTAAAATTACCACAGTTCAACACTGTCCTCTGCATCTAACCACATTTGCAAATTTCCATCAAGTGCCAATCGTGGATATTGTATTCGGCATATATATCATACCTTACGAAGAACAAATCGGAAATGCTGCCGAATCAAATGGCTGGATCCCTCAGAATCCGAGCAGACGGATAAGTAAGGGATTGGTGTCGTACATAAATCTGAGGATATTGCTTTGCTCCATCATCTCAAAGCAGGCTGCCCCTGCCTCTGTAGTATAAGCAAGGGTCATGACAAGGAATCCCAGCCACACGATGACAACCGCCAGCACAAGACCGAGCACACCGCCCGCGATATGGTTGATCACGCCGAGCACGGGCAGTTCCCCGATGATATTTACCGCGAACATCAGCGCTTTCACAATGATGATCGCCAGAAGGAAGGTCACGAGGAAAGAGACGAGATTCAGTATCAGCCTTGATATATATGCCGCCACGTACTGGGGAAAACTCTGCACACCCAGCACTGAATAGATCGTACTGTTGTTGTTCTCTATAAGCTCGTCTTTAAGAAACTGAGGCATATGTGCGCTCTCGATCTGGCTGATCTGAGTATCCTTCGGAATCTCGCCGATGATATTCATGATATCATCTACGGTGATCCCGTACATTTCCCAGTTTAGATCATTCAGGTTTTGAAGCTGCTCCTGACTGAGTTCTTCCAGCGGAGTCCCCGCCACATTCAACTGTGCGATCTGCTCTTCCGTAATCTCAGGAACGAACGCTTCCACTGTTTTCTTCTCGATAAAATCGTCTACAGGCGTAAACTTCACAAGCGCATCCGCCACATACGGCGAAAGAAACAGTACAAGAACAAGTGTCAGGACTGTCGAAAGAAGCGAAATCCCAAGTTTTAAGAAGCCTCTTATATATCCCACCACTATACAGATGATAAATATTGTTGCAACAATAATCAAAAGCCAATTATTCATAATATCTCCTATTTCGTCAGATAAATCACTCTCAATTCATCCACGCTCATCACATAGTATCTGTTCAGTCCCGGCGCGCGGAACATTTCCAGCGCGTTGATCTTAATATCCCCGTTGAACCTAATAATTCCGGTCGCTGACACAATACAGCATTTCGTTCCGTCAAACATTATGATCTCGTCGCCGTCGATTTTCACATTATCGTATTTTGCAGGTATATCCCTGTTCAGAACCTGATCTCCCAAACGGTTGTACAGCCGTACCTCATATCCCGATTTATCGCGGTTCAGAAGAACAAAACCGATGTACTGATCCGAATGGAACACGCTCTGTATCTCCTGACCGACCGTGATCTCCTTTTCCTTCTGAGGTTCCTCCTTCCCTTTATAAATAGTAAAGCCATTATCTCCAACCACGACCGAACGGTCCTCGCCCATGAAGAAAATCTCTGCGGCCACGGTATCGTTATACTCCTCCGAAGAAACTATATTGTCCGTCTTGCCCTGTCCTGTCTCTCCGAAATTATAGAAAACTACCTTCGACTTAATGGCCGCTCCTTCTGTATACAGATAAGATACCGCCAGCACCCTTCCATCGTCCGACAACTCCAGAGCCGCCGGGTATCCTGTTGTTCCGGCTGTTGTCTTCTGCTCCACAAGGATGTTTCCCGTAGCGTCGTAAGATATAATCTTCGGAGAATTCTCATCTTTTAATACCGCGCTCACGATTCCCTGATCCGAAACCGCGATCTTCTCAATCGGAAGCGTAGTCTCGATCTCCCCTTTGAGTCCTTCCTCCGTAAACACCATGATATTGTTTCCGCCGTTATCCGCCACGGCAAAGGCTTTGTCTTTGACCACGATAATCGGATTCTGTATCTGTGCGGGTTGTATCCACTGCTCTTCATTCTTTTTATTTAAAAACACAACCCCGTCCCTGTTATAGCGGACGATCCCGTCCCCAAACCGGGCATAGCTGCTCGTATCCGAGATGTCAACCGGGTATTCCCGCGCTGTCCTCGCCTGCATATAAGTCTGATTCTTCAACAGAAGATAAGTACCGCACACGGCAAGGAGAATAAGTACCGCCGGAACAAGAAGCTTCCGAAGCTTTCTGACGCGGAACTTTTTTACTTTGTTCTTTATCTCGCTCAGATCATCCGGAGCAGCCAGAATCTTAAAACGTACTTTTTTCTTTTGCGACATATAACTCCCCTATCTGCGCTTCTGATCGCGCTCTGCGCAATCATTATATCATGTCCTTCGGACATGCTACACTCCGTAGGATGCACACGGTTTGCAGAGGATTGCCGCCCTTGGACGGCCGCAAACCGGCGCCGGTATAATGTCCGCGCTACATGCGCGATCATTATACCATGATTTTATGGTAATAGCAATTTCTGTCCGACATAAATGAGATTCCCGTTCTCGATCCCGTTCATCTTGCAGATCGCATCTACATGGGAAATATCTCCATACATTTTCTTGCTTATAATGGCAAGCGTGTCGCCCTCCTCGACGATATATACTCCGTCATTCCCGTTTTCCCCGGAAGAGGAAAGAGCCTGTCCGCCCGTGCCAGCGTCCTGCGCGGTCTGTGACACGCGGTCTGATCCCTTTGCAGCGTCTTGTTCCTGCTGAATGTCTGTGCCGCCGGCACCTTCGCTTTCATCTGTGCTGCCTTCTGTACTGTCCAATGCCTGTCCATCGGTCTTTTGTCCGCTTCCCGCCTGCTCCTCAGTCACAGCCGTCACTGTGCCGCTTGTCTCTCTGGCCTCGATACTGTCCGTTTCGCCCGCCAGTGAATTCAGCGTATTCTGTACAGACTGCATACGGTCAAAGCTGTTGATAAGCGAGACACCCATCACGATCAGCACAAGCACAAGGCAGGCGCTTGCCGCGTACATCAGACTTCCTGCTTTTCTTCCTTTCTGACGCTCCCCCCGTTTTCTAACCAGATCACGAAAGTCCTTCGCAGCTCTGTCCTCAACAGTCTCCGTGGGAAATACCCCATTTTTTTTTCGACTGGAGATCATGTAGTTCTGCATACACGGATTTTTCTCATAATACGTGTAGTGCCCTCCGATCTCCATAAGGTCGTTCATTTTATGCACATAATAGGTTTCTTCCTTTTCCACCGGGTCTTTCATGATAAAGACCGTATTCTTTTTGGGAAATGATTTCTTGTGGAGCTTAACCGTGGACGCCTCAGGAATGAGCGGAACACCCGGATGCGCCACGAACCATCCCAGCATCTCCCCGTCCTCAAAATACTGCTTGCAGTCCTCGTACGCATGCTTCCATACGTCCTCATCCAGTACGTACTCGCTGCCTGACATTTTCAGATCGTGCATCTGGATTGCCCCGTATATGTATACATATTCTTCACTGTCCCCCGACTGGATATCACCCACAAGGAACGCCCCCATCGGCCCCTTTCCTGCTTTCTCACATTTTTCGCATAGCTGGACAAAAAATGTATCTACATAATCCTCTACATAAATCTTCGGCGTATCGCTTACATTGCCGATCTGACGAACGTTTTTCGGTAACTGTCTTTCCATTTATACTCACCTCTGCTTGAAATTTTTTCTAAGCATAGCACATGGAATTAGCTGAATTTATCAGTTGATGTCAGATAAGTTCGACAAAAGAACGCAGGTAATTTACACAATTTCCCTTCTTTTTCTGTGTGGAAAGTGCTATGATTTGTGAAAAGGGACATATAAAAAGGAATGATGTATATGTTATTTAACAGAAAGACAAAAGAAAAAAGGCATTTTGAAAAAAATGCCTTTTACTCACATATATCTGATATTTTTCGCCATCCGGCCGTCCGCCGGATGAAGCAGTATCCTCACCACGGAAGGACAAACTGCTACGACCACTGCCTGCACGTTGCATTTTATAATTATAAATGGTGCCGCCGTCTCCATCTGGACCACCGTTCCGCGGCAAGGGCCGGGATGCTCCATGACATGTTCCTCTATGACTGGCACACTCATGCCAGAATGACCGGGGAACGGCTCCACGGACTGACGCACCCAAAGCTGGCCCTTAAAAACGCGGGGAAATATTTCACACTCAATCCCACCGAAGAGGATATCATCCTCACCCATATGTGGCCGGTTACCTTCTTCCGCTTTCCACGCACAAAGGAAGGCTGGATTATCGTATTAACCGATAAGTACTGCGGACTGCTCGAGACACTGAGGCTATTATAATATACTGCGGCTGAAAGTTTTTAAAATATCATCGTAAATATCTTGAAAAATTGACACTCTGTTCTGATCCTGCATATAATCGGCTACTGCGTCCTGCTGACGTTCAAAGTGAAGTTTATAAGGCTCCTCTGCATATCCCCGCCGTTCCAGTTCAGACACAATTGCAGATGCCCCTTTTCGGAAGATCTGCCCCAGATTATGTGTGGCGGAAAGAACCCTGTCAATTTCTTCATAGATATCTTTTGCGTCCGCGTCAATTGCCCATGAAGTGTTTGCTAAGTCCTCATACCCACTGCCGTCGATCCAGCCTGCAACTTTTCCATAATTGCCTTGCAGCGGATCTGTATACGACTTGTTGAGTTCGTCAGCACCCTTTGTCAAAAATGTCTTCCGGGCGTCTTGTGCTGCTGCCAGCAGCTGCTGCACTTTATCCTCCGTCAGATCCTCAGGAATTGCTGCCTCTCCGTCCAGCATTTGTTGATATTCTTCAATTGTCTGGTCGAACGCAGACAACTGGCTACGATATTCTATGAGGCTGGTTTCTCTCGTTGCCGCAAGATGTGCGCCCACCTTACAAACCTGCAGATAAATCTCCAGCACTTCGTCTGGTATATCTTCCAAGGGTGACTCGGTCTGCTCTGCCGCATCAAGTGTCATTGTGGTTACCAGACTGTCAAACTCCGCCTGCTGCTCTTTTGCAGACAGCATGTTTTCAGATATCCGGTTCAACATATCATTTATAGGGCCTGACTGCTGAAATAATCCCTGCCCCTTAAGGCCCCCAACTCCGAAAGAATTTTGGTTTTGGCGGACAAACATGTTTGAAAGGTTTAAAACTGCCATATCCTATTCCTCCTTCCGGGTTATTCTTATCCAATGAAAGTTTTTACTTTCCCGTAAATACTGTCTGTATCCAGTCCGTATTTTTTCAGCAGCTCTGCCGCCGGGCCGGATTCTCCGAAGGTATCGTTCACGCCGATCTTGAGTACCTTTGTCGGAGCCTTCTCAGAGAGAACGTCGCACACTGCGCTTCCAAGTCCGCCGATGACGGAATGTTCCTCAACTGTAACGACTTTCCCTGTCTCCTTTGCCGCTGCGACGACCAGTTCTTCATCCAAAGGCTTGATCGTGTGGATGTTGATGACCTTTGCCTCGATACCGTCTGCCGCGAGCTTTTCAGCCGCCTCAAGACAGTTGTTCACCGGAAGGCCTGTGGCGATGATCGTCACGTCTTTTCCTTCTCTTAACACAACGCCTTTGCCAAGTTCGAATTTATAATCCGCCCTGTCGTTGATCACCGGAACAGCGAGTCGTCCGAATCTTAAGTATACCGGGCCCTCATGCTCATACGCGGCCTTAACCGCTGCCTTTGCCTCAACATCGTCAGAGGGGTTGATGACAACCATTCCCGGGATCGTGCGCATCAGAGCGATATCCTCGTTGCACTGATGTGTGGCTCCGTCCTCACCGACAGAGATTCCCGCGTGGGTAGCGCCGATCTTTACGTTCAGGTGCGGGTATCCGATAGAGTTTCTCACCTGCTCGAATGCGCGTCCTGCCGCGAACATCGCGAAGGAGCTTGCGAACGGTACTTTGCCTGCCGCCGCCAGACCTGCCGCCACGCCCATCATATTACACTCCGCGATACCGCAGTCGATGAAGCGCTCGGGGTGTGCCTTTTTGAACACGCCTGTCTTTGTCGCTGCCGCAAGGTCAGCGTCGAGAACAACGACGTCCTCATGCTCTGTACCCAACTGTGCCAGCGCATTTCCATAACTATCTCTTGTTGCGATCTTCTTTACATCTGACATATCGCTTCACCTGCCTTTTCCAGATCATCCATAGCGATCTTATATTCCTCGTCGTTGGGAGCTTTTCCGTGCCATCCGGCCTGATTCTCCATATAAGAAACCCCCTTGCCCTTGAGCGTCTTTGCAACGATCGCCGTAGGCTGTCCCTTCACTGTCTTTGCCTCTTTAAACGCGGCGTCAATCTGATCGAAGTCATTTCCGTCGATATTGATCACATGGAAATTAAACGCCTCGAATTTCTTATCGATCGGATACGGGGAGTTGACCTCGTCGATGGCTCCGTCGATCTGAAGGTTGTTGTTATCTACGATGACTACAAGGTTGTCCAGCTTCTTGTGCGCCGCAAGCATGGAAGCCTCCCACACCTGCCCCTCCTGAATCTCGCCGTCACCGAGCAGTGTATACACTCTGTAATCAGCATTTGAGAGCTTGCCCGCGATGGCCATTCCGACTGCCGCCGAGATTCCCTGTCCAAGAGAACCAGAGGACATATCCACGCCCGGGATGTGCTTCATATCCGGGTGCCCCTGCAGATAGGAACCTGTGTGGCGCAGTGTCTTAAGATCCTCCTTCGGGAAATATCCTCTCTCAGCCAGAGTAGAGTAAAGTCCCGGAGCCGTGTGCCCCTTGGAGAGGACGAAACGGTCGCGATCCGCCTTCTTCGGATCTGCCGGATCGATATTCATCTCCTCAAAATACAGATATGTAAAAATATCCGCCGCAGATAAAGACCCGCCCGGATGTCCGGCCTTGGCGCTGTGAACTGCAGTCACAATGCCTTTACGGATCTCATTTGCAGTTTTCATCAACTTTAACTTGTCCATGATTGTCTCCTTTTTCAACTTTTACAACATACTTTCTGAAAGGCGCGGCCCCTTTTACTCGCCGAAGACCGCCTTATAGTCTTCTTGGAATTTCTTTATTCCAGCGTCCGTAAGAGGATGATGTGTCATCTGCTCGATCACCTTGTACGGCACTGTGGCGATGTCAGCTCCCGCGAGGGCACAGTCTGTCACGTGGATCGTGTTGCGCACACTGGCTGCGATAATCTCTGTCTCAACGCCTGCTACCGCGAAGATCTCCGCGATCTCAGAGATAAGATCAACTCCTCTTACAGAGATGTCGTCCAGACGTCCGAGGAAAGGTGAAACGTATGTAGCTCCGGCTCTTGCCGCAAGCAGCGCCTGATTCGCTGTAAATATAAGAGTAACGTTTGTCTTGATTCCCTCAGCCGCAAGAACTTTTACAGCTTTAAGACCTTCAACTGTCATGGGGATCTTAACGATCATGTTCGGGTGGATCTTGGCGATCTCACGGCCTTCTTTGATCATGCCCTCAGCGTCAGTTGTCGTAGCCTTCACTTCCCCGCTGATCGGCCCGTCAACGATGGACGCGATCTCCGCGATCACCTCTTCGAATACACGGCCTTCCTTTGCGATGAGAGACGGATTCGTTGTAACTCCGCAAATTACGCCCATGTCGTTTGCTTTCCTGATGTCGTCAACATTTGCTGTGTCGATAAAAAATTTCATTTTGTGTTCCTCCTTTGATATAAAAAGCGCTTCTTTCTGCCTTGATTATATCCACTCAAAAAACACTGGTCAACACCACCTAGAAAATATAAATACAGAAAATAAACTTATAATCAATTTTATTATCGATATTTAGTTAATATTAACTAATATTTTATAATCCCAAATTTAAATACTTCCGAGTATTTCCTGTATTTTCAAGAAGTTTTTTCTCTTAAGAAATAAATGCTATATTTTTTATTACTAATATTATAGCTTATTTTTATTAATTTTTCTTTTTTGAGACTTGGGATAAGAGGTTGTTCCGCGCACAACAACCTTGGGTTCATATTCCACGTGATAGATGCTCACAGGCTCAATCTCTGTGTACCGTTTTCTATGGGACTGAATTTTTTTCATGATGATGTCACAGGCGTCCATCCCTTTGTAGATCACGAAGTGCTCAATGGTTGTAAGAGACACTCTTTTCACCTTCGCGAACAGTGTATTGTCGCATCCCATCACAGATATATCCCCCGGGACTTTATATTTCATGTCGTGCAGGGCGTCCATAATGCCGAAAGCAATCATATCATTGAGGCCCACGATGGCAGTCAGCTCCTGACGCTCTTCCATAAGCTCCCTCGTCAGGTCATATCCGATGCGGTATTCCGAGTCGATTCCCGGTATGTCCTTGTCGATCTGCTCATCCGCCGCTTTGATCACTACATGCTCTCCCAACCCCGCGTTTTTGAACTCCTTTAGAAATCCCTCCACCCTTCTGGAACGCTGCTTCTGCCTTACAGTAAGGGGCGGAGCGACATATGCGACGTCTCTGTGCCCCAGCTCCAGCAGGTGCCTTGCCATCAGACGTCCCAGCTTGGAATTATCAAGGTCTACCGCATCCACATCCAGACGTTCATCCTGATTGTTTATGACCACCACGGGAACCTTTTTCGAAATGTCTTCTACCTGCGCCATGAAACACTGGCTCGGATTGCACATGTAGATAATGCCGTGGGGATTCAGCGAGGAGATCATCTTAAGATACCGCTCCTCTAACTTGAGATCGCGCTGTGTATTGCAGACAAAGATGCCGAATCCCTGCTCAGCGGCCCGGGATTCAATTCCCTGAAGAAGCATGACATAATAGGGATTCGTCAGGTTCGGACTGATAACCACGAGAAGCTTCTCGCGCCGCTCCTCCTGACGCGCCTTTCTGCGTGGGAGCACATATCCAAGCTCCGCCGCTGCCTCTTCCACTCTGCGGATAACCTCTTTAGAAAAGGATACATTATATTTTTTATTCAGCACCATCGACACCGTGGCCTGCGACACGCCTGCCCGCTCTGCCACATCAGATGATGTCACCTTTTTTCTTGCCATAAGACCCCTCTTACACTACATGCCGCCCTCTTAGAATAAAGTGGGCGGCATGTGCTTATTCAGTTCCATCACAGCTCTGTCCGGCCCTCAAGGGCGCGCAGAAGCGTAACTTCGTCTATATACTCCAGATCTCCGCCCACGGGAACCCCGCTGGCAATCCTGCTCACCTTGATACCTGCAGGCTTGATGAGCTTGCTGATATACATTGCCGTCGTCTCACCTTCAAGGCTGGAGTTTGTGGCAATGATCACTTCATCCACATCACCCTGAAGCCGCTCCATCAATTCCTTTAAGCGGATATCTCCCGGCCCGATTCCAAGCATCGGTGAGATCGCCCCGTGGAGCACATGGTACACGCCGTTGTACTTCCCGGTCTTTTCATACGCTGCCAGATCTCTCGGCGTCTCCACAACCATGATGGTCTTCTTATCCCTGTCCGGATTGCTGCAGATCGGGCAGACGTCCCTGTCTGTGAGGGTACAGCACACTTCGCAATACCTGATATTCTTACGGGCCTCCACAATGGACTGTGCCAGACCCTCCACCTGATCTGTAGGCATATTAATGATGTGGAAGGCAAGCCTCTGCGCGGACTTGCTTCCAATGCCCGGCAGCCTTGAGAACTCCTCAATCAGACGGCTGATCTGATTACTGTAATAATCCATCAGAACATCCCCGGAATCCCGCCGCCAAGTCCGCCTGTGAGCTTGGACATCGCGCTTCCTGTCTCCTCTTCCACCTGACGGAGCGCTTCATTTGTCGCCGCCACGATCAGATCCTCAAGCATCTCGATATCCTCAGGATCAACGACCTCCTCAGCCAGCTTTACCTTCAGAACCTCTCTCTTGCCGGATACGGTGACTTCAACCGCCCCGCCGCCTGCTGCCGCCGTGAACTCTTTTGCCTCAAGCTCTTTTTGCTGCTCTTCCATCTGGCGCTGCATACGCTGCGCCTGCTTCATCAAGTTTGCCATGTTCCCCGGCATTCCGCCGCCCGGGAATCCACCACGCTTAGCCATATTAATCCTCCACTGTTATCTCCATATTGATCTTCTGTTCTATATCAACAAACGTATCCTCGAAATGTCTGCCTTCCTCAATGTGGCGCACTTCTATTTCCACCTTCTTACCGATCCGCTCTTCGATGAGCTGCTCCAGTTCCGCCCTGTGTTCTTCGGTTCCCACCAGTTGGGCCGCAGTCTGATCTTTAAGCACGATCAAAAGCCGGTTGTCTCCGCCAAGACTCAGCCGTCTTCCTTTGAGCGCCGCCCTCACGGGGCCGGACGTGTTGTTGGCGATGAAGTCAAACTGCCTGACAACCTCCTGCACCTCCTCGGGGATCGCATTGGGAAGTTCGGGTCTTTTCACAGCGTTACCGCCCGGCCGTCCCGCGCCCTCATATCCTGAAGCGCCGCTGTATCCTGCGCCATCTGCGCCGTCGCCATTCACATAGACGATCCGCTCCTGTACATTCCCCGCAGACACAATGCCCTGTTCGACCTTGTCCTCCACGGCGCGGATACGGTCCAGAAGGGAATCCTGATCCGGCTCCATGGCCGGAGTGCACAGCTTGATAAGCGCCACCTCCAGCATAACCCGTTTCTGTGTGGCATATTTTAGCTGCCCTGACAGCTCCGAGAAAATGCGGATATAGCGGAACAGCATATCCATCTCCACTATCTGCGCTTCTTCCTTAAGCTGCTCCATATTTTCTGTCGATACGTCCAGAACATCCTCTATATTATCAGAAGTCTTTACGAGAAGCAAGTTCCGCAGATACCACGTGAAATCAGCGGAAAGCTGGCTCAGCTCCCGCCCCTGCATCACAAGTTCCTCCACCACGTCCAGCACACCCGGTACATCTCTGGCTATGACTTTGCGCAGAAGTTGGCTGAACACCTCTGTATCCACCGCGCCCAGCACCTCAAGTACATTGTCATACTTAAGCGTCTGTCCCATATAAAAGGCGATGCACTGATCCAGAAGGCTTAGAGCGTCTCTCATTGATCCGTCCGCCGCTTTGGCGATATATTTCAGCGCCCGCTCCTCCACGTCCACATGCTCTGTATCCATCAGCGCCCTCATCCGGTCTGTGATCGTCTCGATGCTGATACGCTTGAAATCATAGTGCTGGCACCGTGAGAGAATGGTAATGGGTATTTTGTGAACCTCTGTCGTCGCCAGAATGAAGATCACATACTCCGGCGGTTCCTCAAGCGTCTTAAGAAGCGCGTTGAAAGCTCCTATGGAGAGCATATGCACCTCGTCGATAATGTAGACCTTATACCGTCCCTCTGTCGGACGGTAGGCGACCTCCTCGCGGATCTCCCTGATATTGTCCACACCGTTGTTGGACGCCGCGTCGATCTCGATCACGTTCATGGAAGTCCCTGCGGAAATGGATCTGCACGTCTTACATTCCCCGCAGGGACTTCCGTCCGCCGGATGTTCACAGTTCACTGCTTTGGCGAATATCTTCGCCACCGTCGTCTTTCCTGTTCCCCTTGTTCCACAGAACAAATACGCATGCCCGATACGGTTCGCCTTAATCTGGTTCTGCAATGTCGTGATGATGTGATCCTGCCCTTTGACGTCCGCAAACTCGGAAGGGCGGAACTTTCTGTAAAGTGCCGTATATGACATGTGTTACACCTCTTCTATCTCTGTCTTTCTATTATTCGTCTCCAAAACTGATGCCCGTCATACGCGCCTCTTTGATAAGACCGCATTTTGGATCAACTGTCTTTAACTTTCCTGCCACCTCTTCGAGCTTCACCTTTGTCGTCTCGCCGCCCTTCATGGCGATCATATACCCATATTTTTCCGCCAGAATCAGCTCCGCTGCCTTCGCGCCCACCCTTGTCGCGAACACTCTGTCATACGGGCACGGGCCGCCGCCCCTCTGTGTATGCCCGGGCACGGTGATTCGTACTTCCTTGTCCGTCTCTCTCTCTATCTGCTCCGCCAGCTCATAGGCAATGGACGGATATTTTCTCTTTGCCAGCTTCTCTTTGTAATCCTTCTTCTTTAACTTGGCGTCCTCCTGAGAGATCGCTCCCTCTGCCACCGCAAGGATGGTGAACGGCTTGCCTGCCTTGGAACGCCCTTCAATTACCTTCTTGATGGACTTGATATTATAGGGGATCTCCGGGAGAAGGATGATGTCCGCGCCGCCCGCGATGCCAGCATGCAGGGTGACATGTCCTACTTTGTGTCCCATGACCTCAATAATAAATACACGGCTGTGCGACGTGGCTGTCGTGTGGATGCGGTCGATCGTATCCGTGGCAATATCCACCGCGCTCTGGAATCCGAATGTCATGTCTGTTCCCCACAGGTCGTTGTCAATCGTTTTTGGCAGAGTGATAACGTTTAACCCTTCCTCTCTTAAGAGGTTGGCTGTCTTATGCGTCCCGTTGCCGCCTAAGATAACAAGGCAGTTTAAGTTCAGCTTATGGTATGTATGCTTCATGGCCTCCACCTTGTCAAGTCCGTCCTTATCCGGCACACGCATCAGCTTGAACGGCTGTCTCGACGTGCCGAGGATCGTGCCGCCTCTTGTCAGGATGCCTGAGAAATCCTTCGATGTAAGCATACTGAAATCCGCGTAGATCAGACCCTTATATCCATCCTTGAATCCGTAGATCTCCACGTCGTCACGCTTGGAGCAGATTCCCTTGACCACTCCGCGCATCGCCGCGTTCAGTGCCTGACAGTCTCCGCCGCTTGTCAACATTCCGATTCGTAACATATCTCTCTTCCTCCTTTATCTTGCCGGACTGACTTATCCTGCGCCATCCGTAAAACCGCACCGCGCATTGCCAAGCTTTGGAGCAGAATAAGCAGCCGGGTTCTCCGACTGCTTATTATTATACTCCATTTATCAGGACTGAACAAGAAATTTCATCCCGCGAACTGCACTTCAAAATTTCCTCCGCTTCCCCTTTTATTTTTCACTCCTGCCTCCTAAAAGCAGGGAAACCTTGAACCTGCTGCCGTCATATTCGAACTTAGAGATACCGTGATATTTTTTCGTCACGTCCATCACTGATGTAATCCCGATGCCTTTGCGCATCTTTTCTTTTGAGGATAGGAACACTCCATCCTTTTTGCGCACGGTTCCTGTGTAGCTGTTTTCAACGATGATGACAAGCGACCCGCCGGTCTGGCGTATATTCGCTATGATGTACCGCTTTCCTTCTTTCTGCCTTGCACATGCCTCATAAGCATTTTCTAGAAGATTGCCAAGGATAATACACATGTCTGTATCCGTTACCCTCGTCTCCTCCTCCAGACCTACGATGAGCTTTACTTCTATCCCTTCTTTTTCAGCCATCTGCCTGTAATGTCCTAATATGGCGTTCACCGCCAGATTATTCGCATAGATCTCAGGCGTCTGGTTATCAATGCTCACAATACATGTCTCCAGATATTCCGACATTCCCTCAAAGTCTTTTTCATTTGCATAACCCTGTAAGGCTACAAGGAAATGCCTCATATCGTGTCTCGCCTTTGCTGTATCTTCGATATGCTGCTGCAGATGCTCGAGCTGTTTTTGCTGTGCTGTCACCTGAATATCCGATATGTGAAGCTCCTCATGCAGTCTCGCGCTCCTGCTGCGCTCCACCAGCGCCCTTAAGAGGATAACATAACTGGAAAAGGTCAGCACAACCCACAGGAACGGAACGAAGCTGAACTCAATCCCGGGAAATGCAGTCACTTCCGTAAATACCGGCTGCATATACAGTGCATACATACCGTTCGCAAAAAATGGTAGTATCCACGCGGTTTTCCATGATGCAAGAAAACCACTGTCGTCCAGAGCCGGACGCATCAGCCTTTTATAAAACACCATGATCAGCGGGAATGATACGACTGCGGTCAGCAGAAGCGGCCATGCAGGAAAATCCATGTACGAATCCGGCATCTGGCCAGAAACCAGAAAGTACACCACTGTACCTAGAAGCATAAGGTCATCCACATAGCATTTGATGATCGCTGATATAAACACGCACTGTCCCAGTGTATACTCCAACCCGATATATGGAATGCAGAATCCTATCGTGGATGTCGCGAGCGTCATAAGCGACTGCCCCGCCCCTTCCGGTCCAATATAAACAAATGCCGCTGATCCCACCAGTGCTAACAACAAGAAGCAACCCAGCGACATCAGCAGCGTTCTTCCAAAAGGTTTTCTGATCTTATCCTTAAATGTGCTGATAAGCACAACGACAATGGTCAATACATAGATCACAATATTGATGCAGTAGTTTATTGTTATAGTCATGGTCACGACCCCTTGCTGACATATTCAAACATATAATTGGCATAGGTCTGTGTGACTTCATTGTGCATGGCCCTTGAGATAGGAATCCTCTTTCCGTCTGTGAGCACAAAGTCCTTGTCTTCCAGAAAATCAATGTAATCCATATTCACCATACAATTTCTGTAACACCATAAGAACTGGCGGTAGGGTTTCAGCATGGGGGAAAATTTGTCAAAAGGCATATAAGACCTCACTACATTAGACGTAGTATGAACCTGTATGTAATGATTATGATAATCCACATACATGATATCCCCGATCAGTATCCTCGTGTACTGACGTCCCTCCTTTAACTCGATGTAGTGGATGAACTTATCATATACTTCCTCAAAGTGATCCAGAGCACTCTCAAGTTCTTCGTATTTGTACGGCTTCACCAGATAATCAAGCGCCCGTACTTTAAAGGCTTTCACTGCGTATTCCTTGCTTGCGGTTGTAAAAATGATTTGGCTTTTTGGGTATTTCTCTCTGATGAGCTGTGCCAGCTTATCCCCGTTAATCCTGTTCATATAGATATCAAGAATCACAAGATCATATGCTTTCGTTTTCAATGAATTTAAAAAATCATGCTCATCCTCAAAGCGGTCGATCTGCATATGTGCTTTATGTTCATTGCAGTATCGGCAGATATTCTCGTAGAGATATTCGATGTCCAGCAATGAATCGTCTACTATTGCTACGTACATTCCTACCTTCCTCCTAGATGTATGTATCTATTTTACCGCATCAGTCATGCAATTCAAATGGAAACAACAGTAAAATTAACCTCATTATAGTAAAAACGGCACAGCCATTAGCTGTACCTCTTTCACTTAATACGATTAAACTGCAGAGAATCCTGCACGGACTGCTTATTATATTACAGGTCAGTCCAAAGGTCTTTCCTATAAAAAAAGCGGCCCGGAGTGTCTCCCTCTTAGAAGATACTC
>DWYT01000046.1 GCA_019118545.1 Candidatus Mediterraneibacter merdavium | reverse complement strand
TTTCTTCGTCTCACGAGCACGATCTTGGCACTGCATACGCCCGCGAACAATGCCAGCATTCCCCACAGAGCCGCGCGGCTGTCGTCGCCCGTTCCCGGAGCTTTACCGCTTGTGTTTGATGTATCACTGCCTGCCTTAGAATCCCCGCCGCCTGTCAGGGAAGTCCCGCTCTCTGCCTTGGTGGCTTCATCTTCTGTCTTTGGGGTCTCACCGCCGCCCTCTCCCTCTTGGATTGTAAAGGTGGTTTCCGCTGTTCCAGTCTGTGAGATAGCGGAAAGGGTATGGATGCCCACGGAGAGGGACTCCAGATAAGAAGCTTTCAAGGTCACAATGGTACTGCCCTCGCTGACCTCATAGTCCGTCACAGCCACATCATTTCCATCCACCTGTACTTTCAGGAAATCCGCGTATCCCGCGTCAGAGCGGAAGGAAAGTGTATCTTTGCTTCCCTTTTTCCACACACCGCCCGCGCCCTCTGTGATCACGGGTCTGAAATCAGGATCAATCCCATTACATTGGGTACATCTGCCGGATTCATATGTATGAGTTTTCTTTTGAGCTTCATACATTCTCTCCTCTCCGTTCTTCTTTCCCTCTGTTATCCATTCCAAACTTATTACACACATCCGTCCCCTATACGTTCAGAGCAAACACAAAAAGCGCATCCTACCTGTTAGAAATCAGATAGAATACGCTTCTAAGTTTTCCTTATATAATTGTTAACCTGACAAAAGAAGGACAGACTTATGCTGCCTGCCAAAGATTCTGGTTCGCTCCGCCATTTTTGTCAAGTTCCTTTCCAAACGTAATTTTACGTCTATAATACTACCACGAAAACAGCCGATTTACAATCAGGATTCTCCTGTAAACTTCTCCGACTGCATTTTGATAAGCTCCTGATCTTCAAAGTAATTGATCTTCATGGCGGCCTTCACCTCGCTGAGCGTCTGCGCGGCCACGGCCTCTGCCTTCTCGCTTCCCTTCCTAAGGATCTCGTAGACAGCCGGGATATCTTTCTGGAATTCTTTTCTGCGGTTTCTGATCGGTTCAAGCTCCGCCTGCAGCACGTTGTTCAGGAAGCGCTTCACCTTCATATCCCCAAGTCCGCCTCTCTTATAATGGGCCTTAAGCTCATCAAGATTGTCATACTCCGGCAGAAACTCCGGGAAATACTCGGGTCTGCAGAATGCGTCCAGATAAGTAAATACTGTGTTTCCCTCCAGTTTTCCGGGATCTTCGATGCGGATATGGGTGGGGTCGGTAAACATGCTGAACACCTTCTTCTTGATGTCCTCCGGCTCCTCGGAGAGATAGATGCAGTTGCCGAGCGATTTGCTCATCTTCGCCTTGCCGTCCGTCCCGGGCAGACGCAGACACGCCGCATTGTCGGGCAGAAGGATCTTCGGATCGACCAGAGTCTCCCCGTAAACGGAATTAAACTTGTGCACAATCTCCTTCGTCTGCTCGATCATCGGCATCTGATCCTCGCCCACCGGCACTGTCGTCGCCTTGAACGCCGTAATATCCGCCGCCTGACTGATCGGATACGTAAAGAAGCCTACAGGAATACTCGCCTCAAAGTTTCGCATCTGAATCTCTGATTTTACCGTAGGATTGCGCTGGAGTCTGGACACTGTCACAAGGTTCATGTAGTAGAAAGACAGCTCGCACAGCTCCGGTATCTGGGACTGAATGAACAGAGTAGACTTCTCCGGATCCAGTCCGCAGGCCAGATAGTCTAGCGCTACTTCGATAATATTCTGCCGCACCTTCTCTGGATTGTCAGCATTGTCCGTCAGCGCCTGAGCGTCCGCAATCATTATAAAAATATCGTCAAACTCCCCTGTATTTTGAAGCTCTACCCTTCGTTTCAGCGACCCCACATAGTGGCCCACATGGAGCCTTCCCGTGGGACGATCCCCGGTAAGCATAATCTTCTTCATCTCTCTTATTCCTCCTGATAACTCATTTATTTTGCGCAAGCGCCCTCTTCTGCTTTGTATACTGCAGTGCGCTCTTCTTCTGCGGCGCGTATACGAGCTGATACAGCACGTAAGCCATAAACGCCGCTCCTATACCGTCAAGGACTGAATGTTGTTTTAAGAACACCGTGGCAAGGATAATAAGCGCGGCAAGAATATAAGTCCCCGCGCACACTCCTCTGTGCCGCTTAAGCGCCTCACTCTCATGCACCGCGACGCAGACGCCCAGTGAATTGAACACATGAAGGCTCGGGAACACATTGGTACACGTATCTGCCCGGTACAGCATCCGTACCATGTCGACAAAGATATTGTCACTCTCAAACACAACGGGCCTTAAGTCCTGACCATTTGGAAAGACCGTGGATATGATAAGAAATACCGTCATCCCCGTAAACATGAATTTTGCCATCCTGTAAAATCCCGGCACATCCGTTAAAAAGAAATACAGAAATGCCGCCGCGATAAAGGCGAACCACATCAGGTATGGTATAATAAAATACTCGATAAACGGAAGATGCTGGTCAAATCTGGTCTGGATCACATAATAATTCGTAGTTACATGCTTCTCCAGATACAAAAACCACGGCATATAAATAAGAATATATAAGAACACCCACGCATGTTTGTATCGTTTCAGTAATTCTGTGAACCTGTTTTTCTGTTTCATAATAATGATCCCCATTCTTTTTATCAGTCCCCATTGTATCACGATTTAAAATACACAACAACTATGTTCACAAAACCTTTATTAAATCTTCATTTCTTAAACTTTCGCACATATTTGAAATTAATGCGCCCCGCATCAACCCACGATCACATTAAGCTTTTCCCCAAGGACAGATGCCATGATCTCTTTTCTTAAAAAACCCGGCTCTCCGTCTGTATGGAGAGGGAGCGCTGTCTCTGCCTCTGCCTTCAGGCCTGTGCACCGAAGAACCGAGACTCCTTTAAATCCTACATGCTTTCCGCCTGATGCCAGAAGAAGCAGGAAAATAACCTTCGGCAGGGACAGTCCATGAACGACGACCACATCAAGCAGTCCGTCCTCCGGCGACGCCTTGGGGGTAAACTTAAATCCCCCGCCTTCGTACGGCAGATTCATAAACGCCGCGAAATACGTTTTTTCAAACACTTTTGTTTCCCCGTCAGTCAGTGTCAGTGCCAGTCGCACCGGCCTGCCTTTTATCAGCCGGTCCAGCGCCACAGCCGCATAGCTTAATTTCCCCAATCCGATCTTATTAAGCAGTACTTTCAGGTGGGAAACGCATACCTCGTGACAGACTGCCGCGTCAAACCCCATCCCCGCGCTCACAAGAAAACGTCTTGACTTCTTACCTAAGAGGACTCCGATATCCATATGTATGGTTTTCTCCCTCCGCAGGATGATCCCAAGCGCTTCCAACGGCTCTTTCGGCAGTCCAAGTCCTCTTGCAAAATCATTGCCTGACCCGGTCGGTATGTATCCCAGTGTTGCCTTTTCAGGAAAGCATATCCCGTTTACTGTCTCATTGACCGTTCCGTCTCCGCCAAGCACAACGATCGTGTGCTCACTGCCGTCCAAGGTAAGCGCCTTGGCGATCTCTGCGGCGTGTCCGCGCTTTCGGGTCATATGCACACGGTAAACCACGCGCCGCTTTTTCAGCTCCGGCTCCAGCATCTTCCAGATCATCTCCCCCATCCCGGAGCTTGCTTTGGGATTTACAATAAAATCATATTCTGTATCCACGGTTTTAATCCCCCTTATCTCCGGGGCAAAGTACAGCGTCCAGATATTTCCCAAGCGAACGGCTCATATTCCCCTCAAAGTCTGCCTCTCCGTGCTTGATGCACCACTCAAATACATTTCCAATGACGATCATGCGGATATCTGTCGTAAACTCATCGACCTGCACATTAAGACGCACGACACCCGCCTCAACAGCCTTCTCCACATAAGTCTGCACCGTCACGATCGGGTACGGCCTCTCAGTACGGATAGAGGCGTTAAGAGCCTGATTCTTCGTGTCGTAATACTCTGCCATAAACTCAACTCCCAGTTGACGGCAGTACCGCACATAATTCATATACACCTGAATGATGCCCTTCTTCACACCCGCCACACTGCCCGGAAGCTCCAGAAGTCCCGGATCAATCTGCGGCTGTTCCTCAATATAGTAAGAGAGCAAGTCATCTTTCGTCTTAAAATGGTGATAAAAACTGCCGTTTGAAACCCCTGCCTCCTCGCAAATATTCTTGATGGACAGCTCCTCGTACCCCTCTTTCTGCAAGATACGCTTTGCCGCCTGAAATATCTTCTCCCTTGTCTCACGTGATTTCTGCTGTTGTCTGGATAACTGTATCTGTTCTTTCATCCTTATCATACTCTCCTGTTATGTTTGCGCGTTAAGTCCGGCTCGAATCCGCTGCGCTAATTATACCACGCCTTCACCCGCGTTTCAAGAAAACAGAGCGGACTCGGCTTTTCCCGTCCAGAAGCGGTGAAGATTTTGAAATACAGACAGCGGTCAGGGAGCGGTTTCGCTGTTCCGGTCAGGAATCCGAGAATATCTAACGGGCTGAGAAGCTGTTTAAACGCAAAGCAGGGTGAGGCGCAACTCGTTTTACTCAGACAAACGCCTCACCCTGCTTAACAACATCTCCTCATCCCGGTAAGATATTCCGTCAGATTCCTTCAAAGTCACATCTCAACCTCTCCCCGCCGCTGTCTGCTCCTTCAAATTCATCGACCGCTTCCCATACTCTACAAAGCGGAAATGCTGCCGAATTAAATTGGCACAAACACAAATCAGCGCGGCTTGATGATACCCATTTTTCAGTCAGCTTTCCCGCCGCGCCCGTGCGGCGCTCCGTCTGTTTAATTCACTGACTTCCGTTTTGAGCGTCCAAGAAAACAGGATCTATTTCGAAAGCCTTTCGGAGAGGGGGACGATGCCGGGCAGGTGACTTCGGAAGGGGGAGTAGTAAAACTTAAGGTTCTGGATTCGTCCCTTAGGGATTTCCATGGAATTGTCTGAACGAAGTGAGTTGTCCATGGAAATCCCTGCTTTTCGGGCGAATTAAGAACCTCTAGTTTTACTTTTCCCCTGTAGCGGAAGCTGACCGACATCGTCTCCCTCGCAGAATAGCGATTCATAGTCATTCCCTGTTTTCGCCCGCTCCGAATATGTTTATAGCAATTAGGTTTTCGACTTCTGCAAAAAGAAGGTTCTGAATTAAACGGCCGTTCCTCCCGGCATGTACGCCTCAAATGCCGACGGCATGGGATACTTTTCTTCCAGTTCTTTCAGTTCGGCAAATATCACATCTGCCTCTCCTTCTTCCCCGCCGCTTTTTTTCATCTGCCTCTCCAGTTCATCCACCACGACCTCATACCCGATCATATGCCATTCCACGTGGCTGAATATATGCTTCGCGCTTCCCAGACGTTTCACACGGACAGGCATAAGTCCCGCCTCCTTCGCATACTCGATGACTTCTGCCTGCTTAAGATGACCTTCTCTGCCCGGGAACTCATACATCCCCGCCAGCAGTCCGGTATCAGGGCGCTTGCGGATGGCTGTCTTATCATTATCACGGAAAATCAGGATGGTTCGTTTCTCAATTCTTCTTCCTTTTGCTTTCTTTTTAACCGGGTATTCCGTCTCCCGCCCCTGCGCGTGTGCAAGGCAGAGGCAGCTCACAGGGCACTCTGCGCACTTTGGCTCCCCGTTCGGCACACAGACCAAAGCGCCCAGCTCGATAAGGCTCTGGTTGAAATCCCCCGCATGATCTTTTGGTATCACTTCCTCCACAGCGGCCTCGATCTTCGTCTTTGTCCCCGCCTTGGCGATATCGTCTGCATCCGCCGTGATACGCGTCACCACACGCAGTACATTGCCGTCCACCGCTGGCTTAGGAATACCGTATGCAAAAGAGCTGATGGCTCCCGCTGTATAACTGCCGATCCCCTTAAGCGACCGGATATCCTCATATGTTTCCGGGAACACCCCGCCGTGCTCCTCCATGATCTGGCATGCCGCCTCTTTTAAGTTCCTCGCCCTGTTATAGTATCCCAGACCTTCCCACAGCTTGAGCAGACGATCCTCAGGAACTTTTGCCAACGCTTTCACGTCAGGCAGTTCTTTTAGAAATCTGTCGTAGTAAGGCTTCACCGCCTCCACCCTCGTCTGTTGGAGCATTATCTCAGAGATCCACACCCTGTAAGCGTCCATCCGCCTGCGCCACGGCAGATCCCTCTTATTATTGGCAAACCACTCCACCAGAAGCGGAGCGCACTCTTTCAGTCTCGGACTTTTCAGCACGACTTCCACAGGCTCACCCGCCGCGATGCTCTCCGGGGTCACCTCACAGTCATAGGCAAGAAGCTCCACCCCCGCTGCCTGCGCCTTTTTCAGAGTTTCGGCAAATTCCGGGTGAGTATCCGTATTGGGGGTAAAATACCGCACATCCTTCATCTGAATAACAAAGAACACATAAGCCTCATAGCCTTCCTTCTTCGCCTGTATCAGCTCTTCCAGATGCTTTACCGCCCGTTCGCTGGGCGCGTCCGGGAAACGGCACACACCGTCCTCTTCCAAAGTAACGCCCTTCACCTCGATAAATATCTTCCGTTCCCCGGCCTCTACATAGAGGTCGAATCTGGAATTTCCGTAAGTCGTCTCCGGCTTTATGAGTGTCACATCAGAGATGAACCTCCCCTGTTCGATCCACTCTTGAACGACCTTGTTTGGAATCTGGGAATCCATATTTATCAGGCGCTTTCCCTCTTTCACAGGCTTTTCCACTGCAATCAGATCCCACTTTGTCTTTCTGTCCGGGTTATCACTCTCTTGAACATAGATAACCGCACCGGGGCGAAGAAGCTCCGCGCACCGTCCTGTATTCTTCACGTGAACCGTCTCCCTTTTTCCGCTTAGCTTTGCATAGGCGATAAAACGGTTCGGCCGTTCTATGAAAACTGCTTTTTGTATCCGCTCATATCTCATTTATGTCCCGCTCCTGTCCGTCATTTTTATCCATTCTTCTCCGCGCGCCCGCAGTCTGTTGCCACTGCCCTTGCCTCCGTCCGCACCGGGTGCGTTTCTTCAACCCCGGCCGCCTCTTCTCCCGGCAGACTGCACGGCATATAAATACGCCGGGACTATACTGCCGCAGTCCGCCGGAAGTTTTTCACTCCCAGCGCCGCCTCTGCCGTATAATTCCGACGTATATTCTATCATCTTTACAGTATCTTGGACAAGAACTCTTTCAGACGCTCGTCCTTCGGATTTTCAAAGAACTCCTTCGGGGCAGCCTCCTCGAGGATCTGTCCGTCGTCCATGAAGAGGACTCTTGACGCCACCTCTCTGGCGAATCCCATCTCATGTGTCACAACCACCATGGTCATACCCTCTCGGGCAAGTTCTTTCATCAGCTCAAGCACCTCTCCTACCATCTCCGGGTCCAGAGCGGAGGTCGGCTCGTCAAAGAGAATCACGTCCGGGTTCATGGCAAGGGAGCGGATGATCGCCACCCTCTGCTTCTGTCCGCCCGAGAGTGTAGACGGATAAACGTCCGCCTTGTCGTCCAGTCCGATACGTCTCAGCAGGTCAAGCGCCTGCTGCCTTGCCTCGCTTTTGATCTGATTCTTTGTCGTAGTAATGGGGATCAGTTCCTTCTTCTCCCTGCGGAAAATGTTTTTAAAGCTTGTCAGCCTGTTCTGCCTCTTCGCCTTTTTCAGATCCTTACAGCGCAGATACGCCGGGGCCATCATGACATTTTGAAGAACTGTCTTGTTGTTGAACAGGTTAAAATGCTGGAACACCATTCCCATATGGCGGCGGTGCACATTGATGTCCACCTTCATATCCGCGATGTCCACGCCCTTGAAGATAATACTTCCTGACGTGGGGTCTTCCATACAGTTCAAGCACCTAAGGAAGGTACTTTTCCCGGATCCGGACGGCCCTAACACAGCTACAATATCGCCTTTATTGATCGTGATACTGATACCTTTGAGAATCTCGAGGTTTCCGAAACTTTTCCTAAGATTAATTACGTCTATCACTCTTCCTCAGGCTCCTTTCTAATATTTTTATAAGCAGTGTGATGAACAGGACGAGAACAATGTAGATCATTGCCATCACAAGGTACGGCACCATGTACTCGTAGCTGTTGGCTGCGATATAACTGAACGCCACATAGAGATCCGCCGCGCCGACAAAGCTTACAACTGACGTTTCCTTTATAAGCGCGATAAACTCATTTCCGAGAGTAGGCAGGATATTTTTCACCGCCTGCGGGATCACGATCTTCGTCATACTTGCTCCGAAGCTTAAACCCACGGCACGTCCCGCTTCCATCTGCCCCGGATCAACGGACTGGATTCCGCTTCGCATGATCTCGGATATATATGCACCGCTGTTTAGGCCAAACACGATGATGGACACCTGCACTGGCGTGATATTATTCCATCCCCAGAGCGGGAAAAGGGCGAAATGAAATACAAGAAGCTGCACCACCATCGGCGTCCCGCGGAACAGTGCCACATAAAAGCTGCAGAAGCCGTTGAGCACCCTCGGAAGTAATTTATACTTCGGCAGTACCCTCACCGTCGCGATGAGCGTACCGACCAGAATACCGATAAGCAGGCCGCAGACAGCGATAAGAAGCGTATTTTTTAATCCTTCAACCACCTTCACATAGCCGTTGGCATCTATGAAGATCTCTATAAATCTGTCGATTCTCTGACCAAAATTACCCATTGTTTTCCCTTCTTACAAAGAAGGAAAATACCTGCACCTATGATAGACCTCACTGATGCCTGCATTTTCCTTCTCACTTTCAGTCTTGTTTTCTATCCTTATGATTTACTGTAACTCGTTGATCGCTTCTGTGATCGCCGCTGCCGGAGCCGCGTCGATGATCACATAGTTCACCTTGCCGTTGAGCATATCCTGAATTGCAAGTGAACCGCTCTTGTATGTTACACACTCAGCCGGAAGTCCCGGGAATCCCCAGTCTTCATCACCATTTACATAGTAGTTTCCTGTTGTTCCCTGCTGAACGCCGATCTTATCGCTCTCTGTCAGCTCATTAAGCTTTGCCACAACATCGTCTGCTGTCGCACAGTCGTCAAATGTCGTGTCGTCTCCGGGAACCACAAGTCTCTGGGAAGCCGAATAATAGGAATCAGAGAATGACACGAACTCTTCTCTCTCCTCGTTGATCGTAAGGCCTGCCATGGCTATGTCACATTTATGCTGTCCCACAGAAAGGCATACAGAGTCAAAATCCATATTCTGGATCACAAGCTCCTGCCCCAGTTCCTCAGCCAGAAGCGCCGCGATCTCCATGTCGATTCCAAGATAAGAGTCGCCCTTTGTGTACTCAAACGGCTCGAACGCCGCGTTTGTCGCGACAACGAGCTGATCTTTAGATGTGTCAAGCTCTGCGGACTCTACCGCCGTCGGCTCGCCGTCTCCGAAATACTTGTCGCAGATCTCATCAAGAGTGCCGTCTTCCATGATCTTATTGATAAATGTATTCACCTGCTCAAGAAGCTCCGGCTGATCCTTGTCAACGCCAAAGGCATACTGCTCTTCTGTCAGGTCAATGTCGATCACCTTCGTTGCCGGCGCATTGCTGTCCGTACCGGATGCAGCGTTGTTATTTTCATTGCCCGCGTCATTTCCCTTGCTTCCGCATCCTGCCGCCAGACCCGCTACAAGCATGGCGCACAGTGCTGCTGCTAATAACTTCTTCATCTTTCATTCCTCCGTTATATTTCTCATTCTGTATAATGTACAGACCATTTTCATATTCTAACACGTTTTGTATAAAAAACAAGTCCTTTTTGCATTTTTATGCAAGAAGCGCCGCGATACCGAAATACAAAATCACAATAACGCCGAGAACAATGCGGTAATAGCCGAACACTTTAAAGTCATGCTTCTTTATGTATTTCATCAGGAACTCGATGGCTACAATAGACACAAAGAATGATACCACTACGCCCACCAGAAGAATCGCTACCTGCATCGGCGTATAGTGGAACCCGAATTTGATCAGCTTTAACCCGCTCGCCCCGAACATGACCGGGATTGCCAGAAAAAATGTAAACTCCGCCGCAACGCTCCTCGACACGCCGAGCAGAAGCGCTCCCACAATGGTCGCCCCCGAGCGGGAGGTGCCGGGTATCATGGCCAGCATCTGGAATACGCCGATGGTCAGGAGCATGGGAAGGGTGAGCTGGGATATCCTTGTCACCTTCGGCTCAATCCCTTTCTGCCGGTTCTCTACCACGATAAAGAGTACGCCGTAAACAATCAGCATTGCCGCCACCACATACCAGTGGTACAAGTATTTATCAATCACATCGTTAAACAAAAGTCCAACGATTCCCGCCGGGAGACATCCGATCAGAACCTTCACCCACAGCTGCAGTGTCATCATCTGCTGTTTGGACGTCTTTCTTGGCGAAAATGGATTCAGCTTGTGGAAATAGATCACCACCACAGCCATGATCGCTCCAAGCTGTATGACGACCTCGAACATCTCGAAAAACGCTTCCCCCTGCTTAAGCTTCAACAGTTCATCCATAAGGATCAGATGTCCGGTACTGCTGACCGGAAGCCATTCTGTGATTCCTTCTACGATTCCGAATATAATTGCTTTTAAAATTTCTAACATGCCCCTTCTCCTCCTCTGAGAACGAATTTTTCTATGGCATCGGCTACGCCCTCTTCTTCATTTGTCAATGTAATATAGTCCGCCGCGTCTTTTGTTTCCTCTTCCGCATTTCCCATGGCAACGCCGAATCCTGCTTCGCGGAGCATGACGGTATCATTGTCCCCGTCCCCGCAGGCCATGATCTCTTCCCGCCTGATCCCCAGCAGTCGGCCCAGCTCTACAAGAGCAGTCCCCTTATTTACCCCTCTTGCGTTGATCTCAATATTGTAACCAAGCGATCCCACCAGCTCCAGATCCTCTTCCCGGGAGAGTTCTTCCCATGCCTTTTTGCGTTCCTCCATATCGGCGAACAGCGCCTGTACCTTATCAAGTCCTCTGTTTTCCCACTCCAGCAAGGCGTGAATATCGTCCACGGGAATTCTGGTTTTTCTCATATATTCCCACATGTTCGGATTCTTATGGTATCGCTCTACCAGTTGAATCTTATCCGCTTGGGCATAACCCTGTCCGTCAAAATATATCTCTTGAAGAGTATCATACTTCCCGCAGATTTCCAACGCTTTTTTTGCTGGTCCCGGCTCAATAAGGCGCTCAATAAGCACCGCATTAGCTCTTGTGTCCAGAACCCTCGCGCCGTTTGATGTCAAGGCATAGCACATTCCCGGGAAACTGCGCAGCTCCTCCGGCACTCCCATCCAAGGCCGCCCCGTTGCGACAAGTACAGTCACTCCACTTTGGATCGCTTTCACAAGCGCTTCCCTTGTGCGGGGCGTCAGCTCTTTCTTGTCTGTCAGAAGTGTTCCATCCAGATCAAGTCCTATCATCCTTATATTATGTTCCATATCCGCTCCTTATTTCTTTTTATAACAACCATTTGATTCGGCGGCTTTCCGCTTCGTACAGCAGGAAGCAGACGATGAATTGGAAGAAGCAGCCAGCGGCAGGAGAGTCCTCGCTGTGACCGCTGACTGGATTTCAAAATCTTCTCCGCTTCCGGACGTTATCATAAAGAAATGCTATCGAATCACGTAATGGCTGAACTGTTATTTAATAATACTACAGTTTGCCAAATCGCGCAATTTGTAGTATAATGTTTTTCCACAGCTTACTAACCGTATTAAGAAAGGAATAAAGAGTTATGAAAATCCATAAAAAACGTTGGATTCAGTCAGGGATCGCTCTGTTCTGCTCCTTGGCTGTTGCACTTTCCGTTTTCCCTTCTTTTGCTGACGAGGATATTTCATCCTTGGAAAGTCAGAGCTCTTCCCTCCAGAATGAGCTGTCAGGGATCAACGAAGACATTCTTGCACTGAATAATGAGATCGAGACGACACAGATGCAGATCGAGATACTGGACGGTGAGATCTCCCGTACAGAAGACGCTTTAGCTGCCGCCGAGGCAGATGAGGAAGAACAGTACTCAGATATGAAGACCCGCATTAAGTATATGTACGAAAACGGGAACGCCTCTCTGCTTGAGATGCTTTTTTCCGCAGAGAACATGTCAGACTTCCTGAACAAGGCGGATTTCATAGAAAACCTGAGTGAATATGACCGGAATGCTTTGGAAAATTTAAAGGCTATCCACCGGGAGATCCAAGACCAGAAAGCCATTTTGGAAGAACAGCAGGCTTCTCTTGCAGAGTTAAGTCAGGAGCTGGATGTACGCAAATCCGAACTTCAGGCAAAGGCTGACGCTACCGCGACGAATCTTGCCGATGTGCAGGAAAGGCTGAAAGCGGCACGGGAAGCAGAGGCGGCCCGCATTGCTGCGGAGCAGGCAGCTCTGGCGGCCCAGCAGGCAGCACAGCAGGCGGCGGCTCAACAGGCGGCCGCTTCCGGCGGAAGCAGCGGCGGGAATACTGTTATCAGCGGTGGTTCTGTTGATGTCTCTGCCGATGACGTCACTTTGCTTGCCGCAATTCTTCAATGCGAGGCCGTGCAGGATTACGACTGTCTCCTTGCGGTAGCTACCGTGATCATGAACCGTGTACAGAGTCCGAGTTTCCCGAACTCGATCAGCGGAGTCGTTTACGCAAGCGGACAATTTGAGCCGGTGTGGACAGGCCGTCTCCAGACAGTACTCGACAACGGACCGACAAGCCTCTCCATGCAGGTGGCTCAGGACGCGATAAACGGAGCGCGTCTTGCATCAGTGTCACATTGTTATTATTTCCTGTATGCTCCTTCCACAAGCCGGGAGGGAGTCGAGATTGGGAACAACCTTTTCTTCCCGACATGGTAAGACAATTCCTATATCACACAGAAAGGTTTAGGATCAGAACAAAGGCTTTGATGATAATGGAAACAGGGGTTTGCCCCATCAAAAAAATCAGCACAGACGGTTTGCCTGTGCTGATTTTTTGTCCGGCTATTATTTTCTACTGATAATCGATAACGTCGATCCACTTCATGAGGAAGTCTTTCTCCAGCTCATTGTCTTTTGTAAGCTGTGCCGCCGCAACGATCGGCAACCACTGCTGTACGTACTGTCTCGCTGTGTCGCTCTTCTTGCAGAAAGTATTCATGTACAGGTCTGCTGTCTCCTGATCCTTCAGGGCAAAGAGCAGGTATGTCATAGCTGCGTCCGCGCTGGCATTGCCCTGTGTAGCATGTGCCCAGTCAACCACCGTCATTTTGCCGTTCTTGCCTACGATCACGTTGCTCGGATTGAAATCACCGTGGCATACCTTACTGTGCCTCGGCATACTCTCAAGACGTGTAAGCAGCTCGTATCTTGTTGTAGCGTCCAGTTCTTTCAGGCTGTTGATCTGGCGGGAGAACTTATCTTTCATCCCCTTGAGAAGCGGGGATCTCTTCTCGTGTACCTGAAGCTGCAGGTCTACGAAATCATCCATGTATTTCTCGATATTCTTCTTGTCGGAGTTCATCATCTCTTCCAGCGTCTTGCCGTCCTTGAACTCAATCTCAATCGCCCACTTTCCTTCAATCTGGGTCACACCCTTCACCTTCGGGATATCAAGACCGGTCTCTTCGATGCGCGCCGTAATTAACGCCTCGTTGAAAACGTCTGACTTCGGGTGAGTCTCAGAAAAAACCTTTACAATACTGTCTTCACATTTGTAAACAGATTTGTAGGAACGTTTCACGATAATGTTTTTTTCTTCGAGTTTCATAAGTATTGCCCTCCTTGATATTTTGTTTCGCTTTCGATGTTGTCATTATACACCATGAAAACGATAAATGAAACCCCTCAAGGAGAATTTTGTGCAATTTTTAACTAACTTTTTTTCAATTGAATTATTGTTAAATAATTAACATTTATCTTTTCTGTTTTTCCGGTAAACCACTTCCAGACCCTTGAGCAGCAGATCATCGTCCAAAATAACTTCTCTCCTGCAATGGGGAATGATTTTTCTCGCAAGACCGCCCGTGGCCACCGTAGTGACTTCTCCGTCCAACTCTTCCGAAAGCCGGTCAATGATGCCGTCGATAGCTGCCGCCGCGCTGTATATCATCCCGCTCTTCATGGAATCAATCGTATTTTTCCCCACGATATGCTCCGGCACATCAATACTGATGCCGCCGAGCTGGGACGCGTTCGCAGTCAGCGAGTTTAGCGACACCTCGATACCGGGATAGATCATGCTGCCGATATAGTTCTTATTCTTGTCGATCACGCACACCGTGTTCGCCGTACCCATATCAAAGATAAGCAGGGGAACCGGATACTCCGCGATCCCCGCCACGGAATCTACCACCAGATCGCTCCCGAGCTGCACAGGATTGTCGATCTGGATGTTGAGTCCGGTCTTGATGCCCGCTCCCACTACGAGAGGTTCTTTCTTTAGTATCTTCTCCACCGCCAGCTTCGCCACAGTCGTGATCTGAGGGACGACAGATGAGATGATACCCCCCTCCAGATCTTCCCTTTTTATATGATAGATGTCCAACACGTTCTTGATGTCGATAGCGTATTCCAGCTCTGTCTTTGTGCGCACTGTGGAAAGGCGCTCTACAAAAGCGCACTTCTTCCCCTCAATGCAGCCGATGACGATATTCGTATTTCCGATATCAATAGCCAAGATCATTTTTTAAACCCAGCCTTTCTCTTACATTTTTCTTTAAGAACACCTTGCCGATAAGTAAAGTGAGCACTCCCGCAACGACCGCCTCGGGGACGCCGTTGATACCGATCACTGACAGGATGAATGTGTATACCGCTGACACAGCGACCTCATTTGCCGCCGCGTAAGCCTCTCTGAAAAATACGAAGATCAGGTTCATCACCAGCAGCGTATTCGTCAGCGCCCCGGCTACGCCCGCAAATATCAGGCCGATGTTGGAAACACCTTTCCGCCTCGTCTCCTCGCCCGAGAGCCGCAGCACCA
Organism: Candidatus Mediterraneibacter merdavium; assembly: GCA_019118545.1. Lineage (GTDB taxonomy): Bacteria > Bacillota > Clostridia > Lachnospirales > Lachnospiraceae > Mediterraneibacter > Mediterraneibacter merdavium. The sequence continues at coordinate 2,329 of DWYT01000046.1, read as the reverse complement.
GCTTATAAATAAAGTAAGGAACCACACCCACCAGTATTCTCGGGATGAAGCAGATGATCACGCTCCCGATCCCGCCTCTCACTTCGCCGAGACTGTAAAACGGCGTAAAAACAAAGGATGTGGGCGTAGGATTCATAGTGTTATTGATAAAGCTTGTCAGTCCGAACAGGAATCCCAGCACAGCTCCTTTTTTCGGCCCCATCACAAGCGATGCGATAATAACCGGGATATGGATGATCGTTGCCCTTGTAAATCCGAGGGGAATATATCCGAGAAACGGGGTGAACGCCATCAGGCATATGATGGCGCCGAAGATCGCCACCTGTACCATTCCCAATATACTGAATCTGCCGCCTGTTTTTGCGCCTGTTGCCGTGTTTGATGATGTCATGTTTGAATTTGTTGAATTGTTCATAATTGCCTCCTTGTTATCATTCCCTTGCGGGATACAATACTTTTGGCACAGAAGATATCCTCTTCTGCTCTGTTATAAAGTTTCTTCTGTTCTAAGTTTCTTCTGTTCTGTTGCCAAATTACGTGCAACGTACTATTCGCGCGCCATCCGCGCGAGGATCGCATCGAGGATGTGCGAGGCTGTCTCCTCTTTTGTCATTTTCCCGAGTGAAACTTCCTCATCCTCTGTGACCAGCGTCACTACGTTCGTATCGCCGCCAAACCCTGCGCCTTCTTCCCGCAGACTGTTGGCAACGATCATGTCCAGATGCTTTTTCTTCAGCTTCCTGTGTGCATTCTCAAGCAGATCCTGTGTCTCCATGGCGAATCCGCAGAGGAACTGCTCCTGCTTCTTATGCTCCCCAAGATACGCCAGAATATCATCCGTGCGTTCAAGCTCCAGCACTGTCATGTCTGCTACTGAGCCGCCCGCGCCCTGCGGATCCTGCTTTTTGATCTTCTCAGCGCTTACATACTTCGGACGGTAGTCCGCCACTGCGGCTGCCTTGATGATGATGTCCTGCTCCTCTGCCCGCCCGGTTACCTCGTCAAACATTTCTTTTGCCGATGTGATCTGTACGGTCTTCACAAATTCAGGAGCTTTCAGCGCTGTCGGCCCGCTCACCAACGTCACTTCCGCTCCCCGCCGCGCGCACACTTTTGCCATGGCATATCCCATCTTTCCCGTGGAATGGTTCGTGATATACCGCACCGGGTCGATCATTTCCCTTGTCGGCCCCGCTGTCACAAGCACCTTAAGTCCTTCCATGTCTTTCTCGCAGGCGGTTTCCTGAAGGATGTATTCCAGCAGGAGCTCCGGCTCCGGCATCTTCCCCGCGCCTGTGTCCCCACACGCAAGGTATCCCACCGCCGGACTTATAACCTCATACCCGTACTCTTCAAGCGTCCTCATGTTGTCCTGAACGATGGGATTCTCGAACATGTTCGTGTTCATCGCCGGCGCAATGATCTTCTTACACCTGCATGCCATCACTGTGGTCGTAAGCATGTCGTCCGCGATGCCGTGGGCGATCTTGCCGATCACGTCCGCGCTCGCCGGAGCGACCATAACTACGTCCGCCTTCTTCGCCAGAGATACATGCTCCACACTGTACTCAAAGTTCCGGTCAAAGGTATCCACAAGACATTTATTGCCGGTAAGAGACTCAAATGTGATGGGGTTGATGAAATTCACCGCGTTGGGCGTCATCAGCACATGGACGTCCGCGTTCAGTTTCTTCAGTGCGCTCGCAAGAGACGCCGTTTTGTAGGCTGCGATGCTGCCTGATACTCCCAGCAGGACTGTCTTTCCTTTCAGCATAGATAGCTTCTCCTTTCTACTATTTGACAGGACCGCATGCACCGATGTCTTCTTCTTTTCCGGTCAGTGTGAACATCCCGCACCTGCGTCGGGATTGCTCCGGTACCGTGTCATGCAGTCATTATATGGCATGCGCAGTAAAAAATCAATTTAAATGGTGTATTTCTGGAGAGACACGGCGATGGATAGACAAAGAAAAGCCTATATCCGCAAATCCCCGTTGGAGAAATGCCGGATACAGGCGGGAGTTTGACAGTTGAATAAATGAAAAATCACTTGTAGGCCTTATAAAACCTGCTTTTTTTGTATCAAATTTTTAGTTTTTATATATGTTATTTTGTGTTATTTTATGTTATAATAAGGGTAGGGAGGGATGAGGCATGAATCTTCACATAACAAAATCTAAAAATGCAGAGTCATTCTATATCTGTAAATCTTATGTAAAAGCAAACGGAAGCACCTCTTCCACTATTGTTCGTAAGTTGGGAACCTTGGAACATCTTCTGGTTGAGCATGGCCCAACAAGGGATGACGTGATTGCATGGGCAAAAAATG
>DWYT01000045.1 GCA_019118545.1 Candidatus Mediterraneibacter merdavium | reverse complement strand
TAATCGGTAAGTTCTTGGATTGTCATGAAAATACAGCCCCCTTTCATTGAATACAGGATATCCTGTAATTCTAAAGGAGGCCGATATAAGAAAATAAAGATATTCTAAAGAATTTTTGCGATATTATTATGAAACCTGTTGTAATAATATAATTCACAAGTTCTATCCCGTATAATCCTATGTGATCTTCTGCCCCGCCCGGAACCTGCGCATCACCCACACGCACGCAAAGGATACGGCGGCCAGCCCGACAGTCAGTGCCGGGACTGCAATCCACGCGGACAGATCCCATGCTTTCATATACTTCTTATAGTTGTCTAAAAATAGGATGTGAATCAGATAAATCCCGAACGAACACCCGCAGAGCAGATCAATCACTTTTTTGGTCCGCTCGCTGGACTGTATGCGGCAACTGTCCACGCGGAGCATAAACAGAAAAAAAGCCGCTGCCGCAAGAGCTACAAAAGGACTTGCATAAGTAAAGGCTCCTTCATAATGATCATTCTGCACCACTGTAACCCCCAGAGTGATCCCGAAAGAAACCGCCATACTGAACAAGCAGACAATAACTGCCGTTCTCTGACTGATCCGGATATGCCTTCTGTACTTGTACACATAATATCCTAGAAATACATAATAGGCATAGATGCGGTCTCCCACAATCGGAAGATCATAGTACGCCTCCTGTCCCAGAAGCCACATCAGATAATTTAAGACCACTGCAGCCGTCGTCACAATGAGGAATACTTTTTCCAGCCTCACGCTCATCCCCCTGCACATCACCTGAAAAAACGGCAGCGTCAGGTAAATTGGAACCATGGCGTACAGATACCAGAGATGTGCCTCGGTCGGCTCATATAAAATATGCGTCAGATCATACTCTGTCCCCATATACCATACGTTCCAGAAATAATATACCGCGCTCCACACAACCAGTACGAGAAGAAAGCGGCGCAGCCTTTTCCCATGCTTTTGCATGGGCTCTTCCCTTCCGAGAAGCAGTGCTCCCGATATCATGAAGAAGCACGGTACGCTCAGCCTCGCCACTGTGTCCAGCGCAAGGGAAAACAGATATTCCCCCTGCGGGATCCTTCCGTACGCACGGCAAAAGTAATTAGTCACATGAATAACAATAACTAAAATAAAGGAAATAACCCTCACCAGCTCCAGATTATAATTCTTCTCTTTCATCATTCTTTTCTCCCCTCGAACCGTTTCTCTGTCCTAAGCCTTTCTTCTGACTGGTATTCCCCTGCTTTGGCATCATGCTCGCCTTAACTACAGCCCCGTCTCCGAATCGCGCGTTCAGCTCGTCCATTGCCCTCTTTAATTTCTTATGCTTTTCGTCTGGCTCTTTCGGCGGTTCCCATTCAAAGAGCGTGATCTGTTCCGGCTCTGATTCATCCGACAGCTTGGATGTACGGATGCCCAGCAGCCGGACGGGCGCTCCGTTCCACACCTCAAGGAAAAGACTGCATGCTGTCTCCTTCAGTATTTTCGGATCATTGGTCGGCTTCTCAAGCTGCGCCTGATGGGATAAGGTGCGGAAGTCATAATACTTAATCTCCATACTCACCATCCCTGCCTTTTTCCCCGCTTTCTTAAGTCTGCGCCCCACGCTCTGCGCCAGTTCTTCGAACACCGGGCGCACTTCCTCTATTGTCTTGGCATCCTCCCGAAGTGTTGTAGAATTCCCTATCCCTTTCGCTTCTTCAGGTTGCGACTGCACAATGTCTGTCCCATGACCGTTAGCAAACTCCCAGAGCACCCTGCCATGGCTTTTGAGATGAAGCGTGATGAGTTTTGGATCTGCCTGCGCCAAATCTCCTATCGTATTGATTTCCAGCTTCTTCAGCACCTCCACGCTGGAATGCCCCGCCATATACAGATCCCCGATGGGCAGCGGCCACATTTTCACTTGGATCTCCTCGGGGAAAAGAGTGTGGATCCGATCCGGTTTCTGGAAATCCGACGCCATCTTCGCCAGCAGCTTATTGGTAGAGATACCGATATTTACCGTAAAACCGAACCGCTCCTTAACGCCGTCCTTAATCTCTGCCGCCCCGTCAACCGGGGAGTAGTAACGATCCGCAATGGGCGTAAAATCCATATAGCACTCATCTACGCTGACCTGTTCGATCACTTCCGTATATGTCCGGAGATATTCCATGAGCATCCGGCTCTTCTCACGATACATCCTGTGGTCTGGGGGATACATGGCAAGATTCGGACACTTACGAAAGGCATTCGCAACGGGTTCTCCCGTGCGGATGCCATATCGTTTCGCCGCAGGGGATTTTGCGAGCACCACACCGTGCCGGGACTTCTGATCCCCGCCGATGATCGCCGGTATCTCGCGCAGATCCACCTTGGCGCCGTTTTTCAGTTGTTCCACCGCCGTCCAGCTAAGGTACGCCGAGTTCACATCTATGTGAAAGATGATCTGAGACATTCCGTGTTTCCGCCCTTTCACCCGTCCGGACAAATGAATCTGTCATAGCCACTTATTCAGCCACAGCTATCTGCCCTTTCGCGTCCGCCGTCAGCTTTCCATCCTTCACATCGATCAGAATCGTATCTCCCCTGCTCACGTTTCCGGTAAGGATCAGCCTAGCTGCCAGCGTCTCTACATTTTTCTGCAGATAACGTTTCAGCGGCCTTGCGCCGTACATCGGGTCATACCCTCCGTCCACGACAAAATCTTTAGCCGCCTCAGTCAGCTCAATCCGGAGTTCTTTCTCCTCAAGCCGGATATTCACATCCTCTGCCAATAAATCAATAATTACACGGATATTCTGTTTCGTCAATGGTTTAAACATGATTATTTCATCAAGCCTGTTTAAGAACTCTGGCCTGAAATGTGCCCGCAAGTCATTCATGGTCATTTCCTGGCATTTCTCATCGATGGAACCATCATCCCGGATTCCTTCCAAAAGGTAACTTGCGCCGATGTTAGACGTCATAATTAGGATGGTGTTCTTAAAATCCACAGTGCGTCCCTGCGAGTCTGTGATCCGCCCGTCGTCCAATACCTGAAGAAGTACATTGAACACATCTGGGTGCGCCTTCTCGATCTCATCAAACAACACGACCGAATACGGTTTTCTTCTGACTGCCTCGGTGAGCTGTCCGCCCTCATCGTACCCCACGTATCCCGGAGGCGCTCCGATGAGCCGTGAGACGGAATATTTCTCCATATACTCGCTCATATCGATGCGGACCATATTATTCTCATCGTCAAACAGGTTTTGGGCAAGCGCCTTAGCAAGCTCTGTTTTTCCAACGCCTGTCGGCCCTAAGAACAGGAAAGAACCGATTGGTTTTGACGGATCCTTGATCCCCGCTTTGGAGCGGATGATCGCCTCGGTCACAAGCTCAACTCCCTCGTCCTGTCCAACCACTCTTTTGTGCAATTCGTCGGCAAGATGAAGCGTCTTGTTCCTCTCGCTCTCATTTAGCTTTGCCACCGGAATTCCTGTCCAGCGGGACACAATGCGGGCGATCTCCTCGTCCGTCACAGCCTCATGAACAAGAGACAGGTCTTTTGCCTTCACCTTCTCCTCCTCATCCTCAAGCTGTTTCTGGAGCTGTGGCAGACGTCCGTACTGGAGCTCCGCCGCTTTGTTCAGATCATATTCTCTCTGCGCCTTCTGGATGTCCTTGTTGACTTGCTCGATCTGCTCCCTGATCCTCTGGACGCGTTCCACAGATGTTTTCTCATTCTCCCACTGCACCTTCTTGCCTGCATATTCTTCCTTCAATCCCGCAAGCTCTTCCTGAAGATGTTCCAGACGTTCCCTGCTTAAGCGGTCTTCCTCTTTCTTCAGCGCCTCTTCCTCGATCTCAAGCTGCATCACACGCCGCCTCAGTTCGTCAAGTTCTGTCGGCATGGAGTCCAGCTCCGTCTTTATAAGGGCGCACGCTTCATCCACCAGATCGATTGCCTTGTCCGGAAGGAACCGGTCCGAGATATAACGGTGGGACAAGGTTGCCGCGGCAACAAGAGCACTGTCCGTGATCTTTACTCCGTGAAATACTTCATATCTTTCTTTTAGACCTCTCAAAATAGAGATGGCATCCTCCACGGCCGGCTCATCTACCATGACAGGCTGAAAACGCCGCTCCAGCGCCGCGTCTTTCTCAATATACTGACGGTACTCATCCAGAGTCGTCGCGCCGATACAGTGCAGTTCGCCCCTCGCCAGCATGGGCTTTAACATGTTGCCCGCATCCATGGCGCCGTCGGTCTTGCCTGCACCCACAATGGTATGCAGCTCATCGATAAATAAAATGATCCTTCCGTCGCTGTTCTTCACTTCCTCAAGGACTGCTTTCAGACGTTCCTCAAACTCGCCGCGGTATTTTGCACCCGCCACAAGCGCCCCCATGTCAAGGGAGAAGATCGTCTTTTCTTTCAAGCCCTCCGGCACATCTCCGCTGACGATCCTCTGTGCAAGTCCCTCAACGACCGCTGTCTTCCCGACTCCCGGTTCGCCGATAAGAACCGGGTTATTTTTCGTCTTACGGGAGAGGATGCGGATTACATTTCGAATCTCCTCGTCACGACCAATAACAGGATCCAGTTTCTGATCTCTTGCCCGCTCCACCAGATCCTGCCCGTATTTATTCAGCGTATCGTAAGTAGCCTCCGGATTGTCGCTGGTCACCCGCTGGTTCCCGCGGACGGTGGAAAGGGCGTGGAGAAACCCTTCACGGCTGACGCCGAATTCCCGGAAAATCTCCTTCATCTCTTTAGAAGCATATTTTAACAAGGATAAAAACAGATGCTCAACGGACACATACTCGTCGCTCATCTGCTTGGCCTCATCCTCCGCGTGGATAAGTGCGTTGTTTAGTCCCTGTCCGACATAAGGTTGTCCACCCTGTACTTTAGGCCGCTTTCCTATGGCCTGCTCCACACGATTGATGAAAAGCTGACCTTGGATACTCATTTTCTCAAGTAATTTTAAAATAAGGCTGTCATCCTGCACTAGCAGGGCATAGAGCAAGTGCTCCTGCGCTAGTTCCTGATTGCCGTTATCCGCGGCAATCTTCTCGCAGTTTTGAACAGCCTGCAATGAATTTTGCGTAAATTTATTGATATTCATGGCTATTCCCTCCTATTGCCATTTATTG
>DWYT01000044.1 GCA_019118545.1 Candidatus Mediterraneibacter merdavium | reverse complement strand
CACATTTTGGAAGAATTGTCAAAACTGGCCACTGCGTTCGGAATTCTTGACAATGGAAAACTGATTTATGAAAATACAGCGCAGGCTTTGAAAGAAGAATGTGAAGCAGGCAAAATGTCTTTGGAGGAGTTTTATTTTCAGATTACGAAAGGAGCAAAAAATGTCTAGTGTGTTTAAAATGGAATTTTTCCGGCTGAGAAAGAGCAAATATACGTATTTGATCATGCTCATAGTACTTCTTTTATTTTTCGTTGGAACAATATTAGATAGTTCACAGAGCACTGCCAGTACAGCAGTGAACGAAGAAAATCAGAATAACTTTGAATTATATACGGAGAATTACAATGAAGATTACAGCGCGGCTTATTCAAATAAGTGTGAAATGTTAGTATCATCCTTTGAGGGGAATATTGTGGCTATGTCAATACTCATCTTCACAGGCTTGTTTGCCGGAGCATACCATGCACACAGGTTTGATAAAAATATAATAGGGTTAATTGGCAAGAGGCATCGACTTGTCTTTGTGAATCTGATAATCTGCGCGATATATTCTCTGGCAGTTATCTGCGGAACAATTGTTGTTTCGTGGATTGGTTATTTACTGTTTAATCAGAATTTTGCAGTCATTCCCTTTGGAAATCTGTCGGTTATGACGGGTTATCTGATAACATATTACATTTTATTAGTCTGTGTAGCGGCGCTTATGTCCTGTTTTGTATATGCTATAAGAAATCAGATATTAGCAATTGTTCTGGGATTGTTATATGGAAGCGGGATTATTTATGAATTCATTGATTTTGCTGGGAAATATTTAATATCGGATACATTTTCAATAAAACGGTATGTTCCTCTTGGAACTTTATATGACTTATCTATGTATGATCAGGCGGAATTTGTGCGGGCACTTGTGATTGCCTTGATTTTTGGCGGTTGTGCATTGTGTCTCAGCGTCTTTATACAGAACAGACGGGATGTTGCGACCTGAAAAATTTGTGTAGAAATCCATAATGATATCTGCTATTCTTAAAACAGAGAAGAAGGATATTGTTATGGTTTTTTTGCATAACAAAAAAGGAACATAAGTCAACATAAGATAAGAGGAGGAAAAGGAAAATGAGTATCAGAATCGGATATGCGCAGTCTCCAAATACTTATATGAAGCCCCAATCAGCGCGCGGCCGGGAAATGTTCACGGACGCGCTGACTGAGGAGACAGACGGGAAACAGGAGACAAAAACAACAAACAACATACATTTTATGGAACAGGCATTTAGTAAAGACAGTTCCGGGGCGGTGAAAGAGGCATGGGAGAAAACAATCGAAGAGACAGGGTTTGATCCTTTCCCGCTGGGTAAGCTTTCCACAGCCTATGTGCTCTATGCGACGAGCGAGGCGCGGGCAAGAATTTATGGGACGCGCCCGATGTCTTTGATTTTTAATGTTAACTCTGCGGTGGACTTTGTAGAGCAGATCATTGACAGGCTGGAGATGCCTAGTTCCCGGTGAAGTGAGAGACCCGGAGTTCATACAGGGAGAAAAAGAATTTTATAACAAATTTCTGGAGAACCTGAAACAGAGCGGGCAGTTTGATGGTACTGTGGGGGCAATGAATTTGTCTTATAACACAAAAGCCATAGAACAGGCTTCTGGTCAAGACAGTTCTGAATCGGCGAGAGAGGCATGGGAGAAAATGATCGAAGAGACACAGGGTTCGCTCCTTGCAATCCGGTAAGACTTATTCCTGCAAATTTATTGGAATAAAGCGTTAAAACTGTAAAATAATGAAATTCTCCATTGACAATTATTCACATTCCTTATAAAATGAGTGCGTAGGCAAAGGCGCCCAAAACCCTAGGGGATTTGCGCGCCCATATTTATTTTAGGAGGTAGTTTAAGATGTCATACGTTGATGAGGTAATTGATCTTGTCGTAAAGAAAAACCCGGCAGAGCCGGAGTTCCATCAGGCAGTGAAAGAGGTTCTCGAGTCTCTTCGCGTCGTGATTGAAGCGAATGAGGACAAGTTCCGCAAGGAAGCGCTTCTTGAGAGACTGACAGAGCCGGAGAGACAGTTTAAGTTCCGTGTGCCGTGGGTTGACGACAACGGGCAGGTACACGTAAACACAGGATACCGCGTACAGTTCAACAGCGCGATTGGACCGTATAAGGGAGGACTCCGTCTCCATCCGTCCGTAAACCTTGGTATCATCAAATTCCTCGGATTTGAGCAGATCTTCAAGAACTCACTTACAGGCCTTCCGATCGGCGGAGGAAAAGGTGGTTCTGACTTCGACCCGAAGGGCAAATCCGACAGGGAAGTTATGGCATTCTGCCAGAGCTTTATGACAGAGCTCTGCAAATATATCGGCGCTGACACAGACGTTCCGGCAGGAGATATCGGAACAGGCGCAAGAGAGATTGGATACATGTTCGGCCAGTACAAGAGAATCCGCGGCGTGTATGAGGGAGTCCTGACAGGAAAGGGCTTAAGCTACGGCGGCTCTCTTGTCCGCACAGAGGCTACAGGCTACGGACTTCTGTATCTGACACAGGAGATGCTTAAGATCAACGGACAGGATATCGCGGGCAAGACGGTGGCTGTATCCGGTTCCGGTAATGTGGCGATCTATGCGACACAGAAGGCACACCAGCTCGGAGCTAAGGTTGTCACAGTGAGCGATTCTACAGGCTGGGTATATGATCCGGAAGGAATTGACGTTGAAGCGCTCAAAGAGATCAAGGAAGTGAACCGCGCAAGACTGACAGAGTATAAGAAATACCGTCCGAACTCAGAGTATCATGAGGGAAGAGGCGTATGGTCTGTAAAAGTTGATATCGCCCTTCCGTGCGCGACTCAGAACGAACTCCACCTCGAGGATGCCAAAATGCTCGTGGAGAACGGATGTATCGCAGTGGCAGAGGGCGCCAACATGCCGACGACAATGGAAGCTACAGAGTACCTTCTGGAGAAGGGAGTGCTCTTTGCGCCGGGTAAAGCTGCCAACGCAGGCGGTGTCGCTACATCTGCTCTTGAGATGTCCCAGAACAGCGAGCGCTTAAGCTGGTCCTTTGAGGAAGTGGACGAAAAGCTTCAGGGCATTATGGTAAATATCTGCCACAACATGGCTGATGCTGCCGAGAGATACGGCTTCAAAGGCAACTATGTGGTAGGAGCCAACATCGCGGGATTCGAGAAGGTTGTTGACGCGATGACAGCACAGGGAATCGTGTAATAATGTGAAAATTTTATTAAAAGCGTTGACACATCCACAAAATTCCAGTATAGTTGTTTTCGGTAAAAGGGAGTAACTGGCGCTTGGGAGAGCGTTTGCGATGTCGTCAGTACGATGGGGAGACTCATCCGTATCGCGATTAAATGGTGAGACTTTTATTGCATTACATAGTAAAGGTATGCAATAGAAGTCTCTCTTTTTATTTTACGGGAAAGCCTGTCCGGCTTCCCGGTAAAATAAAAAGTACTTCGTTCAATACCTTTACAGACAGGAGGATCAGATGAAGAATTATTTTCAATTATCCGCAGAAGAGACAATGAGGGAGATCAACGGGTCTACAGAACCGCTTACGGAGGAGCAGGTGAGGGCCAATCAGGAAAAGTACGGGCCGAATGAGCTGGTGGAGGGGAAGAAAAAGACGACGCTGCAGATTTTTCTGGAGCAGTATAAGGATTTTCTTGTCATCATCCTTATCATCGCGGCCATAGCATCCGGCTTTATGGGGGATATCGAGAGTACAGCAGTCATCCTTGTGGTAATCACAATGAACGCCATTCTCGGAACTGTCCAGACCATCAAGGCGGAGCAGTCTCTCGCCAGCCTTAAGAAGCTCTCAGGACCGGAGGCGAAGGTACTGCGCGGGGGGAATGTGGTACAGATCCCGTCATCTGAGGTGACGGTGGGCGATATCGTGATGCTGGACGCGGGAGATTACATCCCGGCGGACGGACGCCTGACGGAATGTGCCAGCTTAAAAGTAGATGAGAGCGCTCTGACCGGAGAGAGCTTGGGTGTTGAGAAAAATACAGATCCCATCTCCGCAGAGGAGATTCCGCTGGGCGACCGTCTGAACATGGTCTATTCGGGAAGCTTTGTCACATACGGAAGAGGCGCGTTCGTGGTGACGGGCATCGGTATGGAGACTGAGGTGGGAAAGATTGCCAGTCTCTTAAAGACGACGTCAGAGAAACGGACGCCGCTGCAGGTGAACTTAGACCAGTTCGGACAGAAGCTGTCCATTCTGATCCTTGTGTTCTGCGGTATTCTCTTCGGAATAAATATCCTGAGGGGAGATGATATCGGGGACGCTTTCCTCTTTGCAGTTGCGCTGGCAGTGGCGGCGATCCCGGAGGCATTAAGCTCCATTGTGACCATCGTACTGTCTTTTGGCACACAGAAGATGGCAAGAGAGCACGCGATCATGCGCAAGCTTCAGGCAGTTGAGGGACTTGGAAGCGTGTCTGTCATCTGCTCCGACAAGACGGGAACGCTGACACAGAATAAGATGACAGTGGAAGATTACTATGTGGATGAGGTCTGCATCAAGGCGGAGGACATTGATCTGAATGATCCTTCCCAGAGCCGTCTGCTGATCGGAAGTATGCTATGCAATGATTCTAAGATTACAGACGGAGTGGAGATCGGAGATCCCACGGAGACAGCGCTTATCAATCTGGGAAGCCGTCTGGGACTTGACCCGGAGGCAGTGAGGGCAAAATACCCGAGGGAGAGTGAGAATCCGTTTGACAGCGACCGTAAGCTGATGTCAACCAAGCATACAATGGAGGGCGTCCCGACTATGATCGTGAAAGGTGCGGTGGATGTCCTTTTGGGACGCATGAACCAGATTCAGATCGGATCAGAGATCCGTCCCATCACTGAGGCGGACAAAGAGAGGATTGAGGCGCAGAATCAGGCGTTTTCAAGAGAGGGATTGAGAGTCCTCGCTTTTGCATACAAGGTTGTTTCTGATGAGCTGGAGCTGACGCTGGAGGATGAACAGGAGCTGATCTTCCTTGGACTGGTGGCGATGATGGACCCGCCGAGGGAAGAATCAAAGGCCGCTGTGGCGGAATGTAAGAGCGCGGGAATACGTCCGATTATGATCACAGGCGACCACAAGGTAACGGCCGCTGCCATCGCGAAAAGGATCGGCATCCTTGAAGATGAATCCGAGGCATGCGAGGGAGCAATGATCGATAAGATGTCCGATGAGGAGCTGAAAGACTTTGTTGAAGGAATCTCCGTCTATGCCCGCGTGTCGCCGGAGCATAAGATCCGCATCGTGCGGGCATGGCAGGATAAAGGAAACATCGTGTCCATGACCGGGGACGGAGTCAATGACGCGCCCGCCTTAAAGCAGGCGGATATCGGGGTAGCGATGGGTATTACCGGAAGCGAGGTGTCCAAGGACGCGGCCGCAATGGTGCTGACGGATGATAACTTCGCGACGATCGTTAAGGCGGTGGAGAACGGAAGGAATATTTACCGGAACATCAAAAGTTCAATCCAGTTCCTTCTCTCAGGAAACTTCGGCGCGATCCTCGCTGTGCTCTACGCGTCAGTCATGGCGCTGCCCGTACCGTTTGCCCCGGTACACCTGCTCTTTATCAATCTGCTGACGGACAGCCTTCCGGCCATTGCGCTGGGACTGGAGCCGAACTCAGAAGATGTGATGAAGGAGAAGCCAAGACCGATGAACGAGTCCATCCTGACGAAGGATTTCCTTATCAAGATCGGAACGGAAGGACTTTCGATTGCCGTGACGACCATGATCGCATTTATGATCGGATATCACGGGGAAAACGCGCTGCTGGGCAGCACGATGGCATTTGCCACACTGTGCTCCGCCAGACTGTTCCATGGATTTAACTGTAAGTCCGACCGTCCGGTAGTATTTACAAGGAAGGTGTTCAACAATATTTTCCTTATCGGAGCTTTCCTGCTGGGGATCGCGCTGATCACGGCAGTCGTGATGATACCGGGACTGCACAGCATCTTCAAGGTGCAGACACTAAGCGTAAGCCAGCTTTTCACAGTATACGGTCTGGCTGTGGTGAACATCCCGGTTATTCAGATCTTAAAAGCTATACGCACGGCATTGCGCAAAAAATAAATAGAAACATATGACAGCGTCAATTTACAGAGGGGGAGTATATGATTCTGCCTGTATTTTGGCGCTTCATTTTTATATCGCGGGAGTTACGCGGACTGTCCTGTGATGATGGAATATACTTTGCAGGGAAATGATGTTAAAACGTTGATACGAGGAGGATACGCATGAAACAAGTACAAAGACCAAAGAAACCTCTCATATTCTATTACCTGATTGCGATGGCGGTCATTATACTGCTAAACTTTCTTCTGTTCCCGATGATTGCGGGCAGGAATATCACGGAAGTGGATTACAGTACCTTTCTCCGTATGGTAGAGAAGCAGCAGGTCGCCACGGTAGAAGTTGACGGGGACAGCATTTATTTTACAGACAAAGAGGAACAGGTAAATTATTATGAGACAACCACATTTGACGATCCGGAGCTTGTCAACCGTCTGCAAGAGGCAGGATGTAAATTCGGCAGAGTAGTGGCGGAGCCTGTGAACCCGATTCTGAGTTTCCTTCTGTCATGGGTTGTGCCCATCCTGATTTTTGTAGGCTTAGGACAGCTCTTATCAAGGCAGATGATGAAGAAGATGGGCGGCGGCACAGGCGGCAATCCTTTCATGCAGTTTGGAAAGAGCAACGCAAAGGTGTATGTGCAGTCCACGACAGGGATCACCTTCAACGATGTAGCGGGAGAGGACGAGGCAAAGGAGCTTTTGACAGAGATCGTTGACTTCCTGCACAATCCGCAGAAATATCAGGAGATCGGCGCCGTCTGCCCGAAGGGGGCCCTTCTGGTGGGACCGCCGGGAACAGGAAAGACGCTTCTTGCAAAGGCCGTGGCAGGGGAAGCGCATGTGCCCTTTTTCTCCATCTCAGGCTCTGAGTTCGTGGAGATGTTCGTCGGCATGGGGGCGTCTAAAGTGCGCGACCTCTTTAAGCAGGCGAACGAGAAAGCGCCCTGCATCGTGTTTATCGATGAGATTGATACAATCGGAAAGAAGAGGGACGGACAGGGTTTCTCTGGAAATGATGAGCGCGAGCAGACCTTGAACCAGCTTCTGACAGAGATGGACGGATTCGACGCGTCCAAGGGAGTAGTCATCCTTGCGGCAACAAACCGTCCCGACAGCTTAGACCCGGCTCTCCTTCGTCCGGGAAGATTCGACCGCAGGATTCCGGTGGAGCTGCCCGATCTGAAAGGAAGGGAAGAGATCCTGAAAGTCCACGCAAAGAAAGTGCGCTTAAGCGATAACGTAGACTTTAACGCCATCGCGAGGGCAGCGTCCGGAGCATCCGGCGCGGAGCTTGCAAACATGGTCAATGAGGCGGCTTTAAAGGCAGTGAGGGAAAACAGGAAGTTCGTCACTCAGGCAGACTTGGAAGAGAGCATCGAGACGGTTATCGCGGGATACCAGAAGAAGAACCAAGTGCTTTCCACAAAAGAAAAGCTGATTGTATCCTACCATGAGATCGGTCACGCGCTTGTGGCGGCGCTGCAGACAAACTCCGCCCCGGTGACCAAGATCACCATCATTCCCCGTACATCAGGGGCGCTGGGATATACGATGCAGGTAGAGGAGGAAGAGCGCAATCTGATGAGCGAGGAGGAACTGACGAATAAGATCGCCACGCTGACCGGGGGCAGATGCGCGGAAAAGCTGATCTTTGATTCTGTCACTACCGGGGCGTCCAATGATATCGAACAGGCGACGAAACTGGCAAGAGCGATGGTCACGCGCTACGGGATGAGCGAGAAATTCGGCATGGTGGCGCTTGAGACACAGTCCAATCCGTATCTGGGCGGTGACAGCAGCTTGAGCTGTTCTCCCGCGACGGCGAAAGAGATAGATCTTATGGTGGTTGAGACTGTAAAGGCCGGGTATGATAAGGCGATGAGGCTTCTGGAAGACAATAAAAGCAAACTTCACGAGCTGGCGAAATATCTCTACGAGAAGGAGACAATCACAGGGGAGGAGTTCATGATGATATTGAGCAGGAGAGAGTGTCTGCCGGATAAGAGCAGCCTCGCGGAAGGTCAGGAAGACGAAACAACGGGCAAAGAGCAGGATGGCATAGAGAAAAGTGTGGATGTAACAGAGTAAATCATATATAATAGGAAATGTGTGTAAAACAGAATGGCATATAAAAGTATGCCGAAAAAATACAAAAGATATCACAGAGATATAGAGATATACGGAAGAAGGGACTTAAGCAGAAATGCCGAGGAGAAAAGTACAACAGACAGAACAAAGAAAAGACAGGAGGCTCCCAACTACTCGCTACGAGCCGGATTATAAACAGGGACTTACAAGCCAGCAGGTTCAGGAACACCGCCTGCACGGCTGGACGAACCGTGCCGTGGAGCCGCCGTCCAAGACGACAAAAGAGATCGTGCGTGAGAATGTATTTACATATTTCAACCTGATCTTTGTCATACTGGCGGTTTTGCTCTGTCTGGTAGGCTCCTTCCGCGACCTGACATTTCTCCCGGTCATTATCGCGAACACGCTGATCGGTATCGTGCAGGAGATCCGGGCAAAGCAGGTATTAGACAAGCTGACCATGCTCAACGCGCCCCACGCGGCGGTCGTCCGCGACGGAAAGCGTTCGGTCATTGACGCCGAAGAGTTGGTGATTGACGATATTGTGGTCTTTAAGGCGGGAAATCAGGTCTGCGCGGACGCTGTCGTATCGGCGGGAGAGGTTCAGGTCAATGAATCCCTGCTGACAGGGGAATCCGATGAGATCACGAAGCGAAGAGGCGATAAGCTGATGTCCGGCAGCTTCATCGTGTCCGGCCAGTGCCATGCAAGGCTGGATAAAGTAGGGGCGGATTCCTACATCTCCAAGCTGACATTGCAGGCAAAGGAGATGCAGGAGGGGGAGCAGTCGGAGATGATCCGTTCCCTCGACAAATTAGTAAAATGCGTGGGTATCGCCATCATCCCCATCGGGTTGGTGCTGTTCTCACAGGCATATTTCTTCCAGCACGACGGGTTCCGTGACAGCGTGACATCCATGATCGCGGCGGTCATCGGCATGATCCCGGAGGGACTCTACCTTCTGGCAAGCGTGGCGCTTGCCGTAAGCTCCGTGCGCCTCGCCCAGAAGAAGGTGCTTCTCCATGACATGAAGTGCATTGAGACGCTGGCGAGGGTGGATGTGCTCTGCGTGGACAAGACGGGAACGATCACGGAAAACACCATGAAGGTCACGGGTGTGATCGAGACGGATAAGTACGACAAGGAAGAAATGGAGCCGCTTGGAGCCGTGATCGGTGACTTTGCGGCGGCAATGACAAGAGATAATATCACCATGGCGGCGGTGAAGGAGTATTTCACAACAGCGTCGGGCAAAAAGGCTGTTTCCAAGACAGGGTTTTCTTCTGCGACAAAATACAGCAGCGTTACCTTTGAGGACGGAGCGTATGTATTAGGCGCCCCGGAGTTTGTCCTCAAAGAAAGCTACGGCGATTATGCGGAGGAGATCACAGAACACGCGTCCACAGGAGCACGTGTGCTTGTGTTCGGAACCTATGACGGGGAGATCGACGGAAAACCGTTGGATCACGCCATCACGCCGCTTGGCTTTGTGCTCCTTGCCAATCCGATCCGCGAAGCGGCGAAAGAGACGTTCGAGTATTTTGCCGAGCAGGGCGTAGAGGTAAAAGTAATCTCAGGAGACAATCCGGTCACTGTGTCAAATGTGGCAAAACAGGCGGGAATCAAAAACGCGGAGAATTATGTGGACGCTTCTGAACTGGACGATGAAGGAGAACTGCGTAAAGCAGTGCTGCGAAATACGGTATTCGGCAGAGTTACCCCGAATCAGAAGAGGAAATTCGTGCGTATCTTAAAAGAAGCCGGACATACGGTGGCCATGACCGGGGACGGTGTCAACGATGTGCTGGCGCTGAAAGACGCGGACTGCAGTATCGCCATGGCGTCAGGCAGCGACGTGGCGGCACAGGCGTCCCAGCTTGTGCTGCTGGAGTCGGATTTCTCATGTATGCCGCAGGTCGTGCTGGAGGGAAGAAGAGTGGTCAACAATATCCAGCGCTCCGCAAGCCTTTTCCTTGTGAAGAACATCTTCTCCTTCCTGCTCAGCGTGATATCCGTGGTGTTTATGTTCACCTATCCGCTGGAGCCTTCACAGGTATCGCTTATCAGCATGTTTACCATCGGCGTACCCGCGTTTTTCCTCGCTCTGGAGCCGAACAAGAATATCATTAAAGGACACTTCCTTACGAACGTGTTCTTAAAGGCTCTTCCTGCGGCGCTGACAGACGCGCTCGCCGTGGGAGCGTTGGTTATCTTCGGCAGAACATTTGACGTGGATTCCACGGATATCTCCACTGCTGCGACCATGCTGCTTGCCATCGTAGGGTTTATGATCCTCTATAAGATCAGCGCGCCCATGAACAAGATCCGCGCGGCGATCCTTGGAGGGTGTATCGTAGGACTTCTGTTCTGCAGCATCTTCCTGAAAGATCTCTTTGCCATCACAAGCATGACGACGGAATGTGTGATGCTCTTCGTTGTGTTTGCCATTGCAACTGAGCCGGTGCTCAGATACCTGACCGTACTTATCGGCAGGATGAGATTTTATTATCAGAGACTAAGAGGAAGAAATCCGGAGGAGAAATAAAAATGAGTATTTTAAATGTAGAGCACCTCTCGCACGGCTTTGGTGACCGGGCGATCTTTGACGATGTGTCCTTCCGTCTGCTGCGAGGAGAGCACATCGGTCTGGTCGGCGCAAACGGCGAGGGGAAATCCACGTTTTTTAATATAGTGACAGGGAAGATGCAGCCTGACGAAGGGAAGATCGAGTGGGCGAAAAATGTCCGCGCGGGATATCTGGATCAGCACACAGTGCTTGAAAAAGGGATGACAGTGCGGGATGTGCTGAAATCGGCCTTTTCCTATCTCTTTGAGATGGAGGGGAGGATGAACGATATCTGCGACAAACTCGGGGAAGCGGCTCCCGAGGAGATGGATCGTCTGATGGAGGAACTCGGAACCATACAGGATATGCTGACCATACATGATTTCTATGTGATTGATTCCAAGGTAGAAGAGGTGGCGGCTGCCCTCGGCCTTGCCGATCTCGGTCTGGATCGGGATGTGACGGACTTAAGCGGCGGGCAGAGGACAAGGATTTTGCTCGGAAAGCTGCTTCTTGAAAAGCCGGATATCCTGCTTCTTGACGAGCCGACCAACTATCTGGATGAAGAGCATATCAACTGGCTGAAACGGTATCTTGCGGAGTATGAGAGCGCATTTATTCTCATTTCACATGATATTCCGTTCCTGAACGAAGTAGTGAACCTGATTTACCATATGGAGAACCAGAAGCTGGACCGCTATGTAGGAAATTATGATGATTTCATGAGAGTGTATGAGGTGAAAAAGTCACAGCTTGAGGCAGCTTATAAGAGACAGCAGCAGGAGATCAGCCAGCTAAAAGACTTTGTGGCCCGCAATAAGGCGCGCGTGTCTACAAGGAATATGGCTATGTCCAGACAGAAGAAGTTAGACAAGATGGATGTGATCGAGCTGGCGGCAGAGCGCCCGAAGCCGGAGTTTCATTTTAAGGCGGCGCAGACGCCGGGAAAATATATCATTGAGACAAAGGATTTTGTGATCGGGTATGACGAACCACTGTCAAAGCCGCTGAACCTGTCTGTTGAGAGAGGGCAGAAGATCGCGCTCACCGGAGCAAACGGCATCGGGAAGACGACGCTGATCCGCTCGATACTCGGGTTCGTGAAGCCGATATCAGGCACATGTGAGCTGGGACAGAATATTGCGGTGGGATATTTTGAGCAGGAGGGCGACGGCAAAAACACCGCAACCTGCATTGAGGAGATCTGGAATGAATTTCCGTCCTTTACCCAGTATGAGGTGCGCTCTGCCTTGGCAAAATGCGGTCTTACGACGAAGCACATCGAAAGTCAGGTAAGGGTTTTAAGCGGCGGGGAGCAGGCAAAGGTGCGCCTGTGCAAGCTGATCAATAAAGAGACAAACGTGCTTATGCTGGACGAGCCGACGAACCATCTGGATGTGGACGCGAAGGAAGCGCTGAAAAAAGCCATCGACGAGTACAGGGGAACCGTGCTTCTTATCTGCCATGAGCCGGAGTTCTACCGGGATGTAGTGCAGGAGGTATGGGACTGCTCAAAGTGGACGACAAGGGTTGTTTAGTAAGAGTGGCTTACCCTTGTAAAGAGGGGGATGCCCCTGTTAAAAGAGGGAAATGAATATTTAGGAGAAAAGAGCGTGGGGGAATTGCAACAGACTCAACAGATTCAGAAAAGTAACGATGTATTCGAAAATATGCCCGTCGGATGCGCCCTTCGCTCCATGGTGGTGCCGACTATTATCAGCCAGATCATCGTACTGATCTACAACATGGCGGATACCTTTTACGTGGGGCGGACAAACAATCCTTACATGGTGGCAGGAGCATCGCTGATCCTGCCTGTATTTAATATCACACTCTGCCTCGCCGGACTCGCGGGAATCGGGGGCGGAGCGCTTGTATCCAGACTTCTCGGGGAAAAGAGAGAAGACGAGGCAAGAAAAACGGCTGCCTTTTCCTTGTATCTTGCCATTGGGATTTCCACGCTGTTCGCCCTTGTCATGGGCGTGTTCATGGACCCGGTCCTGATGCTGCTTGGAGCGGGGGAGAATACGCTTGTATTTGCCAGACAATACTCCTTCTTTGTCATTGTTATCGGAGGGATACCGACCGTGCTGTCGAATGTGCTGTCCAATCTCATCCGCAGTGTAGGCTGCTCAAAAGAGGCGGGGATCGGCATCACTCTCGGGGGACTTCTTAATATCGCGCTTGATCCGCTTTTCATGTTCGTGATCCTTCCAAAAGGATATGAGGTGATGGGCGTGGGGATTGCAACCTGTCTGTCAAACTGCATAGCATGTATTTATTTCTTTATTGTAATGGCAAGGCTGGGAAAAGAATCTGTGATCACTTTTAGCCTAAAGAACGGACTGCCGGAGAAGAGGAGTATGCTTGCAGTTTTCGCGGTTGGTATTCCGTCGGCTGTGTCGACCTTTCTCTTTGATCTGGATTATATTGTAATCGACAGGCTGATGGTGTCCTATAATGATTTCGCTTTGGCGGCCGTGGGGATCGTGCTCAAGGTGGAGCGCCTGCCGCTGAATGTGGGTCTTGGTATCTGTCAGGGGATGCTGCCGCTTGTGGCGTACAACTTTGCGGCAAAAAATAAAAAAAGGATGGATGACACGATCCGGCTTTCGCGCAAACTGGGACTGGTCATCGCCGGGGTGAGTATTGTCTTCTATGAGATCTTCGCGGTATATCTGATCCGCTTTTTTATCGGGGAGCCACAGACCGTTGCGATGGCCACGGATTTTCTCAGGATACGCGTACTGGCCACGCCGCTGATGTTCTTAAGCTTCTTTACAGTGTACTTGTTTCAGGCATTTGGGAAAGGGGATAAGGCGCTGTTTCTCGGCGTGACGCGCTGGCTGGTGTTCAACATCCCCATGCTCTTTATCCTGAACGGGTTCTTTGGGATGTATGGGATTGTCTGGTCACAGGTCACGGCCGATACTCTGACGGTGCTTCTGTCATTGTATGTGTACCGGAAATACAGGCCGTAGGAGGATGATAGCAAACGGGAAGGATACGCTGTTCCTTTGTGAAATGGCGGGAAGGGAGAAGTATATTTATGGGAGACAGATATGCAAAAGAATTAGAATGGTCAATCTATAACTGGTATTACGGCGGAGACGACGCCCCGCCTGAGGCGATGTTTGGCGCGCTTGCGCTCGGGATGCGGAACGGCATGAAGCTTCTTGCGCCTGCGGATATGTCGGCGGAACAGCATTTCGTACCAGTGTATACGGGCAGAGAGGAACTGAAAAAGGGCGCAGAACTCCCTGTAGTGGAAACAGAACTTAAGACGCTTGCGGAGCGTGTGCGCTCATGGGAGCAGTGCATGGGAATCGTGGTCAATCAGTGGGATAAAAAGCTGATCCTCTCACAGAACAGGCTGAAACAGCTTCTTGAGTATGAGCCGAAGTCGCACATTACAATCATAAAAGGCAGCGTTGTGGATATACATGTGGGCGCGATCGTCAACGCCGCCAATGAAAGCCTCCTCGGCGGCGGGGGCGTGGACGGCGCAATCCACCGCGCGGCAGGGAATAAACTTCTTGAAGAATGCCGGACGCTGGGCGGCTGTAAAACCGGAGACGCAAAGATCACGAAGGCATATGATATCACTTGGGCAGATCATATCATCCATACAGTAGGTCCGGTGTACAGCGGAAATGAAAGTGATGTGGAGCTTCTCGGCTCCTGCTACCGCAAATCACTTGACCTTGCGGCAGAGAACGGATGCTTAAGCGTTGCTTTCCCGTGCATTTCGACAGGAGTGTACGGATACCCTATAGAAAAAGCGGCGAAGATTGCGCTTCTGGCAGTGTCCATGTGGATGGACGCACACCCGCAGACAGTGATCGAAGCGTATCTGTGCTGCTTTAGAGATGTGGAGCTGGAAGCATACAAAGAACTGGTTAAACGGTGAAGAAAATAGAAAGGGAAAGACAATGTTCGAACGGATTGATTATTATGTAAAGCGTATTGACGGGGATTATGCGTATCTGCAAAGGCTGGACGACGAGGGGACAGAAGAGAAGTGCGTGGCAATGGCGCTGCTCCCGCCGCAGATCGTGGAGGGAAGCCGCCTTGCCTATGAGTTGATGCAGTATGAGGTTATATAAAGTGTCAAATATCATAAGAATCACAGATTTTAACGCAGAAGAACTGGACGTCTATGCCAGACTGACAGAGGCCCAGCTTCTGAACAAAGACCGGCCGGAGGACGGGATGTTTATCGCTGAGAGCCCCAAAGTAGTGATGCGCGCTCTTGACGCCGGATATGAACCTGTTTCCATGCTGGCGGAAGAGCGGCATATCGAAGGAGAGGCGCGGGAAGTTGTCAAAAGATGCGGGGATATCCCAGTATATACGGCGCCATTTGACATATTGACCCGGCTCACAGGATATAAGCTGACCCGGGGTGTACTCTGCGCCATGAAAAGAAAGCCTCTGCCGGAAGTAACACAGATTTGCCGAAGGGCAAGACGGATCGCGGTGCTGGAAAATGTGATGAATCCGACAAATGTAGGCGCTATTATCCGCTCCGCGGCGGCACTTAATATGGATGCGGTCCTGCTTACGCCCGGATGCAGCAATCCCCTGTATCGGCGCGCCATCCGCGTCAGTATGGGGACAGTGTTTCAGATTCCGTGGACGTTCATTGGCGGGGATGAGGCGGATTCATGGCCCAAAGAGGGAATAAAGTATCTTAAATCGCTGGGTTTTTCTATCGCATCCATGGCGCTTCATGACGAGTCCGTGGATATTGACAACGAGCGGCTTCATAGAGAAGAGAAGCTGGCGGTTATTCTCGGAACAGAAGGCGATGGACTTATGGATTCGACGATTGCGGCATCTGACTATACCATCAAAATCCCCATGGGGCATGGCGTAGATTCCCTGAACGTGGCGGCGGCAAGCGCGGTCGCTTTCTGGGAACTGGGAGGGCGGTCCCGGTGATGGCTGCGGAGTTTGGTTCTTTAATGGATCGAAAGTTGAGATTTGCAAAACGGCAAAAATATGATTTGTTATATTCAAATAATTCGAATTTAATGCTGATAATATGCGTCCATCGTATTTTTCTTATCGCTTCCTAAACTGCTGATTTATAATATAAT
>DWYT01000043.1 GCA_019118545.1 Candidatus Mediterraneibacter merdavium | reverse complement strand
GCTCGCGCTCGTCATTTCCGCCGATGTGCCCGTCCCTCTTCTTTCCGATGGCGTCGATCTCATCAATGAAAACGATACAGGGCGCTTTTTCTTTTGCCTGTTTAAACAAATCTCTGACCTTGGAAGCGCCCATACCTACGAACATCTCCACGAATTCCGAGCCGGACATGGAGAAGAAGGGAACATTCGCCTCTCCTGCCACAGCCTTTGCCAGCATGGTCTTTCCTGTTCCCGGAGGGCCCACCAGCAGGATTCCTTTTGGCATAGATGCTCCGATCTCCTTATACCGCTTTGGGTCGTGGAGATATTCCACGATCTCGGCAAGATTTTCCTTCGCCTCGTCCTCTCCCGCCACATCGTCGAACCTGATGCCCTTGCTGGACTTTACATAGACCTTTGCATTGCTGCCGCCCATGCCGAACATCATGGAGTTTTTACCTCCGGCCCGCTCCATCATCTTCTTTGACATCAACTGCCCGATGCCAATAAAAATAAGGAGCGGCAGAATCCATGACAGAAAGACGCTTAACAGGGGCGACATCTGCCGGATCTCCTCGCCTGAAAAGGATGCTCCTGCCTCATAAAGCCTTTTAGTCAGCTCCTGATCTTCTACCATGGCGGTCTTATAGATATTATTTTCCTTATCAGTAAAGGTGATCGTATTGTCGTCGTTGCTGATGCTCACCTGACCGATATTTTTCTCCTCCGTCATGGATATGAACGTATTGTAGTCCACCTTTTTGATCTGCCTTTCCATCAGCCACGGCATTGCCAACGCGTTAAAAAGCAGCAGACATACCAGTGCAATAAGATAATAATAGATCAACGGTTTTTTCGGTTGCTTAACTTCATTCATCATTTTTCCTCCATTCTTTCATATAACCATTTTAGATGCTCACCACGGAATTTCCAATTTACAGATTCCCTGATCTGTGCACTTTCAGTAAGTTTTATTCAGTTCGTAATCTGATTCTTTCCACAAAAACAGAACGCATCCTATTATGGATACGTCAACGTCTGGTTCTGCATTGACTTTACCTACATTCAATCTTATAATTCTATGCAGAAACGCGGGAACCTTCCGCATATGTTTTATACCGGGGAAAATAGTCAAACACCCTCGCGGCAGCAGCCAAATGGGCATGCAAGTATATCCGCTCGGCTCGTTGCCCGCGGAAATAAAATACAACGGAGAAAGCCATGACATTACAACAGTTAAAATATATCGTTACCATCGCTGAGTCCGGCACGTTCAACAAGGCCGCCAAGCCGCATATATTCGTAAGCTCATGTAATCCTCTTGCAAAGCAGCCCTTTGTTACAATGGAAGAACTGGCTCCTTATCCCTATCTATCCTACGAGCAGGGGGAACATAATTCTTTCTATTTTTCAGAGGAAATCTTCAGTACTGCCGTGCGTCAGAAAAATATCCGTGTCACGGACCGGGCCACACTTTTTAACCTGCTCATCGGTCTGAACGGATACACAGTGTGCAGCGGTGTGATCGACAAAGAGCTTAACGGGGAAAATATCGTCGCCGTACCCCTGAAAGAAGAAGGGGAAATGCACATCGGCGTGATCACGCACAGAAAGGCGGTTTTAAGCCGTCTTGCCAAATATTATATCGAGGCGTTAAAGAAGCATACGTCCTCTGAATAATCGTTTACTCTCAGGTGGTACACAGCATTTTCCGACCTATAGAACAAAGTGGGCGCTCCAATGCCATTTTCGTTATAGCAAAATTCTATAACAAAGCAATATTTTTATATATTTTACAAATCAAGTGCATTGTGGTGTAATCATACCGTAAATAAGAACGAAAGCGAGGACATCACAATGTATAAAGAAAACGCACCCTTCCGATATGATTTTGTAGGGAGCTTTTTAAGACCTGAGAATATTAAAAAAGCAAGAGCAGATTATGCAGAGGGAAGGATCACATTTGAAGATCTGACCGAGATCGAAAACAGCGAAATCACAAAGCTGATTGCCGCGCAGAAGGCCGCGGGCTACCACGTAATCACGGACGGGGAGTTCCGCCGAAGCTACTGGCATCTTGATTTTATGTGGGGATTTAACGGCATCAAACATATTGAGCTTGACCACGGATATTTCTTCCACGGCGAAGAGACTACCCACGGCTCCATCGCCATTTCTGGCGATATAAGCGGAGAAAACCACCCCTTTGTAGAGCACTTCAAATTCGTAAAACAGTTTGAGGACGAAAACACAGTCGCGAGACAGACGATCCCCGCCCCGGCACAGCTCTACGCGGAACTTTTCCGCGAAAAGAACGGAGAAAACACGCTGAAATACTATCCCGATGACGAGAAGCTCCTTCAGGATATCGCCGCCGCGTACCGCACTGTCATCAAAGATCTTTATGAGGCGGGATGCCGCAGCATCCAGTTCGACGACTGCACATGGGGTATGTTCTGCGATAAGAAATACTGGGAGGCAAGGCAGAATGTTAGAACTGAGCTTGGGGATATCGCTGAAAAGTACCTGCGCCTGAATAACCTTGCCCTTGAGGGCAGACCTTCCGATCTTGTGATTACCACCCATGTCTGCCGCGGGAATTATCACTCCACATGGGCCTCCTCGGGCGGATACGAACCCATTGCCGAGATTCTCTTCGGTAAAGAAAATGTGGACGGCTTCTATCTGGAATTTGACGATGAGCGCTCCGGCGGATTTGAACCTCTGCGCTTTGTTCCGAAAGGGAAAAAGATTGTGCTCGGCCTGTTGACGAGCAAGTCACCCGTCCTCGAAGATGAGGCAGGCGTCATCGGACGAATCCATGAGGCGGCAAAGTACGTGCCTTTAGAAGACCTCTGCTTAAGCCCCCAGTGCGGATTCGCCTCCTGCGAGATCGGCAACAAGCTGACAGAGCAGGAACAGTGGGCGAAGCTGGCGCTTGTAAAACAGATCGCGGAGAAGGTGTGGTAAAGCCACATCTCCTCCGCAGTCATTTTTCTCCAAGAATCTATGTATATTGCCTGATGATCGAGACCACACTTCCCAAGTACGCTCTCCCGAACAGATTCAGATGGTTGAGCATATGGTACAGATCATACAGACCCTTCCGCTCTCTGTACCCTTTCCTGTCGATGGGATTCACCTCGCTGTAGGCGTCATAGAATCTCTCGGGCAGGCTTCCGAAGAGCTGTGTCATCGCCAGATCTGCCTCAAAGTCGCCCACATAGACAGCCGGGTCGATGATCCATGCCTTTCCGTCCGGCCCGCATATCATATTCCCACTCCACAGATCCCCGTGGAGCAAGGACGGAAACTTTGGCTCTCTCATATAATCCTCCAGATGCCCCAAAAGGCGGTCAGCCTTTTTCCTGATCTCAGGGGAAAGATACCTCTCTGCCATAGAAAGCTGAGGCATGAGTCGGCGCTCCCTGTAGAAATCAGTCCATTTTTCCATGGGACGATTCTTCTGCGGGCTTGCCCCGATATAATTATCTTCCGAAAATCCATACACGCCGTCACGTCCGGCGCTATTCTCCCCGGCCACCGTAAATGCCGCAGTCTTTGCCCTGTGAAGCATCGCAAGCTCGTGCCCGAACGTCTCCCAATAAGAAGAGATGCGCGGTGAGCTTTCTATATATTCCAACGCGAGAAAGGAGTAACCCTTCTCTTGGTCACTCCCTCTTCCTAGAATCTCCGGCACTCCGATCTCGTTTACGGAAGAAAGGGCGGCCAGTCCTTTTGCTTCTGCGGCAAAGAAATCCTCATTACTTAAGGAATTCGTTTTCACAAAAATATCCGTGCCGCAGGAGAGACGTACCCTGTACGCAAGGTTGATATCCCCGCCCGCTACGCTGTCCATGCGTGTAACGGAAACATCTTCTCCGTATAGCTCCTTTACCAGTGTGCTTATGGAATCGTAGATATCACCCAGATAAATTTTAAGCATACTGACCTCCTGAAAAGCCGCGATTTTCCACAGCATGGCATCGCGGCTTTTTCTGTATCTTATCCTACATACATCTTTCTGTCAACAGTCGTTGCACGGTATCCTCTCAAGCAGCTTTTTCGCCGCATCTGACGGGAATTCCGGCGACGGCGGAGCGTCAATGAGCTCTTTTAGCAGATCGTGCGCGTTGCCGCTCTGCGGCAGCATATATCCTGCTTCCCTTAGAAGATCCTCATTGACAAGACGCGCGGAGCGGGCAACTGCGGTCATCAGGCGGTACAGTCCGTCCTCCTCTGCTGTCTCCGCGATCTGGCGCGCCGTCTTCTCCTCAGCGGCCTTCTTATTGGCCAGCGCATTGGCGCTTGCGGTCACTGTCCCGCTCTTCTTCTGCTGGGGCGGGTATTCTACCGGAACCATGGAGATTGCCTTGCTCGGACAGGCAGCGGCGCACACACCGCATCCGGTACATTTATCCACATCAATGATACTGTTCTCCGTATCCGTGGCACCCACCGGACAGACATACAGGCAGAGACAGTCTTTCGTACAGAGCCTGAGATTTCTTACAGCGATTTGTTTCATGCGTTTGCCCTCCCTTCGATCTCGTCAAACTTCCACGGCGGAACCTTACATACCGGGCAGAGCTGCGGCGGCGTATCTCCTATGTAAATGAAACCGCACACTGAGCAGACCCAGACTTTCGTGTTCCTCAAGAAGGCTTCCCCCTCCCTGCGGTAGCGGTCAAGTAATGATTTCTGCATATTCGTCACTTTCTCGCCCCATACGCAGATCCTCTGTGTTCCCCGGTCTCCCTCTGTTTCCGCCTTTGATCTAAGCGCCGGATATCCTTCTGACAGATCTTTCCCGATCAGTTCCGCAAGCTCTTCCAGTCCCGCCTTCTCAACTGGCGGCGTCGCTGCCTCAAAGTAATCCGCGATTTCTTTAAAGAGGGCGGATTCTTCATTCTTATACTGCTTCTCACAGCCTCGCGCCAGATTTGAAAAGAGCGCGGACACTGCCCCCGCTGACAGCTCTTTCATATCCTCGTCAACATAGCCGGAAGCCGCCGGGGCGCTCTTTTCCTCTGTCTTCTCCGGGACAAAAGCGGACTTCACCGCTTTACAGACCGGACAGACCCACGACTCGGGCAGTTCAGAAAACGGACGTCCTTCTTTTGCCTCGTCATAGACATACCCGCAAATCGAACAGACATACTTCATACACAGTCTCCTTTCTTCTTTTTCCTCGCCGATAGTTCCACACAGTGCGCAGTGTGGGATTGACCGCTATTTTTCTGCCGTCCTCTCTGAGTTCTTCCTGCACTCGGGACAAAGATACTGGATCTTCAGATCATATCCGTCAATATGGAACCCGACCTGTTCCTCCAGTTCAGCGGACAGGTCAGAAAGCGTGATATCCGCCAGTTTTCCGCAGCAGCGGCAGAGCAGATGATCGTGCCTTGTATTTCTGTCATACCTCTCCGGCTGTCCCTCCAGACTGATCTTGCGGATATAACCCTGCTCATACAGATAGTTTAAGTTGTTATACACTGTCGCCATGACGACAGACGGGAATCTCTCTTTCAGGAGAAAGAAAATCTCTTCGGTCGTCATATGCTCCTCTGTAGTATTGATGATCTCAAGTATGCTCTTTCTGTAACGTGTCATATACATCCTCACTTTGCACTGTTTTAGAATTAGAATAATTCTAACTACTTCCTATTATAAATAACCCGCTAAAACGTGTCAAGCACTTCAATGACTGCCTGTATTCCCTTGGTCTGCATTTTCCACGGCCACTGTCTGCACAGGCGGGACGGACACACAGCCCTCAGTTAGAGTTCCATCCTCCAAAGCTGACGGAAACGGAGCGCTATCCTCTGCCTTACAGAGCGCACTTGCGTAATCCGTCAGTTTTGTATCGTCGTTTTCTCCGCCGTTATACTGCTCGTTGAACAGATACAGCTCTGTATCAGCGTCTAAGGTCATGCCCGAGGGGATGCTGACGTTTTTATCATTTCCACTCTCACCATTCGCCGTTCCATCCAGCTCCAGAACACGGCCGTAGTGGGTAAGTTCGCCGTTCGTCACAATGACTGCGGATATATATTCATTTTTCCCTGTCCTTGCGCCGGAATAAGAAAAGGTTACTGTATCGCCGCTGATCTCCACATCGGAGATAGCAAATTTCCTGTCTTTATCAAGCACGGTCACCTTCCAGTCATCGCCGTCATAAGACGCGATTTCAAAAATCTCTCCAACCGCCACGCCGCCGCAATTCCCACTGCCGGAAGCGTCGGGAACTTTGCCGCCCACAGCGGCAGATGTAAAGAGTACTTCTTCCAGATTTAATTTAAAAGCAGGACGGACGGCGAAATTCTCATTGTTGACATGACTCCCATTACTGTACACACTGCCGTCATTGTAGGCAAACGCCGCATAATCTCCAGTAAGACCCGGAGACCGAAGCCACCAGATATCCGCGCCGTCTTCATCACTCATAAGTGTCGAGCCTGTTTTACCGCCGCCTGCCACATACGCGGTGTTGGTGGCAACACGGCCGGGATCCTTTGATATGTCTCTTGAAAAGCCATACACTGTCCTCCGCGTTTCACTTAAGGAAAGCAAAAAGATTTGAACCTGTGTCTCCCCACCAGTGCTATTTTCGACTTTCGTCCCTGCAATGGCGTTCTTCTCCTCTTCGGAAAATGCGCTGTCCAAAAAACTGTGGGCAGCGTCTGCACTATAATCTATCCCGCTGTTCCCGCCTGTATTATATGATGCGTCATATCCATTGAGCCATGACCGCATGGTGCTTTCCGCCCATGTAACAGAAACGGATGTGTTAGTCTCATGATACCGGATCACGTCCAGATTCTGGTCTGCAAGCAGAAACAGCTCATCCCCGTTATCAGACTGCACTCCTTTTTCATTCGATAACACCCGCCATTTGATCGGGTCAATGTTGTATTCATCACTCCCATCCTGCTTCTTGCTCTGCTGGTACGTTCCGTAATACACGCTGCTTTCCTGTCCGCCGATGATGTTCGCCGCACTGCCGTTCTCCACAGGCTGAATCGCCTTATCATTCCCCGCCGCCACTCGGACTGCCGGCGTAAGTCCCGTGAGTTTTCTTTCGAGTTCCAAACTTGCTCTCCTCTCTCTTCTTCTTTGCATCTGTTATCCATTTCAGACTTTCATCGATTACACGCTTCCGCTCTTCACACATGCAGAAGACATAAAAAGCGTATTCCATCTGTTATAAATCAAATAGAATACGCTTATAAACTTTCCTTATATGTAATTTATGACCCAACAAAAAAGGACA
>DWYT01000042.1 GCA_019118545.1 Candidatus Mediterraneibacter merdavium | reverse complement strand
TCCATTATGCGCATTTGTCTGGATTCCGGGTGTAAAAGCAAGCAATCGTTCAATATCCTGCCCACCATATGCTACACGGATAATCGTTACTGTTGCCGTTTCCATATCAGGGATATACAATACGACATAATTATCTACAGGAACGATACGAAGTCCTCGGCTGTGCCATGGTTCTTTCCCGTATTTCCTATAGCGTTTCGGCATACTGTCAAGGCTGAAAATCATAGCTTCCAGACGGTCAAGCTGCCCATGTGCATTGTCTGGCGACTGTAAATCATACGCAATATATTCGTATATCGACCTTAAATCTTTGTCTGCCTGTTCTGATAATTTTACTGTAAACATCATAATCCGTAATCTTTGCGAATATCGGCAAAGGCCTGTCGTGCGTCCTTTGTATGTCCCGCTTTCATATCCGCATATCCTTTCTCAAGTTCCACATGGAATTGTTCCTCAGACAAGACAGCCATGTTAAGAGGCTTTTCTGTCGGGATCTTCACATCAAAAGGAAGTCCACGGCACATGATAATCTGCTTATAAAACATATTGATAGCATTTGACGCTGGAATCCCCAGTGCTGACAAGATACTCTCTGCCTGTTCTTTTACCTCTGGTTCTATTCTTGCATATAAATTTGCTGATTTTGCCATAGAGATACGCTCCTTTCATAGAAATTCTTTGCTAGCTTAATTATATTATATTGTGCGCACAAAAGCAATGCTTTTGAAAATTCACGCTTAAAGCCCAAGTAGATACCAGTTTCCTTTCTAATAATGTAGTTTTACTTGCGCTATTGATATGCCCCATGCCCGGCATCTAACATGATAGAAACTGGCATAATGGTAGTTCCTTTTATGATTGCTCTTATGATAAGATATGCAGAAAAAGAATAAAGGTGACTGCCAGTGGCAGCCACCTGAAAAGATCAAGCTTCATTGTCCGGGGACGCTGCGGAATGGGCGGATGCCTTTCCTTCGTCCTCATTTTCAGTTTTCTTCTCAGCCGAAGCTTCGCCTTCTGCGGTTTGCTTGCTGTCCGGCGTTTCCAGATCATTTTCTTCTGGAAGATATACATGTACGCTCTCCACACGGTTCTTGTCCAGCGTTTCCACTACAAGGCGGATGCCGTCCTCTGTACAGACCTCATCTCCGACCTCAGGAAGACGGTCAAGATGCTCGATGATAAACCCGCCGAGAGAGTCATAATCCTCAGACTCAAACCTTGTGTCCAGACGGTCGTTGACATCGTCCAGATTCATGGAACCTTCAATAACGTATTCATGGTCAGACAGTTTAAATACAAGCTCATCCTCTTTTTCGTCATATTCGTCATGGATCTCCCCGACGATTTCCTCAAGGATATCCTCCAGTGTGATCAGACCGGCCATCTCCCCGTACTCATCCAGCACGATGGCGATATTAAAAGTAGATTCCCTCATCTCCACGAGCAGCTCAGAGATGTTCTTGTATTCATAAGTAAAATGAGGCTGGCGCATAATATCGCGGATGTGAAAGGCTTCGTTCTTATCATACAGAAGAAGATCCTTCATATTGATTATGCCTACGATATTATCCTGTGTGTCCTCGAAAACAGGGAGGCGCGTGAACTTATCCTCCCGGAAAATATTAATCAGCTCGTCGTAAGTATTGTTGACGTCAGCAAAAGTAACGTGTACACGGGGAACCATGATATCCTTCGCGTTGGCGTCGCCTAAATCAAACACATTGTAGATCATCTCTTTTTCATCAGATTCGATAACGCCGTCCTCGTGGCTGACATCCACAATGGTTCGCAGCTCATCCTCGGTCATGCTTCTGTCCGCCCCATTTGGGTCTACTCTGAGTAAAAGCATAATAAAGCGTGAGAAAAGATTTATGATAAAGATAACAGGAGTCATCACAGTCATAAAGAACCGGATGATTGGAATATATCTCAATGTCACCTTTTCCGCCTTGAGCGTTGCGTAATTTTTTGGCGTGATCTCTCCGAACACAAGGATAGCGACGGTGAGGACGGCTGTCGCGATACTGACCATATAACCGCCGAAAGCATAGGCCAGCGATGTGGCAAGCGCGGACGCGGAAAGATTGACGATATTATTTCCGATAAGAATAGCGCTGAGCATTTTGGCGGTATGGTTCTCCAACACGTCGAGAACCGTCGCGGCGCGTTTGTTGCCAGAATCAGCAAGGGAACGGAGCCGGATTTTATTTACCGACATCAGCGCTGTCTCGTTAGATGAAAAAAATGCTGAAAGCATTAAAAGAACAATAAGTATCAATAATTGAAAACTGTCTCCAGAATCCACTGTTTTAATTTCACTCCTTCATAATTATAAAAATCTGCCGTGTTACGGCGTATAAAAGTGTACAGATACGAAGACAGTATACACTGTTTCAGCAGATTTTGCAAGATTTGTGTCTGCCGCCTTTACTTTGCGGCAGGTGTGCTCTATAATGTGAAAGATAACAGTGCAGCCATACCGTGCGCGGAAGGCTTAAAGCGTGTTTATATACTTTTGCGGACAGCGGGGGCCGGACTGTTATGCAGATAATGAAAAAAGATAGAATGAAATGGGGCGGCTTATGGATTTATATAAAGAATTATGTGCGGCTGTGGGAACTGAGAATGTGCTCAGAGATGAACCGATGAGCAGGCATACGACCTTTCGGATCGGGGGGCCGGCGGACTTTTTTGTTCTGCCCTCTTCTACGGCGGAGATCAAAGCGGTCAGAGAATTATGCCGCATGGGGAAGACGCCGTGTTATATAATGGGAAACGGGAGCGATCTTCTTGTGGGAGACAAGGGATACCGGGGCGTGATCATTCAGGTTTATAAAAGGATGAATGAAATACGTGTAGAGGGAGAACGGATCTTCGTTCAGGCAGGGGCGCTGCTGTCAAAGACAGCGGCAGCGGCCTGTGAGGCGTCTCTTACGGGAATGGAATTTGCGTCCGGGATACCGGGAACAGTGGGCGGGGCGCTCAGAATGAATGCAGGCGCATATGACGGTGAGATGAAGCAGATCGTGGAATCAGCAGAAGTGCTGACAGCGGACGGTGAAGTGCTGCTGCTGTCCGCAGGAGAGCTGGGGATGGGATACCGTACCAGCGTTATTTCAAAAAATGATTATGTGGCTTTAAGTGCGGTTCTGAAACTGGAAAAGGGAGAGAAGGACAGCATCCGCGCCCGCATGGAGGAACTGAAAAAAAAGCGTGTGGAAAAGCAGCCGCTGGAGTTTGGAAGCGCGGGCAGCACGTTCAAGCGTCCGGAAGGACATTTCGCGGGAAAGCTCATTCAGGACGCGGGACTGCGCGGATACCGTGTGGGTGATGCGCAGGTGTCGGAGAAGCACTGTGGGTTTGTCATAAACCGGGGGAATGCGACAGCGGCGGAGGTTGCCCGGCTTATGGAAGATGTTGCAGACCGGGTAGAAGAGCAGTTTGGAATAAGGCTTGATCCGGAAGTGAAGAAGATAGGAGAGTTTTAGAAAATGCGTTTTGTGATCGTGACCGGGATGTCCGGGGCCGGAAAGTCAACAGCACTAAAGATGCTGGAGGATATGGGGTATTTCTGTGTGGATAATCTTCCCATCCCTCTGCTTCCGCGTTTTGTAGAAATGTTCAGCGAGCCGGAGGAAGATGTAAAAAAAGTAGCGATGGGGATCGATGTGAGGGGCGGGCAGGATTTCCCGGGACTGAAAGAAGCGTTAGACGATATGGATGCCAGAGAGATTGAGTACGAGATCCTGTTTCTCGACGCCAAAGACGATGTGCTCATCAAGAGGTATAAGGAGACAAGACGTCAGCATCCCTTAAGCGGTTCGGGGAGAGTGGACACAGGAATTGCCAGAGAACGTGAAAAGATCATGTTCTTAAAAATGCGGGCAACCTATATAATGGATACGAGCAAGCTGCTCACAAGGGAGCTGAAGATTGAATTAGAAAAGATATTTGTCCGCGGGCAGAAGTTCTGCAGCCTCTATATCACGGTGATGTCCTTTGGATTCAAGTACGGGATACCTCAGGATTCAGATCTTGTCTTTGACGTGCGGTTCCTTCCGAATCCCTACTATATAGATGAACTCAGGGAAAAGACGGGAAATGACCCGGAAGTGCAGGATTATGTCATGGAAAATGAGAAAGCTCCCATTTTTTTGGAAAAGCTTAAGGATATGGTTGAGTTTCTCATCCCGAATTACATTCTGGAGGGTAAGAACCAGCTTGTCATAGCCATTGGCTGTACCGGAGGGAAACACCGGTCTGTGACGCTTGCCAACGCGCTTTACAATATGCTTCAGGAACAGGAAAACTACGGGGTGCGCATCGAACACCGGGACATCGGGAAAGACGCCATCACCAAAAGGAAGTGAGAAAATGTCATTCTCTGGAAATGTCAGGAAAGAACTCTCAGGGAATATCAGTCCGGCAAGGCACTGCCAGATCGCGGAGGCTGCGGCGTTTATCGGGATGTGCGGGACAGTCGCGATCAACAGTTTCGATCAGTACAGTGTAAGGCTTCATTCTGAAAATTTTCTTGTTGCAAGAAAAGTCTTTACATTGCTCGAAAAAACATTTAATATAAAAGCTGATATCTCTATCCGGAGAAATATCAGCAAAGACAGTGTGTCCTATGCGGTCGTTATAAGGCGGCATCAAGACGCGCTGCGGGTTCTTCAGGCAACAAAAATGATCGGTGAGCACCGGCAGGATGCAGACGCTATCCACGCGTTTAATCCCCTCGTAATCCAGCAGACATGCTGTAAAAGGGCGTTTTTAAGAGGCGCTTTTCAGGCGGCAGGCTCCATGAGCGATCCGAATAAATCTTACCATTTTGAGATCGTCTGCGCCTTACCCGAGGCGGCGCGTCAGATACAGAGCGTGATCTGCAGCTTTGGCATGGATGCCAAAGTTGTGCCCCGCAAAAAGTCATTTGTTGTTTATCTTAAAGAAGGGTCTCAGATAGTAGATATCCTGAATGTGATGGAAGCGCACGTGTCTCTGATGGAACTGGAAAATGTCAGGATACTTAAAGAGATGCGCAATTCTGTGAATAGGAAGGTAAACTGCGAGACTGCCAATATCAATAAGACTGTGTCGGCAGCGGTGAAACAGGTTGAGGATATT
This sequence comes from Candidatus Mediterraneibacter merdavium, assembly GCA_019118545.1. Classification (GTDB taxonomy): domain Bacteria; phylum Bacillota; class Clostridia; order Lachnospirales; family Lachnospiraceae; genus Mediterraneibacter; species Mediterraneibacter merdavium. The sequence continues at coordinate 10,823 of DWYT01000042.1, read as the reverse complement.
ACTTACCTGAGAGACACAGTCGGATTTGAGAATCTTCCGGAGAGTCTGGTCGAGACAGCTCTTGCCCGTCTTGAAAACCCGGAGGCGGCCCTGAAGGAACTAGGGCAGGCGATGACGCCGCCGGTCGGGAAGTCGGGTATCAATCACAGACTGCGGAAGCTCAGTGAGATGGCAGACAAGGTAAGGCAGGAACGAGGAGGATTATTATGATTAAAACACCTGTTGTAGTAAAGACGGAAGATGGATTTGACGGAAGGCCGATCGCTCTGCTCGTACAGGAAGCAAGCCAGTATGCGAGCAGGATCTACATACAGATCGGTGAGAAGAATATCAATGCCAAGAGCATCATGGGCATGATGAGCCTGACCCTCACAGACGGTGAGAAGATTACAGTGGTTACTGAGGGTGAGGATGAGAAGAAGGCGGCGGAAGGTATCCAGTTATTTTTTGAGGAAAAAGTAAGCTGAAAGGGAAGGCCTGCCGTCGGGAAGACAGGTTTCAGATAGAGAGGTAATAAAGTATGGGGGCTGTGCTGAGGGGTACAGTCCTTTCTTGTCCAAAAAACCGGACGGAGCTGACATCAGAAAGGGGAGATCCTATGAAAAAAATGCTATTTGTATATAATCCTAATGCGGGAACCGGAGTGCTCAAGCCAAAGCTTTCGGACGTCTTGGATATATTTACTAAAAGCGGTTATGAGATAACGGCGTATCCCACCCAGAGACCCCATGATGCGGTTGAGAAGATTCAGGAGTGCGGCGGTCAATATGACCTGATCGTCTGTTCCGGCGGCGACGGGACTCTTGATGAGTCTGTGACAGGGATACAGCTTGGCGGCCTCAAGGTTCCGCTGGGGTATATTCCGGCGGGAACAACCAACGACTTCGCCACCAGTCTGAGAATACCAAAGGACATCCTTCAGGCCGCCGATACAGCGGTGAAGGGCACCCCGTTTCCGTGTGATGTGGGAGAGTTCAATGGGGATTACTTCATTTATATTGCGGCGTTCGGCATTTTTACGGACGTTTCCTACGAGACGAAGCAAAGCATGAAAAATATTCTTGGACACCTCGCGTATCTGCTGGAGGGGACAAAGAGGATATTCAATATACCTTCCTACAAAATAAAGGTAACCCATGACGGAAAAACATTTGAGGATGAGTTTATATTCGGCATGGTCACCAATTCGCGGTCTGTAGGCGGCTTCAAGGGGATTATAGGCCCGGAAGTTGTATTTGACGACGGGGAATTTGAAGTGACGCTGATCCGTACTCCCAAGAACCCGATTGAGCTGAATGAGCTGCTGGGGGCGATTGTAATGAAACAGATTAATCCTCAGAGGATGTATTCCTTTAAATCGGGCAGTGTGAAGTTCGAAAGCGAAGAAGAGATTCCGTGGACATTAGACGGAGAGTTCGGGGGCGCACACCGGGAGGTCATTGTGAAGGATAAGAAACAGGCGCTGAATATCATGATTCCGGGTGGCTCTGTGCACTGTTCGCAACGCCGGGCTGTCAATGAAAAGGCTTGAAAATGGACTTGTTTTATGGTGGGGTTATAGTCTATAGGAACTGTAAAGGGCAAAGTCCATAATAGATAAAGGTGTAAATGAGAGCAGGAGGAGAAAATCGATGAAACTCAAAAGAAGAATCGCGGGCTTTCTGCTAGCGGTCTGCATGACCGCAGGATTACTCCCGGCAGAGATATCTGCGGCGGGGAATAATAAGGCAATTCAGCTTGTTGATAGAGATAGTGGCAGTGCGGCGAATATCAGCGGCGGGCAGGTAAGCAGTGTGTACTACGGCACGTATCGGCAGAGCAGCGACGGGGGCAGCGGATACAGCAGTGATCCGATCAAGTGGAGAGTGTTATCCAATGAAAACAATCAGTTGTTTCTGCTTGCGGACCAGAATTTGGATGTATTTCAGTATCATGTAGATGTTGAAGACATTACATGGGAAGGAAGTACCATGCGTTCATGGCTCAATGGTTATGACGCATCCCAGAATATAGGCGGGACTGCTGGGATCGATTATAGCACCGACAGTTTTTTGGGCAGCGCGTTTTCAGATGAGGAGAAGAACGCGATCTCGGTGACATATGTTGCGAATGAGGATAACCAAGATTATCAGATACCTGCGGGCGGTGATACTGAGGATAAAATTTTTCTGCTTTCTTTAAGTGAAGTGCGGAACGTAGATTATGGTTTTTCTACGGATGCCACCCGTGTTTCTACGAATACTGCGTATGCGGCGTCTGGTGGGAAAATATTCGACATCAATAATGGCATGATAACTGGTAATGCAGAAGGCCAAGCCGATTATTGGTGGCTTCGGTCTCCGGGTAACGCCAAAAACCGGGCGGCGGCAGTCAGCGTCATGGGTGTTGTGCTTGATGGACCTCTGGTGGATAGTGATACTTACGCCGTCCGTCCTGCTTTTAACTTAGATATTCAATCCGTCCTGTTTACATCTGCCGCCGTAGGTGGAAAAGTCCCGGCTGCGTCAGGCGGCGCATACTCTGGAGGGATATTTGAAATTGAGGCTTACAACAGGGACGACTGGAAGACTACGATTTTAGACAAGGATCGCGGCTTCGCCGTCTCCAATGTGCAGATCAGCGGCAGTACAGTGACCTTTTCCTATTCCGGCGCAGAGACGGGGACAAACGAATATATCTCTGCGGTCATTATAACGAACGGTGATATCACCCATTATGGCCGTGTTCTGGAGCTAGACGGGACGATGAACGGAGCAGCCGGAGATAACGTAGCAGTGAGCATCCCCGCAGGGGTGACATTAGGCGCCGGTACAGAACTGTATCTGTTCAATGAGCAGTATAACGGCGGAGTAGACGATGATACAAAGCTGACTGATTACGCCAGTGCTTTTGTTAAGGCAGAGGATACTGCCGTCCCGTCCCTTACGGCGGGGGCAGTGAGCCGCACCAGTGATACCGGCGCGGAGGTGAAGTTCACAAGCAGCGAGGCGGGAACGTATTATTATAAAGTAGTGGACAGCGGCGCTTCCATGCCCAATATTGACACCACTGGGGCGGGAATGACTTGTGACAGGAGTGAGCAGACGATCACTCTTAATAACCTTACAGTGGGCGCGAAGGATATATACATTGTCGTAAAAGACGATGTAGGGCATATAAGCCAGCCTCTTAAGATCAGGATACCCGCCTATATCCCGCCCAGCTATGGGATTAGCGCGGCTCCAACGGAGCTTTCTTTTGGCAGCGCGGCCGAGGGTTATGCGTCCGCTCCTGCGGCGCAGACAGTAACGGTTGAGAACACAAGTGGCCAGAGCGTGACTGTCGATCTCCCCGTCAGTACAAATTATGTCATCACAGCGGGCACAGGCTTTGACGCGGCTGGTACGGCTGTGCTTGGCGTAAGCGGCACAGCCCAATTTACGGTACAGCCAAAGACCGGGCTCTCCGCGGGAAATTATGATGAAACGCTGATAATCAGCGGGACAGGCGGCGCAAGTACGGGCGTTGCCCTTTCCGTGCATGTCCACGGGACGGCTCTGGTATCCGGCAAAGCGGCTACCTGTACGGAAGAGGGCAGCAAGGAGTATTACACCTGCACGGTCTGCGGGAAAGCTTTTGAGGATAAGGAGTGCACGAAGGAGATAACCGATCTGGAGAACTGGAAGGTGATCGGACTTCTGCCGCATACATGGCTGGGTGATTATCAGAAAGAATATGCGGATGAAAGTAAGCATTATCTTGTCTGTACAGTCTGTGGCACGGAAAAACCTGACAGCGCCGAAGCACATATATGGAATGTGGGGTCAGCTACGGAGAATGAGGATAAGTATTGCGAGATATGCGGTTATGTTGCAGAAGCGCGGCTTGAGCATGTGCATGTGGGAACGCTGGTTGAAGGCAAAGAGCCATCCTGTACGGAAGAGGGCAGCAAGGAGTATTACACCTGCACGGTCTGCGGGAAAGCTTTTGAGGATAAGGACTGTACGGAGGAGATAACCGATCTGGAGAACTGGAAGGTGATTCCGGCAGAGGGACATACGTATGAATATGGCAGATGTACCAAATGTAATGAGATTGATCCTAATTTTAAGCCCGCGATTATAGAAGGCGCGGACGGCGTGTGGAAAAAGGGAAGCACAGAGACCCTTTCTTTCCGGTCAGATGGCAGATATGCCGATTTCCTGAAAGTACAGGTGGATGGCAGGGACGTAGCTGCTTCCAATTATGAAGTCGGAGAGGGCGGCAATACGCTTGTAACCTTGAAGGCATCTTATCTGGAAACCCTCTCTGTGGGCGGCCATAGCTTCGCCATTGTCTTCCAGACGGGAACAGCGGAAACAACCTTTACCGTCATAAAAGCAGAGAACGGCAGTTCAGGGCAGGAACAGGAGACGCCCTCTGACCAGAGCGGCGAAGCATCAAGGACAGATGCTAAAGCTTCAAAAACAGGTGATAAAGTCCCGGGGACAGGCGACGACAGCCGCGCGGCCCTGTGGGGGATGCTGGCATTGTTTGCGGGCGTAGGAAGCGCGGAGATTGTGCTTGTAAGACGCAGGAAAATCAGATAAACTGTCCGGCGGGACAAGCCTGCGGTGGGGAAGAAAAACGGCTTCTTCACTGAGAGTGTTATTATTTTTTGATGGTTTTTCAAAAAAATGAAAAAAATGCTTGCATTATCAAAAATCATATGATATATTTATATTCGCTGTGAGGGACAACCCAAACAGCGAATATGAATATGGCTCCTTGGTCAAGCGGTTAAGACGCTAGCCTCTCACGCTGGAATCAGGGGTTCGATTCCCCTAGGAGTCATTTAACAAAATCTCGGAAGTACTGATTTTACAGTACTTGCCGGGATTTTTCTATGCTGTCAAGTTTTTTTGGGAAATACATAGTCCTAAACAGGGACAGGTATGACTTGTACGAGTCACATCTGCCCCTGTTTTGCCCTAAAGCTTTAAACAATGTAATTGAAAATAATATCTATATATTGGCATGTAGATATCATTAAGGGGATAAGTGAATTTTCATGGAGGTTATTATAAGTGGGCGAGCCTGTTTATTTATAAGTGCATATGATTCAACACGTTATAAAGCGCTAAACGGGAAATTGAGAGAGATTAGCCAGTTATTTCCGTTTACAAAAGGAATCAGAAATTAAAAAATGGATTGAATACTCCTTTTTCGTATCTTTTCAGAAGAAAAACGGCTGCCGCTGACGCGCACAATTCCCCTGCCGGGAAGGAGATCCACACGCCCAGAGCGCCCATTCCTGCCGCGCGGGTGAGGATAAGGCTCAAAGGAACTGTGATGATAAACTGTCTTAACAAAGAGATGACCAGAGAGCTTCTTCCGTTTCCCAGTGCTTCAAAAACTCCGGCATAGATCAACCCTACGGAGGAGACGAGGAATCCGGCGCTTATCACGCGGAGAGCCGTTATTCCGGCGTCCATAAGCTCTGTGTCCGCTTTGAACAATGAGAGGATCTGTCCGGGGAGCAGGAGAGCAAGGCCGGTGCCTATGAGCATCAGGCAGGCAGCGCTTAAAAGGCTGTAGCGGATGGTTTTCTTAACCCGTTCGCGCTTGCCTGCTCCGTAGTTGTATCCGATGATGGGTCTCATTCCCTGCACAATGCCGTTGGCGGGCATATAGATGAAGGTCTGGAGCTTGAAATATACACCCAGCACGGCGACATATACCTCGGAAATGGCCGTCAGGATGCTGTTCAGGATACTTATGAGCACAGAGGGCAGAAGGAGCATGATGCTTGAGGGAATCCCAACACCATAGATCTGCTTTATGACCGCCCGGTCAAATACAAGATCATGGAGTCGAAGCTGTACAGCGTACTGTTTTCTCCGGTATGCCGCGACGTAGAGGAGAAAGGAGCAGACCTGTCCAATAACGGTGGCGACCGCAGCGCCTGCCACTCCCATCGCGGGAAATCCCAACAGTCCGAAAATGAGGATGGGATCAAGGATAATGTTGATGATACATCCCGCAGTGAGCATATACATGGTTACCTTCATCTCGCCGATACCCTGAAATATCTTTTCAAATGCAATCTGCAGCAGCGAGCCGAAGGAAAAGCACAGCACAATGCGGGTGTAAATACACGCGCTCTCTAACACGTCAGGATTATCCGTAAACATGGAGAGAAAGGGGTGTGTGATAAAAATACCCGCGAGGATGAACAGTACGCAGTGGATGATTGTGAGCGCCAGTCCGATGACTGCCGCACGGTTTGCCTTTTCCTGATTGTCTGATCCCAGATGGATGGAGATGGCGGAGCTGATCCCCACGCCAATTCCGACAGCCACAGAGACGATGGCGTTCTGGAGCGGATAAGCAAGGGAAACAGCGGTAAGAGCCTGAGTCCCCAGCCGGGATACATAGATGCTGTCAATGATGTTGTAGAGAGACTGGATGAGCATGGACAGCATCATTGGGACAGACATTGACATAAGAAGTGGGAATACAGGTCGTGTTCCCATAAAATTATTGTTCTTTTCCATAAGTCTGAGTCCTTTCAGAAGAATAAAAAAGATCATATGCCTGTTTGAATTCTGAAACAGGAAAACCATATGATCTGTAGGATAAACTACCCTTTGAGCAGCCGGTCAATGATCTTTGACGCCTCGCTCCTCGTAAGTGTCTTTGCATCCCATTCCGGGCGTATGCCTCTTTTGCGCACGAGATTCTCCAAGAGAGCGAGCTGCTTCGCGGTTGCAGGCTGGGGTTTCCGCACCTTATATGTAAGCTGCGCGGGCCGAAACAGCTTCGGCTCGTTCTCCTCGTAGTAGTGGGCGAGCGTCTGGTAGAGCTTGGCCGTGGCAAGAGCGTCGTGATAAGCGCGGTGGGCGGATTTGTTCTCGATATGGTAATGCTCACACAGGGTTCCAAGACTTTTTGACTCCAGATGAGCGAGAACTTTCTTTGCGATTTTCAATGTATCGATCCCCTTTTTTTCGAAGGGAAGTCCGTCCTTAGCTGCGCTGCACTTCACAAAGCTGTAGTCGAAGATAACGTTGTGCCCGATGAGAACGTCGTCCCCGCAGAAATCTAAGAAATCTCTGACAACGTGGGAACTTTCTCTGGCGTCTGCCACCATCTCGTCTGTGATTCCTGTAAGGCTTGTGATGGCGGGGGAGATAGGGGAGAGCGGACGGAGAAACTCGATAAAGCGATCCGCAACCTTTCCTTCCCTGACTTTCAGCGCGCCGATCTCGATGATCTCATTTTCCGTCGGGTCAAGTCCTGTCGTCTCTATGTCAAAGGCGATGTATGATTTTAACATGTTGCTTAATTCTCCTTTACTGATGCTATTATAAGCGAACACCATGTGAAAAAGCAAAGAAATTTTCAGGATCTTTTTATTTCTAAAGAGTATCTTATCAGATTATAAAAAAGATACAAAAAAGATAAAAATTTTATAAAATAATTGTTTACAATCTACTATGAGATAATGTATAATTGGACTCACCACAGTATTCTATAATAATACAAAGGAAAAGGAGGGTTTATCTTATGATAACATTCATCATCGGTCTCGTGATCCTTTTTGTAGGTGCTGCGCTCTACGGAAGGTTCTGCGAGAAAGTATTCGGTCCTGACGACAGGAAAACTCCCGCTTATGAGAAAGAGGACGGAGTTGACTATGTTCCCATGAAGCAGTGGAAGAACAGTCTGATCAACCTGCTCAACATCGCAGGTACAGGCCCCATCCTTGGGCCGATTCAGGGTATTCTGTTCGGGCCGATCGCTTTTATTACAATCCCGATCGGAAACGTAATCGGCGGCGCGATGCACGATTATTTTGCGGGAATGATCTGTCTGCGCGACGGCGGTACACAGATGCCGGCTATGATCCGCAAGTACAGCAACAAGGGTATTTACGGAATCTATCAGGTGTTCTGCGGACTTCTGCTTCTTCTGGTAGGCGCGGTATTCATCTACACACCGGGAGATATTGCGGCGACACAGGTATTCGGTTTTGACGGAGCTGCCACATCTGTATCGACATGGGTGATCTACGGCGTGATCTTCGTGTACTACCTGATCGCAACGTTATTCCCGATCGACAAGATCATCGGACGTATTTACCCGATCTTCGGTGCGGTTCTTCTGTTTTCGGCTATCGGCGTATTCATCGGCCTCTTTGTAAAGGGGTATCCGCTTGTGGAGCTGTGGGATGACTGGAACGGCGGACTGATAGCATACGGCGATTACTTTAACGGAAATCACTTTATTCCGGTATTCTTTATTACGGTAGCATGTGGTATCCTTTCCGGATTCCATTCAACGCAGACGGCGATCATCTCTCGTACAATGAAGAGCGAGAAGCAGGGTCGTATGACATTCTACAACATGATGATTCTGGAAGGTTTCATCGCTATGGTATGGGCAGCAGGAGCTATGGGAGTGTACAATCTCGGACTGCAGTCTGCGGACGCTTCTCTGGCGACAGGAACCATCGGCGTTATCTGTAAGGATATCCTCGGACCGGTAGGCGGTATCATCGCTATTATCGGAGTTATCGTGCTCCCGATCACATCAGGAGATACGGCGCTTCGTTCTCTCCGCCTTTCGATCTCGGATGCTCTTCATATGGATGCGACTAACAAGGCGAAGCGCCTCGGACTTTCGGCAATACTTTTCGTGGTTGTTGCGGCGATTCTTGTATTCGCAAAGAGCAGTCCGACAGGCTTCAATACTCTGTGGAGATACTTTGCATGGTCCAACCAGACGCTTTCTCTGTTCGCATTCTTGGCTATCACAATCTGGATGTTCGAGACGGGAAGAGGAAAGTTTGCATGGATTCCGCTTGTACCGGGATGCTGGTATACGTTTATCACAGTTACATATATCGTGAACGCAAAGATCGGCTTTAACGTACCGTGGACAGCAGCTTATATCGTAGGAGCTGTTGCGGCTGTGGCTTATGTGGTGATCCTTCTCTGGTACGGCAAGAAGCGTTCAGAGATGAAGGCAAGGAAAAAACTCTAAAACTGAATACATAAAAGGTCAGTGAACCTTTTGAATCGATGAAAGACAGCCTGTATCCGGCATTTCTCCAACGGGGATTTGCGGATATAGGCTTTTCTTTGTCTATCCATCGCCGTGTCTCTCCAGAAATACACCATTTAAATTGATTTTTTACTGCGCATGCCATATAATCCCGTCTTTGACAGTTGATGAAGGAGAAAATCGCTGTATCCCTTGTATTTACTGGGCTACAGCGATTTTTACCGTTGTCACGGAGTATAGTAATTTATTCCTTTCCCTTACTTTTTTTCTGGATTGTCCTCATTTTACTTCTGGTTATGAATTGATAATCCGTCCGGAAACCACAGGCTTCGTGAAGGTCATCTGTGATTTTCCCCCTTTTGTACAGTGGGATAAATCCCTGCTCCTGTATCTGTGCAAAGTTCATTGCTTTCAGAGCATCCAACAACTCTTCGCAGGTATATTTATGCTCCAGCTTTTTCTCAAGAAACCGATAGAGAGCCAGTGCAAGAAAACAGATCAGGAAATGTGCCTTGATCCGATTCTCATTCTGTAAGTAAACCGGTCTTGCAGAAAAATCTGTTTTCATGATCCGGAAACATTCCTCGATCTGCCATCTGCCTTCGCTTACTTTTAAAATGCCGCCGACCTCATCGTCCAAAAGATCCGTGCATACTGCATAAAGCCCATCATACTGCTCCTCTTCCGCAATCTTATCCAGATCTAGGTATTGCCTGATCTCCGCAGCTTCCCCATCTTTTGTAACAGCCGTCTTTCCAATGAAACGTGCCGGGTCATTCGGGTTCCTCCGGTTCTTTTTTGTGTTCCCCGAATCCAGCATTTTTTGTGCCCGCTCCACCTGTTTGCTGCGGATGGATTTCTGGTATAAGGCATACTTTGGGGAATACGTTATGATCAGGCGTTGGTGCAGTTTTTTTGTAGTATACGGTTCGTCCTTGTAATAAAGCCCTTTGTCGTCTTCCGGCAGCTTCGTGATATCGACAGGCATGTCATCGGAAACCCGTTTAAACCCCTCTGGGCTTAGCGCCCACTCTTTTTCTTCTTTCTTTAGCTTTTTGATGGACTGGGTTACGATATAAGCCCGTTCTCCCATATGGTTGTATTCCCGGATAGCTTCCGACCCCAGCCCAGCATCGCTGCAATAAATGAATTTCTGGCATCCGAAATCCCCAAGAACTTTCTTCTCCAGAGGTTTCAGAGAAGTCTGCTCGTTTGCGCTTCCCGGGAAAAGGGAAAATGCAAGGGGGATTCCGTCCCCGTCCATGAAAAGTCCCATTTGGATAATCGGGTTCGGTCTGTGCTCCTTTCCCTTTCCATACTTCTTGCTGCCGTCTTCCTGCTCAATCTCGAAATAATAATTCGTGCAGTCATAATAAAGGATCTTATCATTTCTTTGTCCAAGGAAACGGCTGTTTTTATAGAATTCTGCTTGGATCAAGTCGCATTGCGTACCAAGGATATCCAACGCGCGGTATACGTCATGAAGCTGATAGGAAGGTTTCTCCAAAAACTCCAGAGCAGCTTTGTAGGAAGAACGCTTGCTGCAAGGTTCCAGGATCCTGGCATAGACCAGGTCGGAAAGGATGGCGTTGATATCATATTTGAATTTATATTTCTGTTTTAATTTCCGGCAGACTTTAGGCATCTGCATCTGATAATAAATAGATTGCAGGAAAAGATATCCGCCGCGGTAGAAGACCTGTTTCTCATAATCTAACTGTCTGTCCGCATGGAAAGGGATCAATACCGTTTTTGCTTCTTTTTCCTTTTTGTATTTTTCGGTTTCTATTCTTACT